>NZ_BAABEM010000008.1:0-336311 GCF_039540155.1 Gibbsiella greigii
GTTATGAGCCGCTGGCGCGTATTGACGGCATAGCGCCGGCACAGGTGTTTTATTTCCATAATGCGCCCAACGGCGAACCGGAAAGCCTGACGGACAGCGACGGCACGGTGCGCTGGCAAGGCCACAGTAGCGCCTGGGCAAGTTAAGCTACGGGGAAAACCAGCAGACGTTGGATTATTCCCAAAACCTGCGTCTGCAGGGCCAATACCTGGATCGCGAAACCGGATTGCACTACAATTTGTTCCGTTACTACGATCCGGATATCGGCAGATTTACCCAGCATGACCCGATAGGGCTGCTTGGTGGAATAAATCTGTACCAATATGCTCCCAATCCGTTGACTTGGATCGATCCGTTGGGGTTAACTAGCGGATGGGTTAATCCGAATGACATTAATTTTTCGCAGCGAACTATTTCAGCAAATGATTACTCTGAAATAATGAGAAATGGTCAATGGGATTGGAATAGATCTCCATTAAATGTAATTGATGTTGATGGTCAGTTAGTCACTTATGATAACAGACGATTGGATGCTGCTTTAGAAGCAGAGCTAGATAAAGTTAAGGTCACTAAAGTGGATCCTAACTCACCTCACCCTGATTCAACAACTGGGAAAACATGGTGGGATAAATTCCAACAACGCTTCAAAGATAGAAGAAATATCAAAGCTGGAGGTGTTGTGCCGGATAAAGGATTAAGCTCACGCCCGACTAAGTCGTCAAAAGGTTGCAAATGAAAAACATTATTGTCAATTTATGGAAAAATGAATCATTGCCAATAAAAGATGCTATTTATTTTTCTGATGATAGCTCTTTTTTTTGTAAAATAACATCTTACCCTGTACCTCACATAGAGAAAGGCGGAGAGTTTGATCTGCTTAAATTTTATGAGGAAAATGCAGATGAGGTTACTAATATTGATTGCCTTAAAGAAATAAGACTATCTAATAACGGTTATTGTTGCATTGGTGAAGGAAGCTATGGTTCCGAAGGATTTATAGCCTGCTTGGATAAAGATAAAAATTTAATATGGGTTATTTATTCAGAGAATTCAAATCCAATTATAAATGTTTTCGAAGATGCTGAAGGTGTTATTATAGCAGAGTCAAGCGCTGAGTTTAGACTGAAAATAAATATAGATAATCCTTTGGGGTTAGAATTAATTATTTGAACAAAATCCGGAAGCGATCGCAACGATCCTTCCGGCTTTTTTATTATCGGTCAGTCACTGCCCGTAATCCCCGCCAGATCCAACCCGCCGGGAAAGCGGTTAAGCCAGTCGGCGGCGGCGCGTTCATCGAACGGCTCCCGGCCTAATCCTTCCAGACAGTGCCAGAGTTCACTAATATCCTGCACGGTGATGACAATGCAGCCCGGCATGATACGCAGTTTGAGTGGCTGCCCGGTGCTGAACCCGGCTTCCTGTAGCCACTTGCCGCTGATGTTGATGGCGGGCGTGGAGGTATCGCCCTTGTTGGGGCGGTAGCCGACGCGCTGATAGCGCTCGTGCTGAGAGATTTTAAAAACGGCGGTGTCTGGCGTAAAATGCGCGTCAGCCATAGTCAACAGCACAAGGGAAGGCGGTAGCATGACCGATTTTCTGCACCATGGCGACGGAATGTAAGGTAACTTACAGCCGAAACCGGTAGTACGACGCGGGAATCGGATGAATTGTTGCACTTGACCCGATAGGGCTGGAAGGTGGGCTGAACCTGTATGCTTACGCGCCTAATCCGCTGACTTGGATCGATCCTCTGGGGTTGGCAAGATGTAGTAGTGCGTCTGGTCAATTGTCTAAACTCAGAGGAAAATCCGTCAGCCAGATAGAGAAAATTCTGGCTAAAAATGGTTTCACTCAAACTAAAGTCAGTAACAGTGCAGCAAGAAACCAAGTCTGGAAACATTCCGATGGTTCTGAAGTACGAATCCATCCATATGGTAATCAGTCAATGAACATGAAGAATGGGGATTTAACACCCAAGTCAGGTCTAAATGCACATATACATAAAGAAAATCCCTTAGGCGATCAGCTTGATGATTTCGGTAATATATCGTCAAATCCAGATTTAACTCACATTGGAATTAAGAATCCTTCAAATTATCCGAGTGTCAGAAATAGGCCTCACGTGAGTGGAAGATAAAATGAGTTATGAATATCAATTAATTAGTTATATTGAGCCGACTGATTTGTATAGAAAGGTGAGGTCTCTGATAGCTAACTCACCTGATTACGTAACTATCTTTTCGGACGAAAATTCGGCTGGATTTAAAAGTAAAAATTCGGAATCAAAGTGGAGTTCAGATATTGATTTATCTTTTTCATCTAGCGGTGTTTTTTTAGAAATTCATGCTGGGAATACTAAAAAGTTATTGAAGTATATAAACGATAGTTTAATTCACTCTGATGTATCTATTGATATTGAAGAGCAATGAAATAATAATAAGCCGGAAGCTATCTTAACGATCCTTCCGGCTATGTTATTTTTCACCACCCGCTAAAGATTAATCTCGGTCTCAATCACTATCCTGCCCCACTCAACGGTAACCGTTATCGGCATGCCGGTAATAAATCCCATATCTTCCAGCCAGCAGCCTTTAAGGTTGATGGATGACGGCGGGTTGACTCTGCCGTTTTACGAGGCATATCCTACCGTGTAGTAACATTATGTTTTATCTGCTTTATTTACCGCGCTGTCTAGCTTAGAATGCGTCTCAATCATAGTCAACTTTCTCATCGGCGGGCGGTAGCGTGAGCGATTTTCTGCACTATGACGATGGAATGGAGGTAACTTACTACTGAAACAGGTAGTACGATCCGAAAGTCGGATAGATTATTGCGCCGGACCCGATTGGGCTGGCGGGGGGGATAAACCTTTATCAGTATGCGCCGAATGCTTTGGGGTGGATCGATCCATGAGGATTATCTGCTGATGATTTAGTACGCTATAAACCTAACTCAACTATCACTGCCGAGCCAGGAGCAAGAGCTACAGCAATTAGCCGTGCATGGGGTGAGGAGCGTGATTTAGTGGCTGCGGGAGGCGGGACGCGAAACTGGACTATGGCAGAAAAAGAAATAATCCTCAATACTAAAAATAATCGACAACTCACTTCAATAATGTCTGAAATGGGATATACAGGTCATCATATCAATAGTGTTAAAGGCAATGGTGAGCTTGGAGCTTTATGGCAGGGGGATGCGAGAAATATTGTATTCTTACAAAACGCGAATCATCCCTCTGGTTTTGATGAGCATCTTCACAGTCTTCAAGGGCACAGGGGTAATTTTGAAAACCCTGGTAAAGGACGACTCATAGATCGTGTGGCAACAAGAGCAAGAATGACCAAGTGCAAAGCCTAATATTTCCAGGAGTGATTATGTCTAAAATAAATGAAGCACTTAATAAATTAATTTCAACTTTAAATACATATTCAATCACAGGAATTGATTCAAAGACACTCCCTGATGATTTAAGTGATTTAATAAAAAACAAAATTAAATCATCAGATTACTTGCTTGAATTTTATTCAAAAGTGAAGCCAAATAATATAAAAATAGAAACTGGTTATTCCCCCATAAAAATATTCTCACTTGATACCATCACTGCTGCTCAATCAGGATATCAAAGTTTTTCTAATGACTCATTAGTTATTGCTGATGATTTCGGTGGCGGAAAACCAATAATTGCAATAACCAGTGATTTTCACACACCCATTTATGCTAATTATGACACTGGCAAACCATTTAAAATAGCCGATGATTTTATAAGTTTTATTCTATGTTTAGCAGAAACAATTGACATTATTTATGGTTCCTTTAATATCTTTGATATTGCAGATAATGATGATGCCATTAAGGTTGAGTTTGTCGATGAGTTAAAATCTCGAGTAGAAAGTATTATTGGCATATCAAACTTTGCTTCTTGGCTTGATTACTTATACGGTTGACATAGTTAATTTATTGGATTATTGGGGCGTGACGCTGACTTGCTGACCGCGTATGCTCTTCACTTTGGATGTAATACATGGAAAAAGTTGATGTCGTGCAATGAAACCCATTGTGTTCGATGTAACGGACATTCAGCATTCAGAACTCTACGTTAGATCTGCAAGCTCTGCTCAAAAAACTTTTAGCTCAACTTTAGCTACTCCGGGGCTAAACCAGACACACCAGTCCATTATTAATATGGCGATGAACGGGTCTGGATGTCGCGATACCGCACAAGTTCTCGGTATCAGCCTCAATACACTTTTTCAGGACCTTATATATTATGGAGAGCAATTCCCTGATGTCATATTATCTGTAATGGAACAAAAAACTCATCTTCACTTGAAGAATATACGAGGGCATTAAATTATTAATTGAAAAATCAAGATTCAATGACGCTCGCCAGGTTTATAATTATTCTAAAATAACGAATAATAATTCAATGGTAGATGGTCTGTACAAAGTAATTTAGTTATTGTCGTGTAAACTCATAACAATTAACTAACTCACGCTCCCGCCCAGCTTTCCTCCCTGACAGAGTGTGGGAACTGGGGGCTGACGACCGCCTGATCGCATTACGCAACGAAAACGACGAAAGCTATGCCTTCCGCTGGGGCGCCGGTAACCTGCTACTGGAAGAAACCGGGCTGGACGGCGTTAGCACGCGTTACCGCCATGACGAATGCCGCCGGGTCATTGAACGTGCTTTTGCCGCCAATACCCCCGACACGTTTTCACACTTCTTCAGCCACAATGCCGCCGGGCAACTGACCGCCAGGCAGACGCCAGACGGAGAAACCCGCTACCGTTACAACGCTGTCGGCCAACTGCTGCAGGCGGCCTTCTACCGGGGCGATGTCTGGCAAGGCTACGCGCAGGAAGCCGAGAGCGACGTCCGCTTCCAGTATGATCTGTTGGGCCGTGTGATTAATGAACAAGGCATTAACGGCGCACAGGCCTATTCTTACGATGCGCTCGGCAACCGGACGCAGATCCTCCTGCCTGATGGCTGTGCGCTACGCGCACTTTATTACGGCAGTGGTCATTTGCTGCAACTGGCGCTGGATAATGTCACGATCAGCGAGTTTGAGCGCGATAATCTGCACCGTGAGCTCAGCCGCACTCAGGGCCGCCTGACCCGCCGGGTGCATTACGATCGGCTGGGCCGCAAGGATCGCCTGGAGATACACCGCACTGACCGGCCGCGCCCGGCGCCGGCCAGCCGCTCACGCCAATGGGCCTATGACTACCAGAACAACCTGACGCGCGAGGAACACAACGCCAACCCGTTTGCCTATCGCCACTATCACTACGATGCCGCCGGGCGGCTGTTGGCACAGGAAGGCTCCCTGCCGGATACGGAGCATTACCGTTACGATCCGGCGGCCAACCTGCTGGACGAGGGACAATTCCGCCAGCGGCACAACCGGGTAACGCACTATAAAGGCATCAATTACCGCTACGATACCTTCGGCCGTACGGTCGAGAAGCATAAAGATCGCTATCGCTGGCATTATCGCTATGACGCCGAACACCGTCTGACCGAAGTAATACGCCACAGCACGCACTACAATGAGCCGGTGCAGCATGTGCAGTTCCGTTACGATCCGCTCGGGCGCCGCACCCATAAACAGGTGTGGCTGCAAAGCCGGGATCTGCGCCAGCCTGCCGGGCAGCGGCAAACCACCACCTTCCTGTGGGAAGGCTTCCGGTTGCTGCAGGAAACCCGTGATGGCACCCCACTCACCTATGTGTATGCTGATCAGGGCAGCTATGAGCCGCTGGCGCGTATTGACGGCATAGCGCCGGCACAGGTGTTTTATTTCCATAATGCGCCCAACGGCGAACCGGAAAGCCTGACGGACAGCGACGGCACGGTGCGCTGGCAAGGCCACAGCAGCGCCTGGGGCAAGTTAAGCTATGGGGAAAACCAGCAGACGTTGGATTATTCCCAAAACCTGCGCCTGCAGGGCCAATACCTGGATCGCGAAACCGGATTGCACTACAATCTGTTCCGTTACTACGATCCGGATATCGGCAGATTTACCCAGCATGACCCAATAGGGTTGGCGGGTGGGATAAACCTTTATCAGTACGCGCCGAATGCGTTGGGGTGGATCGATCCGTGGGGGCTGGCGAAGTGTTCAACTGAAAAAACTCGTGTTCGTCATTATACAAATAGAAAGGGTTCTAATGCGATCGAGGAAAGCGGAGTAATAAGAGCTCATGATAATAATCGTGTCTATGTAGAGCCTGCAAAAAATAAACCTCTGAGTTCAGTCAAAGCAGAAACTAAATATCAAATAGGTCGTGGCCGTGGTCGCGATTATATAGAGACAGATGTGCCAACAGATTCTTTAGAGTGGGTGAGGAACCCTCGTTATCATATAGATGAGTTGACAGTTAAAGGCGATGTTAAACTAGATAATCCTAAAATATTTAGGAGGAATTAATTTGAACTTACTAAAAAATAACGAGAAAATATCTCTATCGGGAGAGGAGGCAATCAATATTCTGATTGAAGTGGAGTATATGCTTATCTCGTTAAGGGATATTGCCCGTCATTATTATGACAACCCTGATGGAGAAATTAGTGCTGAAAAAAGAGCATTGTATTGTGAAGAAACCACAAAATTTATTGATGAAAACGAGATTACTAAAAGACTAGCTAATATAAGAGGTACGATCACTGAAAAATTTAATCTTGAGCTAGGTGATGATGATATGGATGATATTGAAAGAGCAATGGATAATATAACTTATTGGAAGCCAAGTAATTTAAAGTAGCCGACTGAAAATAAAAAGCCGGAAGCGATCTAAACGATCCTTCCGGCTTTTTAATTATCGGTCAGTCACCACTCATAATCCCCGTCAGATCCAGCCCACTGGGAAAGCGGTTGAGCCAGTCGGCGGCGACGCGTTCATTGAACGGCTCCCGGCTTAATCCTTCCAGACAGCGCCACAGCTCCCGAATATCCTGCACAGTGATAACGATGCAACCCGGCATCACACGTAACTTGAGTGGCTGCCCGGTGCTCAACCCGGCATCCTATAGCCACTTGCCGCTGATGGTAATGGCGGGTATGGATATGTCGCCTTTGTTGGGCCTATAATCGACACGCTGATAGCGCTCCGGCTGAGAGATTTTAGAAACGGGATATCTGGGTAGAATGTATGGATACGAATGTCATAGATAACAGTAAATAAAAGCCGGAAGCGAGCCCAGCAACCTGCGCCCTGAACAGGCTACGCGTTACCTTTATCAAGAAAACAGTTGGGAACCGCTGGCGCGCGTCGACAGTATCGGCGAAAGCAGCGAGGTCTACTGGTACCATACCGAGCTGAACGGCCTGCCGACACGCATGACCGACGAGCACGGCAACCTGGTGTGGCAAGGGCAGTTTTCCGCCTGGGGCGAAACCCGCAGCGAGAGCACCCCGCAGCCGTTGGCAACCCCGCAGAACCTGCGTTATCAGGGGCAATACCTTGACCGGGAAACCGGACTGCATTATAACCTGTTCAGGTACTACGACCCGCAGTGCGGTAGGTTTACGCAGCCGGATCTGATAGGGCTGGCGGGTGGGTTGAATATCTATGCTTATGTCGGAGATCCGTTAACTTGGGTGGATCCGCTAGGCTGGATGAGTTGCTCAACTGATGTAGCAAAACTTGCTCGGAACTTAGGACCACAACCTCTAGGCGGCGGAAAATATGATGCCCATCATATTGTCATGTCCAATTTCTCAGATGCGCGAATGGTTGCGTTGAGGCAGCGAATGGACGAACTCAATATTGACATTAACGATTCAAAAAATGGTGTTTGGCTTCCAAATACACGTGCAGATCGTATTAATGATACATTAACAACGGCTCATAAAGGTAATGGCATTCATGGTAATACTTATAAACAATATGTTTATGATAAGCTTATTAACAGCCAAACTGATAAAGAATTTTTGACTGCCCTTAAAGAAATTAAAACTGAGCTTGCAGCAGGGAAAGTATTCCCCCTTGCTAGTGGTAAAATTCCAGTTTTATAAAAAGGAAAACAAAGTGAAGCACATTGCAGAAAGAATCAAAAAAAACCTAGGTAAAGTATCATCTCTTTTATCTTCGAAGGATTTTTTGTTAAATAGAATTGAGTCAATTAACTCTGAGAATGAAGAAATAAAATCATGGTCTAAGTTTAATGCATTTAGTATTATCCCCTTTTACAATGAGTTAACTGGCTTTAAAACCGGAGATATGCAATATAAAGAACCAAAAAACAAAAAAAATGTATATTGCTATATTTACGATAACAACTCAATAATTAAAGTATTAAGCTATAATTCAAAAGGAAATGTAGAAGACACATCATATATAATAAGAAAAGACAGTGAGATTATTGAGGTGAGAAAGAAAACAAAGGTTACATTGTGGCTATTTCTCAAATTTTTTTGGATGCAAAAAATAGACCAATAGAAGCATATTATGCCAATGATGACGATAACATTTCAGGATATCATTATTTTTATGATGGGAGTTCAATAAATAAAATCCTAACAGTTAGCAATACTTCCCCGCTGCCTTATGTGATATTGTCATGTGAATATGACAATGAGTCAAAAATAAAAGAGATATATTTTGAAAGTGACAAAGGTAAAGTTAATGTTTTCCCAAGATAGTCATTATTTAATCAGTAACACATCTTATCACAGAGAGATGAACTTGATACGTTAATGCATTTTTGTGGTTCTTAATAAAATCATTCAAAAAAATTGACGGCGGTAACCCCTCACCAAGCATTATCTGAAAATCGGTAAAACCTCCTGACTGGCGCTGGCAATAAATATTTTCAATAATGGTATAGAGAAACTTGAGAGGTTAAATTAATAACTTCATGCTAGAAGAAAAGAAGAAATTGATATTATCTTTAATGATGAAAGAAATTGACTACTCTATATTTATTGATGACTATAATAATCTTTTCGATGGACTCGATGTTTGCAGAGACCTTAAAATTGCACGTAATCTTAAAGATTCAGATGCAGTCGATCTTTTTTTGTATCTGGGGACTGTCGTATCCTATAAGTATTCCTGCGTGAATTTATTGAACAATCTTATTATAGATACTTGGCATACTAAGCATGAAGAGTTCGCGAGGTTGTTATCGATATATAAAGACAATACTAGTGTAGATTATCTTTATAAAGCTTCCTTGCTGAACCTTGAATACTTAGAATATGATGAAGATCATGTTTTAGCAGATAAGTGCATTAGAGCGCTAGCGAAAATAAATAGTGCGGAATCCATTGAAAAACTGGACATTTTATCTAAATCAAAAAATAAATCCATAAGTAAAAGTGCAAACAAACAGCTTAAAAGGATAAAAGTATTCAAGAACAATTGTTCTGATTCATTCGGCGTCAAACCACCATTATATTAATGGGGGCTGAGTTGGATATAATATCCCGTGGTGTAATTCGTTATCGCGCTCATAGCTTCGTTAGGATTTGAGAATCAACAATCCATTATCCACGCCATTTTAAGGCTTCGGAAGAACCAGCAATTTTCCACCGACTCAGATTTTACTTTATCTAATATCTTCACAGTAACTGCCTGAAATTTCTTCTGGTATAAGATCCACACCTTCTGCCCGTAAGTCAACGGGTACAAACTTAATATCATTTTGACGGTTTTAATATGGGATTAGAATTGGATTACATTGGTGATAATGCATGGAATGACCTTGTTAAATCCTTTCATGGGGTATATTCCAATGCAGATGTGGATATTTTAACAGAAAAAATGTGCGGTGCACGCGACATGGCTATTGTTATAAATGGAAAAATAGGATTAAAAGGAGGGCTTGAATGGATGGAGCGAAAAGTAAAAATTCTTGAAAATATCCGTCCTTTAGATTGCCTAAATGATCCCGAGTTAATTAAACGACTCCGTCAATATTTAATAGAGTTACCATGCTAAAACATTTCATGTGAACCTTGATTGTATATCCAATAGGTCGACTGATCAAAAATCAATTTATTTTTAAGGCGAGATTTATTTTAACATAATGAAAAATTCAATAAAAAGCCCTATATTATTACATGATGGTCTTGAAAATGATTTCATTCATAAAAAAAACTTTATTGATTGCCCATATTGTGGCAGTCATGTAGTTTTTACGGTTTTCAATTCTAAACGATTTGATCTGGAGGATGAGTTATTTAAAAAAGAGATCGAAAGTCATATTAATGGCGTAAAAGAAAATGCAATAAATTCTGGGTGTTATAATTACAAAGGGGATGCAATATGTTTTTTTGAGAGTAAATGCTCTCTTCATAAACATAATGTTTTAATATTTTTTACATTTTCAGAGATTCAACCTGCAAGATATATATCTTACCTTATAGGTGTTTTTGGCCAGAATAGTTAATTTGTTATATTGAGTCTGTAATATGAGATTTAGGTATACTTTGACTATTTATATGGGTTGGGAGCGATTCTAGCCTATGCCCAGCAGCTCAGATAAACTATCTGTAACCTAAACAATCCGCTGCCGTACGCGCTGTTTCAACTGGCGCATATCGCGGCCCGCATTGAACGACGTCATCAGATACAGGCGAACCATTTTCCCAGGTAGACGTATTGATGATCCCAACCGCTGCCGTTTCCGGGTAACTCTATCAAAAGACAGTTGAGAACCACTGGCGCGCGTCGACAGTATCGGCGAAAGCAACGAGGTCTACTTCTTGCCGGGCAGTAGCTCAATCTCCATCGGTTGGCCGAGCAACCCACTGCGGGTCAGCACCAGCCCGTTGCGATACAGACGTATACGAACAACGTCCCGGAGCTAAACTCCACCTGAGACAGCTCGTCGCAGGTCAACGTCAGCTCCGGTAGTTCACCGAAATAAAATACCGTCTCAATACTCATTACTCACTCTGCCCGTCCATCCCGCCGGGAAAGCGGTTAAGCTAGTCGGCGGCGGCGCGTTCATCGAACGGTTCCTGGCTTATCCTTCCAGATAGTGCCAAAGCTCCGGAATATCCTACACAGTGATGACGAGGCAACCCGGTATGACACGCAGCTTGAGCGGCTGCCCGATGCTGAACCCGGCCTCCTATAGCCACTTGCCGCAGAGGGTAATAGCGGGCGTGGAGGTGTCGTCCTTGTTGGGCCGGTAGCCGACATGCTGATAGCGTTCGTGCTGAAAGATTTTAAAAACAGTGATATCTGCCGTAGAATGCGCGTCAGCCAGAGTCAACTAAGTGAATTATTACTGAAACGTCTAAAAACAGCTTTAATGCGTATGCCGTGCTAATAAATTTTATTAGTATGTCTGATTATAATTCGTACCATACACGCTATCTAGTTGGAGGTTATTTTGTTAGATTTGCATACAGATGTTTTCTCTTTAAAAAATTTTATTCATGAGAATTACCCATACGTAATACCTGATGGCTATCATCAGGCTTTTCAGGAAGAATGTGGTCTGCACCTGGATTATAATCGGTGGCTTAGCGATCCATCCGATTTACCAGACTGGCTACATTCCGTCGGGCCACAGCTGAGTGAAGAAAAATTACTGGACAGAGCGAAAGGCTCTCTTGTTGGCCTTGCGGCTGGTGATGCAGTTGGCACCACGCTTGAGTTTTTACCTCGCGACCAAAAATACGTCGATGATATGATTGGCGGTGGTCCATTCCAACTTAAAGCGGGGGAATGGACAGATGATACGTCTATGGCGCTTTGCCTGGCCGAAACTTACCTACACTGCCATGATCTAAACGTGACCGATTTTAGAAATCGTTTAGTGAACTGGTATCACTATGGTACAAACAGTTCGAATGGCATTTGTTTTGATATCGGCAATGCAACTCGTCACGCGCTGGAGGCTTACCTGCAATATGGGGATGAGTGGTTCGGCAATAATGATGCGCACACGGCTGGAAACGCGGCAATAATACGTCTGGCTCCTGCCGCTATTTTTCATCGTCATTCTTTACTACATACCCTGGCACAATCTGAATTACAAGGTAAGGCCACTCATGGAGCGATAGAGTCTATGGACTGCTGCCGTCTGCTGGGAATGATACTGCATCATTTACTTAATGGCGCGGACAAATCTGAGGCCCTGGCAACAAAAACTTGCCCTTTGAATGCCAGAACAGCGCTAATTAATGCGG
Source organism: Gibbsiella greigii (assembly GCF_039540155.1). Lineage (NCBI taxonomy): Bacteria > Pseudomonadati > Pseudomonadota > Gammaproteobacteria > Enterobacterales > Yersiniaceae > Gibbsiella > Gibbsiella greigii. The sequence goes on from NZ_BAABEM010000008.1 coordinate 12,159, forward strand.
GAATTTACAAAAATAAAACCCGGGAACATATTCGCTCTAGCGGATATGTGATTGACACGCTTGAAGCAGCGTTGTGGGCTGTTTGGAATACATCGAATTTTCATGATGCTATTTTATTGGCTGCAAATCTGGCTGACGATGCCGATAGCGTCGCAGCGACGACTGGACAAATTGCAGGGGCGCTGTATGGATACTCTGGAATCCCGCAAGTATGGCGGGATAAACTGGTTGAGGAAGAACGTATTTCTGTTTTAGCTGAACAACTATGGGGTCATTCTGATCCATCTAAAAGATAACATTAATGCTGGAGTTTGCTTGTAACATCAAAAATTGTCGCCCAATTACATTACTGCCTCAGTCAAACGAAAGAAATCAGTTCATATGTAAAAATCCAAATAAAAACCTTAGAAAAATAAATTGCCAAATCAATATTAGCCATGTACTCAGAACTTATCTTACCGGCTTTGAAGTAAGTCGGCGGCGCGTTCATCGAACACTTCCCGGCTTAATCCTTCCAGACTGTGCCACAACTCCCGCAGATCCTGCACGGTGATGACGATGCAACCCGGCATCTTGGGCCATAAGAAGCTGGAGGCGACACAGGTCTACACCCGGACGTCATCGGGCACTCACAAAAAGTGCATGGAAAAATACCGCCGACTAAGCGTAAAGCGAAGAAGAGGAAAAAACAGGAAAAGTAGCATAAAATGACAACACGAATGACACCACAGGAGGCAGCGATGAGCACTATCCACTTCAGAATCGATGAGGAAATCAAACGATTGGCGATGCGGGCCGCCGAGCGTCATCAGGTCACGCTGACGGAGTTGATGCGTCAGCGGGCGGAAGAGTTGGCCGAAGAAGAGCGGCAGCATCAGCGTAATGTCGGTGATGAATGGCTTGAGGCACAAGTACGGGAAGCGTTCTCTCGTTATGATGCGGGAGAAAGCGAGCTCATCAGCAATGAGGATGCCAGTCAGCGGATGAATGAACTGAAAGCGCGGGCGGCGCGAGGTGAGTTGTGACAGTCAGTGTGCGTTGGGAAAAACGAGCGCTGGCAGACCGTGAAGGTATCTATCGTTACCTGTATAAAGAAGCCGGACTGGATGTGGCGAATGGAGCGGATGACAAGTTCGAGTCGGCGGTTTCGCTGCTGGAAGCCACGCCGGAAGCGGGGATCGATATAGGCAATTCAGGGGAGAGAAGAAAATTGGTGCTGACAAAGTTCCCGTTCATCATTATCTATGCGCTGAAACGAAAGATAAACGAAGTGCATATCCTGCGGATATTACATACCTCGCGCAAGGTGTCGGCGAAATACCAGACGCAACAGAAAAGTTAGCTTTCTCTTTTAGAACAACACCCAACCCAAAGCCGGCCTCCTTGCCCGGCTTCGCTAGCCCAATGCCCTCCCTCATCCCCGACTCGCCAATTGCTTGCGCACCACTTTGCCGGAAAAGGTGCGCGGCAACGCAACCACAAAATAGATATGCCGGGGCAGTGCATGCCGGCCGCAACTGGCCACGATCCGTTGCCGTACGCGCTGTTTCAACTGGTGCATATCGCGGCCCGCATCAAACGACGTCACCAGATACAGGCTCACCATTTGCCCCAGCAGGCGATGGGCGATGCCAACCGCCGCCGCTTCCGAGACGCCGTCGATCGCCAACACCGCACGCTCAACCTCAACGGTCGATAGCCGCTTACCGCCGACATTGATCACATCATCCATTCTGCCCAGCACGGTGATCGCCCCCTGCGCGTTGCGCACCGCACGATCGTGGGTGGAATACAGCCATCGCCCCAGCTCTCGCCGCCAGTAGCGTTGATCATGTTCAACGTCGTCCTGCCACAGCGTGCTCATGCCGCCAGGCCCCAGCGTATCGCGGATCACCAATGTGCCGGGCACGCCGTCGGCGCAGGGTTCGCCAGTGATATCGTCCAGCACCTCAACGTCACGCGGCGATACCGGGCGCAGTTGGCCGCCTGCTCCGGTCAGGATCGGCCAGCCGGTTTCCGTTTGCCAATAGTGATCTTCCACCTTGATGCCGGTGACGGCGGCCACCCACTGCCGCGTAGGCTCATCCAACGGTTCGCCGGCAAGATAGATTGCACGCAGGCTGCGCAGATCGGCGCGGGGCGCCCCTTGTTGCCGGGCAATACGCATCGCACCGGGTACCGTCAGCATACGGGTGATGCCCAACTGTTCCACCCATTGCCACCAGCGAGCGCCGGGCTTATTCAGCGCACTGGCTTCCACCATCACGGTGGTCAGGCCCGCTAACAGCGGTGCATACACGCCGTAACTATGCCCGGTCACCCAACCTACATCGGCACTGGTGAAAAAGATCTCGTCCTCGCCCAATTGAAAGATGTTGCGTATCGAAGCCAACAGCGCCACCGCATAGCCACCGGTGTCGCGCACCACGCCTTTGGGCTCCCCGGTGGTGCCCGAGGTATATAGCAGATGCGAGGGCGCGTCCGCCGGCAGCCAACAACACGGCACGGTGCGGCCTAGCGCACGCTGGCGCTGTTGCTGAAAATGAGCGGAGCCCACGTCAATCAACGGGCAGCGATAGCCGCTGCTGCACAACGCCTGCGTCAGGTGTGCGGCGCAGGGTTGTTCGCGCTGCCCGGCGTAAGTGACGATGGCTTTCGGCTGGCTGGCCCGGATACGCTGGGCTAACGGTTCATGAGTTAGCCCGGAATAAACCACCACATGCACCGCGCCCAGGCGGCAGCAGGCCAACATCGCGATCGCCGCCTGCGGGATCATCGGCAGGCAAATCAACACCCGGTCCCCTTTTCCCACCCCTTGCTGGCGCAGCATCCACGCCATAGCCTGCACTTCCTGGTGCAGTTCGCGGTAGCTCAACGCCGTGATCTGCCCGGCATAATCGCAGTGCAAAATCGCCGTTTTGTCGCCGCGTGCCGCCAGGTGGCGATCCAGCGCGTTGTGGCAAAGGTTGGTGGTGCCGCCCACAAACCAGCGGCTGCGCGGGCCGTGGCCCTGATAGGCCGCCACCTGTTGGTACGGAGTGTGCCAGTCAAGCGCCTCGGCCTGCTGGCGCCAATAGGCCTCGCGGAAGCGATGCCGATCCGGTGTTTCAACGCAGCGCATAATCATTCGCCACCGCCTGCGAGTTACCCGCCGTTGCACCGCCGCTGCGTTCGGCGATGTGCCCGGCCAGATGTTGCGCATCTTCCCCCACACCTTCAAAGCGCCCGGAGCCCCAGGTCCATAGCCACGGCAGCCCCAGGAAATACAGCCCTGGCACCACCGAGCGGCCACGCTGATGCAGTGGGTAGCCCCGTTCATCAAATGCCGGCAGGTCGATCCAACTGAAATCAGTGGTGAACCCCACCGCCCAGATGATGCTGGTGATGTTGGCCTGTTGCAGATCAATCTCCGTCGGTGGGTTTTCCGGCTGCCAAAGCGGTTGATAGCGCGGCTCGCTCGGGGCATCGATCCCCTGCGCGCTAATCCATTCATCGATGCTGTCTTTGATTTTTTGCGACGTGGCGTCAGCGCCGTCCAGGTTTTTCGCCAGATCGTCGGCGGTGATCAGTTTGCCGTCGCGCAAATCGAGCAGCCGCCCATAGAGCTGCATTCCCTGCAAGGCAAAGGCGCGCAGATCGATATCGCGCCCGCCGTCGCGGCCGGTAACGTAGTGGTTGGTTTTGCGCCGGGCGTCCTCGCCCAACGGATGATCGTCAACGGTGAGTTTGTAGTGCCCCATATCCTCCAGCCAGGCCACCACATCCCGCCCGCGGTAAAAGCGCGATACCCGAGGCGCGCTGCCGACGCACAGGTGCACCTTGCGCCCGCTCAGGTGTAGATCCTCGGCAATCTGCGCGCCAGATTGCGCAGAACCGACCACCAGCACCTCACCGGCCGGCAGTTGCTCCGCCGATTTATAATTGGCCGAATGCACCTGCACGATGCCCGCCGGCAGGCGCGCGGCGATCGCCGGGAAGCGCGGCCGGTGGTAATTCCCCACCGCGATCACCACCTGGCCGGCATAATAGTTGCCGGCGCTGGTGTGCAGCAGGTAGCCATCGCTATGCTGGCTAACGCGCATAACGCTAATGCCTTCACGCAACGGGGCATTAAAACTGTCGGCATAACGCTGGACGTAATCAATAATCTGATCTTTCACCATAAAGCCGTCTGGATCGTCGCCGTCGTACGGGAAGCCCGGCAGCTTGCACTGCCAGTTCGGCGTCACCAGGCAAAAGTTATCCCAGCGCTGTTCGCGCCAGGCCCACGCCAACTGGTGCCGTTCCAAAATAACGTGATCGATATGGCGCTGCGTCAGGCAATAGCTCATGGCCAGCCCGGCCTGGCCGCCCCCCACAATAACGACTGGAAATTGATTGCGTTGCATGCTGTTTCCCACCTGATTCATTGCCCGATCACCGTAATTTTCTCAACCACTACCGGATCGGTAGCGGCGAACTGTTGTGCCTTCTGCCCAATGGCGCGGGACTGATCCATCGCGCTGGAGCAGGCATAGCCGAATTTGGCGGCAACGCGTGCACTGGCCTCATCCAGCGCGGTTTGTGCGGCGAGCACAAACGCCTCCACCGTGTAGGTGTGGTTAACGATCAAATGTTTTTCGATGGCGGTAGACGGCGAATAACAGTTCTCTTTGCTGCCGTCTGGCCAACACACGACAAAATTCATTGCAGGCATAGTCACCTCCTGAAGTTATCGGCCCATGCCGGTTAATGGCTGGGTATGCAAATCCCAAAAACAGCCACGCTCGCCGTTATATGCAACGGTCAGGCGCCGCGAATCATCAAAGGTTCCAATCGCTGCCGCAGTAATCCCGGCCTGGGTGAAACGGGCGATAACCGCTTCCGCCTGCTGCGCTTCGGTGGCCAACAGGTAGCCAAAGCTTGGGAAAGCGCACAGCCACTCTTGCCAACCGCACGCCGCAGGTTTGGGCACTGCGGCCAGATCCACCGTTGCCCCCACCTGCGCGCTTTCCATCATCATCACCAGCGTGCCCAGCAGGCCGGCCTGGCTGATGTCTTTGGCGCCGATCACCCGCTGCTCCTCTGCCAGCGCGGGCAACAGCGCCAGCGCCCGGCGCAGTGCCGCCGGCTCGGCAGCGGTGGCAGCATCCCAGTTCAACCCCGGCGGGTGCCAGCGCCCCGCCAGATTGATGGCGGCGATCAGCGTTAGCCCGGGCGTGACCGCAAAGCTGCTCAACACCCGCCGGGCGTGCCCCAGCACCGCCACCGCCAGTTGCGCCTGGTTGCTACGCAGGTTGGTGTGCCCGCCGACAATCGGCACCTGAAACGCCCGCGATGCCGCCGCCATGCCCTGCAAAATCTGTTCGGCCTTGTCGTCCTGTCTGCTCCATAGCGCATTGACCACCGCCTGCGGCCGCCCGCCCATGGCGGCGATATCGCTCAGGTTCACCATCACGCCGCACCAGCCGGCAAACCAAGGGTCCTGTTCCACAAAGCCATTGATAAAGCCTTCCATTGCCAGCAGGCTGAAGCCGTCTGCGGTGGGCAACACCGCGCAATCGTCGCCGTTCGGGTGGCCGGCCAGCGGCCAGGCTTGTTGCAACGCGGCGGCCACCTGCTGGATATCGCTTTTGTGCGCAATGCCGCTGTGCTGGCGCACCGCCGTAAGCAGTTCCGGCAATTCCATCAGGCCACCCTCATCATCAGCGGCGCCAGCTCCGCCGGCACTCGCGGCAGGCGGGCGTTAAGCACCATGCCACTAAGCGGATCGTGGCAGGGAGGGTAATGGGCCAGATCGGCCTGCATAAAGGCATGAGGCAGGCCGCGCAAGGTCACCGTATCCAGCGTGTGCCAGTGCATACGCCGGAACAGCGGCTCGTTCTGTTGCTGAACGTGCGCGTAGAATTCCCGGCAGCCGAGCGCGTGGGCACTGCTGACCGCCAGGCGGATTAGCATCGGCCCGAGCTGGCCCTGGCGGCGAAAGCGGTCGTCAACCGCCAGCCGCGAACCGAACCACACGCCCGGCTGCGGCTGGTGAATACGCACCGTGCCCACTACTTCTTCATGCCAGACGGCAAGGGTGCCCAGCGCCACCAGCAGGTGGGCCTGTTCGTCGATGTCATCCAGATCGTGCTGTTCAAACAGACCCTGTTCCTGGCAAAACACCCGTTGGCGCAAGGCGTAGGCCTGCCGGCGTTCCCACGGCAGGGTGACCCATTTGATGGTGTATTCGGCATAATCGGGCATTTTGCGCCTCCTCAGGCGACCGCCTGTTCAAAACTCGACAGGGATGAACAGGCGCCGCAGCGGCCGCACCCGGCTTTGATATCGCTTGAACGCAGTTGCCCTTCGCGCAGCATGCGCCCCAGCGGTTCGAGGATGGACGCCATAAACGCGGTGCTGGGCGCCGGGTGGTGCTCCAGCGGCGTGCCGCTGATTGGCACAAACGGCACCACGAACGGGTAAACGCCCAGCGCGATCAGCCGTTCCGAAATCGCCAGAATGGCTTCAGGCGTGTCGCCCATGCCGGCCAGAATATAGGTGCTGACCTGCCCGCGGCCAAAAACGGCCACCGCCTGCTCAAAGGCCACCATATATTGTTCGATGGTCACCTGGGCCTTGCCGGGCATAATCCGCGCGCGCACCTCCGGCGTTACTGCTTCCAGGTGCATGCCGAGCGCGTCGATCCCCGCTTCTTTCATGCGGGTGAACCACACCGGGTCGCCCGGGGGTTCGCACTGCCCCTGCAACGGCAAATCCACCACGGCCTTGATCGCCTGCGCGCTTTCCACCAGTAGGCGCGCACCGCGATCGCTGCCTGAAGGCGTGCCGGTGGTCATCACCATGTGCTTCACGCCGTCCAGCTCAACCGCCGCTTTGGCCACCTCAGCCAACTGCTGCGGGGTTTTGTGGGCGATGGTGCGACCGGCGGCCAGCGATTGGCCGATGGCGCAAAACTGGCAGGCTTTGCGCCGGTTTTCATAACGGATACAGGTTTGCAGTACCGTGGTGGCCAGCACATCGGTGCCGTGCAGCGTGGCGATGTGCGAGTACGGGATGCCGTCTGCGGTTTGTAAATCATAGAACCGCGGCTTATGGGCAAAGGTGATGTCCCGCACCGGGATCTGGTTTTTCAATAACGTGGTTTTGCCCTGTTCGGCATGCTTCACCTGCCATGCCGAATGGCGCGCGGTTTGGGTGTAGATCGGCACCATGACCGTTACGCCGTCGATAGTGACCGCCTGATGATCCGAAGGGCCGGCGCCGCCGTGGCGGCTCACATGCTGTTCCGACGGATTCACCACATTCACGCCCTGCGTCAGCAGTTCAGTAATCAGTTGTTGTCTGGACAGGCTCGGCGTCGTCATCATTTTCTCCTTCACGGGCAGGTTCGTTATAGCTGGGCACCACATAGCGCGCCGAGCGGTCGTCAAGCCGCAGGCTCAATAATTCCGGCCGGGCGTAATGCCCCACCGAATCCATCATGCGTTTACGTTTGGTGATCAGGCGCATATCCAGATCGGCGATCAGGATCCCTTCCCCCTCCGTCAGCGGCGGCACCACGTGGCGCCCTTCCGGCGAGATAATGGCGGTGTTGCACCCGCCGCGCAGCCCTTTCTGCAACGCCGGATCGGGCGTCAGCTCTTCAATCTGAGCCTCGGTCAGCCAGCCGGTGGCGTTAATCACAAAGCAGCCGGATTCCAGCGCGTGGTGGCGAATGGTCACATCCATCTGTTCCGCAAAGATCGGCCCGACCAGCGAGCCGGGGAACTGGCTGCAATGGATCTCTTCGTGCTGGGTCATCAGGCTGTAACGCGCCAGCGGGTTGTAGTGCTCCCAGCAGGCCAGCGCGCCGACGCGCCCAACGGCGGTATCGACGACTTTCAGCCCGGCGCCATCACCCTGCCCCCAGATCATGCGTTCATGGTAGGTCGGGGTGATTTTGCGCCGTTTGAGCACCAGTTTGCCGCTGGCATCGAAAACCAACTGGGTGTTATACAACGTGCCGCCATCGCGCTCATTAACGCCCAGCACCACGACGATCTCTCGCAGCCGCGCCCGCTCACCCACCGCCTGGGTAATCGGCCCGGGCACCTGGACCGCCTCATCGTAAAGCCGCAGGTGGGCCGCGCCGGCGGTCATCGCCGGGGTGATAAAAGAGAAATAGGGGTAATAAGGGACAAAGGTCTCCGGGAAGACCACGATTTCCGCCCCCTGCGCCGCTGCCTGATCGATGGCGTCCAGAACCCGGGCCAGCGTTTTGCTGGCCGCGTGCAGATCTGGCGCGATCTGAACCGCAGCCGCACGTACCGTACGTGACTGAGCCATCTCGCGCCTCCGGTTACATAGTCCAGGTGTCGATGATCAGCGCATTGTCACGCGTATGCAGCAGCTTGAGATCCAGCACATCCAGCGGGTTGATAGGCCGGATGCCTTCAATCAGCGAAGGTTCGCCATGGCCGTACAGCGCCTGCAGCGCAAAGCGGCAGGCATAGACCTTGCCCCCTTCCGCCATAAACTTGGTCAGCTGATTGTTGTAGTTCTGGTGGCCGGGAAACGCCTCGGCGCCCAGCGTAGGGAAACCGCGCTGCACCCCCAGCGTCACCCCCGGGCCGTAAAGCAGGATCGAGGTTTCAAAACCTTTGCGCAGCAGGCGGGTGGCCTGCAGCATATTGACGAAGCCGATCGAGCCTTCAAACGCCACGGTGTGGAACGTCACCAGGGCTTTCTGGCCCGGCTCCGCCTTCACGTCTTCAAAAACTTTTTCTTCATAGTCGACCAGGAAATCACCGGTCTTATGAGCAGGTAAAGTTACTTTTGGCATGGTGTGCTCCGCATTGTCTCAGTTATAGGTGAGAAGCCGGTGGCTCCCCATTACGATGCATTTCGCCAATGGTGCGATAACGCGACGTAATCACTGGAGCAAGGGGCGTGCCAGCACAAAAATCGCCGATGCAATCATTAGCGAATCATCGGCGCAATATCCCGGCAAAAAAATTTACTTTCACCGTTTTGCATTCACAATAAATACACAATCGATCACTTGGCACTCCATGCACGCACTTATTTGATGCTTAAATGCACTATTAATGCGCACAATTAAAATCAACACCCAATCATTAATGCAATCAATACAACAATGATTGCATCACGGGTATTTTTCACACTACAGTGTCAGCGTTCCCGTTAACCCTGCCGCGGGCGGCGGCGTCAAAAAGGGCTGTAAAATCATGATCGACCCTATTTATGAGCGTTGGGCGGCCTATCTTCGCCAGCAAACCCAGCGGCCGGCATACCTGCTGATTGCCGATTTGATCGCCGACGGTGTGAAAAGCGGCGAATTCCAGGCGCGCGATCGCCTGCCGCCGCTGCGCGATTTAGCGGTGGCGCTGGCGTTGAACTACACCACGGTAACGCGTGGCTACGCCGAAGCCAGAAAGCGCGGCCTGATTGATTCGCGCCCCGGCATGGGCAGCTTTATCCGCGGCAAGGTCCCGGCGATCCCGCTAAGCAGCGGCAGCAGTTACGATATGACCATGAACTCGCCGATTGAGCCTGAAGCGCCGGATGTGACCGACGCGATTCGCCAGGGCGCGCTGAATCTGTTCGCGCACCAAGATATGTATAGCCTGCTGCGCTATCAGGATTTCGGCGGAACGGTGAATGACAAAGAGGCGGCGATGATCTGGCTGGGCAAGCGCCTGCCGCAGTTGGATGCCGACGAGGTGTTAGTGTGCCCCGGCATTCACAGCGTGCTGGTAGGGCTGGCGACGCTGCTGGGCCGCAAAGGCGGCACGATCTGCGTAGGCAGCCTGATTTACCCGGGGCTGAAGGCAATCGCCAGCCAGTTGAATATCCCGCTGCACGCGCTGGAGTGCGACGGCGACGGCCCGCTGCCGCGCGCATTCGAGAACCAATGCCAGTTGGGCAACGTCAGCGCGCTGTATCTGAACCCCACCATCCACAACCCCACTACGCTGACGGTACCGCTGCGCCGCCGTGAGTCACTGGCGGATATCGCGCTGCGCTACAGCGTGCCGATTATTGAAGACGATGCCTACGCCGCACTGCCCGAACACCACGTCACCCCGTTTGCCGAATTGGTGCCGGAGCTGACCTGGTATATCACCGGGCTGTCGAAATGCTTCGGCGCCGGGCTGCGCATCGCCTACGTGAAAGGGCCGGGCAAACGCTCTACCCAGTTGCTAGCCGGCGCCCTGCGGGCGTTAACCGTGATGTCCAGCCCGGTCACCAATGCGCTGGCCAGCCAATGGATTGGCGATGGCACCGCCGATAAAGTGTTGGCGGCGATTCGCCAGGAAGCGGCGCTCCGCCAGAAACTGGCCGCCAAATACCTGCATAAGTTCCATTATCAGGCGGATCCTCATGGTTTTCACCTGTGGCTGCATCTGCCCAAACAGTTGCACTGGAACCCGTCCGACGTGGCGATCCGGCTGCGGGAGCACCGCGTGAGCGCGGTTTCCAGCGCGGCGTTCTGCACCGACAACAATCCGCCGGCCGCGCTGCGGTTGTGCCTGGGCGGCGCCTACAGCCGCCAACTGTGCGAAGACAACCTGGCGACGGTGGCCGATCTAATGGAATACCCGGAGCACTTTACCAGCGGCGCGCTGTAGGCACGGGCGTTTAGCCGCCCTCATGCTTGATCCACACGGCCTGCCACGGCCGCAGCACCAGGGCGCCGTCGAACGCCGTCAGGGTGATCAGCTCAATGCCCGGCAGCGGCAGTTGCAGCCGCTGCGCATGGCTGCTGATGTTCACTACGCAGCTAATGCGCTCGCCGCTGCGTGCGTCGGAGCGTTCAATGCCGAACAGCGCGTCGCCCAGCTTTAATACTCTTTGCGTGGCCTGCGGTGAAAACGCCGGCTGCGTGCGGCGGCAATAAATCAGGTGGCGCAGGCGGTGGAAAACCTCGGCGCGCAGGGTGCCCGGTGTTAACAAGGCGCTTTCCAACGGTTTCAGCGCCAGCTTTTCGCGGTTGATGCGGCGGTTGATACCGGAGCGTTCCACGCCGGCCAGATCGTTTTCGCTGCCCAACAGGCTGTGATAGTACAAGGCGGGCACGCCGCGAAAGGCCAGCAGTATCGACTGAGCGGCAAGAAACTTATCCGCCTTGGTGGCGATATCATCATCCGGATCGGTGATCGCATCCAGATAGTTGATGTTCAGCTCATACGGCGATTTGCTGCCGTCGGCGTTACTGCGCCAGGAGATACGCCCCTTGCGGCGCTCCACTTCGGTGACCAGGAACGCCCGTTCGGTGTCGTCCAGCAGGTTTTCCGTCGGCCGCAGGCCTATGCCGTCGTGGCTGGCCAGGAAGTTAAAGAAGGTGGTGTTTGGCGGGTGAACTTCTGAACTCAGTTGCGTGGCCCAGGCATTCAGCCAGCGCGAATCCTGGCGCAAAAACGCGTGCAGCGTCAGCGGCGGCAGCGGGAACTGATACACCATATGCGCTTCATCGCCGTTGCCGAAATAGCGGATATTTTCATTGTGCGGAACGTTGGTTTCGGTGATCAGGCGGCAGCCAGTATTGGCGCGATCGAGGATCAAGCGCCACAGTTTGATAATCTGATGCACTTCCGGCAAATGGATGCAGGGCGTGCCCGCCGCCTTCCAGATAAACCCGATGGCATCAAGGCGGATCGAGCGCCCGCCGGTGGTGGCATACTGCAGCAGCACGTCGATGCTTTCCAGCAACACTGCCGGCTCACGGAAGTTAATGTCGATCTGGTCTTCGCTGAAGGAGGTCCAGACATACACGCGTTGCTGGTCCGCTTTCACATAAGGCGTGAGCAGCGGCAAGGCGCGCGGGCGCATCACATAATGGTAATCGGCCTGCGGATCGGCTTCGATAAAGTAGTTCTGGTATTTTTCTTCGCCTTTCAGGTAGCCCTGGAACCACACGCTGGCGCTGGAAACGTGGTTTATCACGCAGTCGAACATCAGGTCGAAGTGTTGGTTCAACGCCCGGATATCCGACCAATCGCCCAGTTCCGGGTTAATGCGCCGGTAATCGACCACGCTGAAGCCGTCGTCGGACGTCCACGGGAACATCGGTAGCAAGTGAATATCGCTGATCAGCCCCTGCAACCAGCGATCGGCGAACTGTTTCAGCACCGCTAGCGGTTTTTGCTCTTCCTGGAGCAGGCTGTCACCGTAGGTGATTAGATAAACTGTTTTTTCGTCAATCGGTTGTGCCAATTGCCCGGCGGTGCGCTGCCACTTTTCCAGCAGCCCCCGAATTCCCTCGATTAACCGCGCATGCTGCTCGGCAGGATACAGCTTGTTTAACGCCTGCTGGAGTTGCTGGACAAAATCTGAGCTCATCACTTACCACCTTTGGGTTGGCCGTCACTTTTGTACCCTTCTCTTTATAAACGTTCGGCGCTGTGATGCAAATTCGGCGCGCTTATTTTCCACAGAGGAAAAACAGCATGTTGTAATGCCTTCCCCTTGGCGAACCCTCACTTTTTCCACGAGATTACCGTTACCACGCTGCTCTGCCCAGCGGATGGGTTAAGGTATATACTCTCCTGAAAACCCCGCTCGTCAGTCACTTAAGTTTAAACAGGACAGGTCAAAATGAACGTATCTTTGAACCGTTGGCTAGACAAACCCGATCTGGGAAAATTGCTGCTGCGCGTATCGTTCGGCGCCATGATGCTGTTTCACGGCGTGCATAAACTGTTATACGGCATCAATAGCATCATCGGCATGGTGGTGCACCATGGTATGCCATCGTTTGTGGCTTATGGCGTTTTTGCGGGGGAAATTATCGTTCCTCTGATGTTTATTTTCGGCATTCTGGTGCGGCCCGCCGCATTGATTTTCTGTGCAACCATGCTATTCGCCTGGTTGATCACCCAGCCCGGCATTATTTTCACGCTCACCAAGGTTGGGGGCTGGGGGCTTGAGGAGATCGCGGTTTATTTCTTTGCCGGCCTGGCGATCGCGCTGCTGGGGTGTGGGCGCTACAGCATCATGAAAAACCCGAACTGGCGGTAGGCTGTTTCTCACGGTAGCCACCGGTTGGCGGCTACCGTATCAATGCAGCATAAGAGCGGCGGCATCGGGCAGAACAGCGGCGCAGCCATTGCCCGGCACCACGGCTGGTTACCTTCGATCAGACGATATCGTCAATCACACCGCCATCCACCCGCAGCGCCGCGCCCGAGGTTGCCGAAGCCTGACGCGAGCAGACATAGACCACCATATTGGCCACCTCTTCCACCGAAGCCGCACGCTGAATAACCGAGCTGGGCCGGTTGGCCATCACGAATTCACGCGCAAGGGTTTCAAGTGATTTGCCGGTGCGCGCCACCTCTTCCGCCATCATTTCGGCAAAACCATCGGAAATGGTCGGCCCCGGCAGAACGCTATTCACCGTTACCCCGCTGCCCGCCACACGCTTGGCCAACCCGCGCGATAACGCCAACTGCGCGGTTTTGGTCACGCCATAATGGACCATATCGGCCGGGATGTTGCACGCCGACTCCGATGAAATAAACACCACCCGGCCCCAGCCTTTATCGACCATCGCCGGCAGTAACGCCCGCGCCAGCCGCACGCCGGACATCACGTTGGTTTGCCAATAGCGCTCCCAGGTAGCGTCATCGGTAGCAAAAAAGTCCTGCGGGCTGTAGATCCCCGCGTTATTGACCAGAATATCCACGCTGGGCAAGGCGGCTATCAATTGGTCTGCGCCGGCGCCAGTGCTTAGATCGGCCGCGATGCCGCTAACCTGCGCCTGCGGATACAAGGCGAGCAGTTTGTTTTTCGCCTTGGCCATGCTGCCGGCACTGCGGCCATTGAGTAACACACTGGCACCGGACTCGGCCAGCCCCTGGGCAATCGCCAGCCCAATGCCCGCAGTAGAGGCGGTGATCAATGCAGTTTTGCCGGAGAGATCGATTTTCATATGCGGTACTCCATCAGTGAATCATCACGCGGCGCTGCTGCGCCGCGTTTTAGCGTGATAAAAGAGGGGCGCCTTGTGCGGCAAACGCCTTGGCAATCGCCTGCCCCAGGCCGGAACTGCCGCCAACGACCAAAACTTGTTGCCTGGTAAGACTGGTATGCATGATCTTTCCCTCTTAAAAAAGGATGAAAAATCATTCTTGCTGATGTGTTATACGATTAAAATGGAAAATATCAGGAATAACTGTTTCCATTATGTTGAGAATACGCTGCGATGAACCTGATTGATGATCTGCCCGGCCTGATCGTATTTGAACGCACCGCGTCTTTGGGCAGCTTTACCGCCGCCGCCCATGAGCTTGGCGTATCGCTGTCGGTGGTCAGTAAGCGGCTGGCCAATTTTGAGCAACGGTTAGGCGTGCATTTGCTGAACAGAAGCACACGCCGGCTATCGCTCACCGACGAAGGGCGGCAGTTGTTAACCCACGCGGTGCGGATCATTGCCGAGTTAAAGCGCGCCCAAGAGACGCTGCGCCGCCAAAGCGAGGACGTCTCGGGGGTGCTAAAAATCACCGCGCCCAATGGCTTTGGCCGGCGGCGGCTGGTGCCCTTGCTGGCAAGCTTCCGTGCGTTACATCCGCAATTGCAAATTCAGCTGCAGCTCAGCGATAACGTGCTGGATTTGATATCAAACGGCTTCGATCTGGCGCTGCGCTATGGCGAGCTGCCGGATTCCAGCCTGATCGCGCGTACCTTGGCCCCCAATCGGCGCGTGTTGTGCGCTTCGCCGGCCTATTTGCGGCGCTACGGCCAGCCACGGAGCCTGGCGGATCTGCCCAACCATGACTGCATACATATCGGTGCCGCTGCGCTAGCCGAATGGCGCTTCGATGATGAGCAAGCCGTGCGCTTCACCGCCCGCACGGTGTGCAACGACGGCGAAGCGGCCCATGCCATGGCGCTGGCGGGCATGGGCATTGTGCTGAAGTCGTTTCTGGATGTGGCGGACGATCTGGCCGATGGCGCACTCATCCAAGTGCTGCCACAACACGCTGAATCCGCTGCCCCGCTCAACGCAGTTTACCCACGCGGGCACCAGGTGACGCCAAGGCTGCGCGCCTTTATTGATTATATCGCCGGGCAGTTGGCGAGTGAAAAGCGCCGGCAACGGCATGATTACACAAGATAAAACGAATACGTGAAGGCAAGACGATAATGGGTTGGCATAGCTGAACGCTTGCGTAAGTGACAGGATCACCGGCATGCTGCCAGGCCCCAACGGGGGCCTGGTAAAGCCTCACTCAGCCAACATGCCCTGGTGCTCAATAAAAGCAATGATGTTCTCCAACCCTTCGCCTTTCTTCAGGTTAGCGAAGGTCCAGGGTTTGCCGGCGCGCATCCGCTCGGTGTCGCTTTGCATTACCGCCAACGAAGCGCCGACGTATGGCGCCAGATCGATTTTATTAATCACCAGGAAATCGGAACGGGTAATGCCCGGCCCGCCTTTGCGTGGGATTTTTTCACCTTCGGCCACGTCAATCACATAGATGGTGAGATCGGCCAGCTCCGGGCTGAAGGTGGCGCTCAGGTTATCGCCGCCGCTTTCCACAAAGATAATGTCGAGATTGCCGAATTTCCGGCTAAGATCTTCCACCGCAGCCAGGTTCATCGAGGCATCTTCACGGATCGCCGTATGCGGGCAACCGCCGGTTTCCACGCCAATAATGCGCTCCGGTTCCAGCGCGCCGGCTTCGGTCAGGATGCGTTGGTCTTCCTTGGTATAAATATCATTGGTGACCACCGCCAACTGATAGCGTTCGCGCATCGCTTTGCACAGCACTTCCAGCAGCGCCGTTTTGCCCGAACCGACCGGGCCGCCCACGCCAATACGCAGTGGTTGTTTGTAGTTCTGCATGACTGCTCCTAAGAACGAAATAATCGGGTATGTTGGTTTTCATGGCGCGAAGAGGCGATGGCGACCAGCGGCAGGCTGCCGCCCAGTTCGTCATCGCTCAGGGCCAGCGCCAGCGGCAACTGCTGCGCCAGTACTTCGCTCAGATCCGCCAGCAATGATTGCGCCGCCTGCTGCCCGAAAGGCACCAGCTTCACGCCTGCCATCACCGCGCTCTCCAGCGCGCTGTAGCCCAAAGACAGTAGCAAGGCGTCAGCGGGGATTTGCCAGCAATAACCGGCCCATGCCAGCCCGCCGCTTTGGCTCAGGCCAAGCGCACCCTGCCAGGCCGGCGGTGGCGACAGTTGCAGCCCCGCCAGCACACGCGCCATCGCCGCGCCGCGCTGCTGCTCTTCAGTGCGCAACTCCGCCGTTTCGCGGCAGGCCAATAAAAAGCGCGACCAGTCAGCGAAGCGCTCGACATCCTGCGCGGCGCAGGCGTTATACAGCCGCAGCAACAGCGGCAAATCCTGGCGGATCAACACTTGCTCGATCTGCAACTGTTGCCACTGGCGAAACTGCGCCGCGCTGGTGACCCATTCGGCCTCCACCGCCCACTCCAGCCCCTGCGAATAGGTAAAACCGCCGACCGGCAGCGAGGCACTGCTCAATTGCAGCAGGCGCAGCTGTTGCAGCGGCGTTATCATCCGGCCAGCACCACCGCGGCGGCGGCCAGCCAGCCGCTGCCGGCGATTTTACGCAGCGCAGGATGGCGGCGCAGTTGCACACCGGCGGCATAACCGGCCAGCAACAAGGCACTGCTAGTGGCCATAAAGCCGGCGGTAAACAGCCAGAAACCGTCGGCGGCGCCTTCGGCACCGTGCGCCCAACCATGCGCCAGCGCCAATACCGGCATCAGCCAGGCGCCGCGCCCGGTGAAGGCGGCAAAAATCATCGCCCCCGCCGCCAGTACGGAAAGCGCAATCAGCATTTCCATCCCGCTGAACGCCCCCAGCGCGCGGCCCACCAGAGCCCCCACCAGCATCGCCGCCAGCGTGGCGAAGATAAAGCTGCGCGGGCGTTGCCCCAGTGCCGCAATAATGCCTGCGCCGGTCAGCATCAGCAGGTGATCCAACCCCGTCAGCGGGTGCAATAACCCGGCGCTCAGGCTTTCCGGCCCGTGGCCAGGGTGCGCCAGCGCAGGCCCGGCAACCAACAGCAATAACAACGGCAAACCATATTTCATCTTCTTTCTCCGCGATCAGTGGTGGTGATGGTGGTGGTGCGAGTGGGAATGGGCGTGCGAACCGGTTTCATACGCACCGGGCACCGGCTCAAAAGGCGCCTGCTCGCTGTTGACGATAAGCCCCAGGCCGATCAGCATGTCGTCCAGCACGTGATCGTGCAAATAAGCGACGCGCCCGGCTTCAATCTGCAACGGCACATGGCGGTTCCCCAGGTGATAACAGGCAATCGCCAGTTTGAGCGGATCGCCGCAGCGCGCGACGGAAACCGTCTCCGGCGCGGCTTCGATCCGCACCACGTGCTCGCCGCTGTCGTCACAAAGAATGTCGCCGCCACGCAGCATCGAGCCGCGTTCAAGCTGCAACCCGGCCTCGCGACCGTCTTCCAGTGTGATGCGTGCCCGGCTTTTCAGCCGAGTGTCGAAATCAAGCATGGCGGTGGCGTTAACGTTGGCCCCGGTCGCCAGCTTGCGGGTAAGAAAAAGCATTGTTCCTCCTTAAAACAAAAAATAACGCTGCGCCATCGGCAACTCGCTTAATGGTTCACAGGCCAGCAGTTGGCCGTCGGCACGCACTTCATAGGTTTGCGCGTCAACCTGAATGTCGGGGGTGAGATCGTTATGCACCATATCGGATTTCCGCACCCCGCGGCAGTTCTTCGCCTCGCCAATCAGGCTTTTCAGGCCCAGTTGGCCGGGCAATTCATTGCGCAGTGCGCGGGTTGGCAAAAAGGTCATGCGGGTGGCATGGCGCGCATCGCCCAGCGTGCCAAACATCGGCCGATAGTGCACCGGCTGCGGCGTGGGGATCGAGGCATTGATATCGCCCATCAGCGCATAGGCAATCATCCCGCCCTTGACGATCAGCGCCGGTTTCACGCCAAAGAAGGCCGGGCTCCACAGCACCAGATCCGCCAGTTTGCCCGGCTCAATCGAGCCGACTTCGTGCGCGATGCCATGGGTAATCGCCGGGTTGATGGTGTATTTGGCGATGTAGCGCTTAACGCGGAAATTGTCTTTCTCTTCACTGTCGCCGGGCAACGGCCCACGCTGCAGCTTCATTTTGTGCGCCACTTGCCAGGTGCGCATGATCACTTCGCCAACGCGCCCCATCGCCTGGGAATCCGACGAGGTCATGGAAAACGCCCCGATGTCATGCAGAATATCCTCGGCGGCGATGGTTTCCCGCCGGATACGCGACTCGGCAAAGGCGATATCTTCAGCAATGCCGGCATCCAGGTGGTGGCACACCATCAGCATATCGAGGTGCTCATCAACGGTGTTGACCGTGTAAGGCAGCGTCGGGTTGGTGGAGGATGGCAGAATATTGGCGAAGGCGCAGGCGCGAATGATATCCGGCGCATGGCCGCCGCCGGCCCCTTCGGTATGGAAGGTGTGAATCGTGCGATCGCCTATTGCCTTGAGCGTATCCTCAACAAAACCCGCTTCATTGAGGGTGTCGGTGTGGATCGCCACCTGCACGTCTTCTTCTTCTGCCACCTGCAGGCAGCTGTCGATGGCCGCCGGGGTTGACCCCCAGTCTTCATGCAGCTTCAGGCCGATCACGCCCGCGTCGATCTGTTCACGCAGCGCTTCGTGGCTGGAGGTGTTGCCTTTACCGAGCAGGCCGACGTTCACCGGCAGGGTGTCGGCCGCCTGCAGCATGCGGGTGATATTCCAGCGCCCCGGCGTGCAGGTGGTGGCGTTGGTGCCGGTCGCCGGGCCGGTACCGCCGCCGATCATGGTCGTTACGCCAGAGGTGATTGCCTCAACCGCCTGCTGCGGGCAGATGAAGTGAATATGGGCATCAATGCCGCCTGCGGTGACGATCTTACCTTCCGCCGCGATAATCTCGGTACCTGCGCCAATCGGCACCGTGACGCCGGGCTGAATGTCGGGGTTGCCGGCTTTACCAATCAACGCGATGCGGCCGTTCTTGATGCCGATGTCGGCTTTGACGATGCCCCAGTGATCGACAATCAGCGCGTTGGTCAGCACCACGTCCATCGATTCGGCATCCGGCATTTGCCCCTGGCCCATGCCGTCGCGGATCACTTTGCCGCCGCCGAATTTCACTTCTTCCCCGTAAACGGTGTAATCCTGCTCAACTTCTATCCACAGCGCCGTGTCGGCCAGCCGCACGCGATCGCCAGTGGTCGGCCCAAACATTTCCGCATAGGCCTGGCGGGAAATTTTGCTCATGAATCCAACTCCCCCTGAATATCGCCGCGAAAGCCGCGAATAATGCGCTGGCCCACGACTGGGATCAGCGCCACTTCGCGCGCCTGGCCCGGTTCGAAACGCACGGCGGTGCCGGCCGCGATATCCAGCCGATAGCCACGCGTTTTTGCACGGTCAAACACCAATGCCGGGTTCACTTCGTAAAAATGGTAGTGTGAGCCCACCTGGATCGGCCGGTCGCCGTGGTTCTCAACCGTCACCCATATCGCGCTACGGCCGGCGTTGAGTTCAATCTCGCCGGCGGCCACCCTGATTTCACCTGGGATCATACTGTTCTCCTCAGATAATCGGATCGTGGACGGTCACCAGTTTGGTGCCGTCCGGGAATGTCGCTTCAACCTGCACGTCGCTTATCATCTCCGGCACGCCTTCCATAACCTGCTCGCGGGCCAGCACGTGGCGCCCTTCTTCCATCAGCTCCGCCACCGTTTTGCCGTCGCGCGCGCCTTCCATGATCGCGGCGCTAATCAACGCCACCGCCTCTGGGTAGTTCAGCTTCAGCCCGCGCGCCAGCCGGCGCTCCGCCACCAGCGCAGCGGTAAACAGCAGCAGTTTGTCTTTCTCTCGGGGTGTCAGCTCCATACTCTTTCCTTTTCAGGTTGACCATATTCGGGGGTTAACGGCGCCTAGCCCAATCACCTGCGGGCGGGCAAGGCGCCACAGTTGGTGCAGATCCGCTTCCAGCGACAGATTGCTGTGATCCAGCAGGCGGATAACCATTAATTTATCCAGCAGCGTGGCGCCGGCCGGATGTTGCCGCTGCGCCAGGTGCGCACGCACCTCATCCAGCAGGGCTTCGCCGGCGGGATAAAGCAGCATCGTGCTGTGGAAGGGGTAACCGGCCAAGGTAGCCAGGCCGCCGCTGACGCGCAGCGTTTCGTTCAGCAACGGCTCGCCGCCGCACCACACCTGTAGCTTGCTCACGGCATTGCCGCAATCATAGCGCTCTTTCATTACCGGGCGGCCGAAGCAGAAGGTTTCCCAGGCAATCAGCCGGGAATCAGCGGCCAAATGAAATTCACTGCGGATACGCGCTTCGGTGCCGGGAAAGAAAATATTGCCAGGCGGCAGCCACTCTACGGCGCAACCGGATTGCAGCGTAACACATTGATTAATTGCGGCGATAGCGCCATTGCTGCGATAAATTTTCGCCGCGCCCGGCATGGTGATCAGGGCGCCCGCCTGCTCCGACAGTTGGACGTCGATCGCCAGTTGGTCGCCCCCCACTACCCCGCCCGGCGGGTGCAATAAGTAAAGGTGGCTAGTGTGGCCTTCGGGGTAAAATGGCCGCTGCACCCGCAGCGGGCCGAAGTGGCGTTGATGCGTTAACACGGTCTTGCCGGCTTTTTGGGCAAGCCGCAGCGCCAGTTGCGCCTGCCAGCCGGCTTCGGTGGTTTCAGTTTGTCGTTGCGCATCGCGCTTCACAATGGAATATCCCTTTTATCAGCATCAGGCAGGGTAACGGGCCCATCGGCGGGCCGCCCCCCCGCCACGCGCTGATTTTCATCAGGCCAGAAACTGCCGCAGTTCGGCAGTGCGTGGCGCGGTAAACAATTCATCAGGGGCGCCGATTTCATGAACCCGCCCTTGGTGCATAAACACCACGCGATCGCTCACCCTGCGCGCAAAATTCATCTCGTGGGTTACCATAATAATGGTCATGCCATCTTTTGCCAGTGATTCAATTACCTGCAGCACTTCCCCCACCAGTTCAGGATCAAGCGCCGAGGTAATTTCATCACATAACAGGATTTCCGGGTTCATGGCCAGCGAACGGGCGATGGCCACGCGCTGCTGTTGCCCCCCGGAAAGCTGATCCGGCCACTGTTCGAATTTATCGGCAAGCCCCACACGCTCTAGCAAACGCCGTGCCACTCTTTCCGCTTCCGCCGGTTGCTGTTTTTTCACCAACGTCGGCGCCAGCATGACGTTACGCCCAACGGTCAAATGTGGAAACAGATTAAAGCTTTGGAAAATCATGCCGACGTTTTGCCGCAGCTCGCGCAAAGCCGCCGCATCATGATGCAGCACCGGCTGGCCGTCGATCTTCAACGTACCCTGCTCGAAGGTTTCCAGACCATTGATGCAGCGCAGCAGCGTGCTCTTTCCCGAGCCGCTTTTGCCGATGATGCAAACCACTTCCTGGCGTTTAATTTGCAAATCGATCCCTTTCAACACTGGGTTTTCACCGAAACGTTTGTGCAGGCCGTTGATATCAACCAGGGCAAAATCCGTCATTTAGCTATCCTCCGCGAAAGACTGTGTTCCAGACGTCTGCTCCACAGCGATAACGGGAAGCAGAGGGAAAAATAGAATAAAGCGACGCTGCCGTAGACCAAAAACGGCGAAAACGTGACGTTGGTGATGATCTGGCCCGAGCGCGTCAACTCAACAAAGCCAATCACCGAAGCCAGCGCCGTGGATTTCACCGCCTGCACCATAAAGCCCACGGTGGGTGCAACGGCGATTTTCAACGCCTGCGGCAAAATGATGTGGCGCAGCTGTTCCATAAACGTGAGCGCCAGGCTGGTGCCGGCTTCCCACTGCTGGCGCGGGATCGAACGCACCGCGCCATACCAGATCTCGGTTAAATACGCGCTGGCGTAAACGGTCAGGCACAGGCTGGCGGCCATCAACGGCGAGGTTTCCACGCCGAATAGCGCCAGACCGAAGTAGCAAATAAACAGCTGCATCAGCAGCGGAATGCCCTGAAACAGCTGAATATAGATCCGCACCGCGCGCGCGGCGCCGGGCAGCGCCGACAGGCGCAGAATCAACAGCGCCCCGCCCAACGCCCCGCCGCCGGCGAAGGCGATCAGCGACAGGCCCACCGTCCAGCGCAACGCCAGTAATAAGTTGCGATAGATATCCCAGGTCGTGAATTCACTCACTGGCATCTCCTCTGATTAACGGCCAAAGATAAAACGTGGCCCGATCCAGTTCAGGATGCGGCGCACCAGCAGCGCCAGCAGCAGATAGATCGCTGCGGCGATGATGTACGCCTCGAAGTTGTGAAAGCTGCGGCTGGCAATCAGATTGGCGGCATACGAAAGCTCCTCGGTAGAGATCTGGCTGCATACCGCCGAGCCGAGCATAATGATCACCACCTGGCTACCGATCGCCCCCCACACGCGCCCCAGCGCCGGCGGCAGCACCACTCGAGTGAAAATTTGCCAGCGGTTCAGCGCCAGGCTTTGCGCCGCTTCGATTTGGCTGTGCGGGGTGCTTTGGATCCCGGCCCGCACGATTTCACTGGCATAGGCCGCCAGGTTGAGGATCAGCGAAAGCACGCTGGCGCTCAACGCGGAAAGCTGAATGCCGGCCGCCGGCAGGCCAAAGAAGATAAAGAACAGCTGAATGATATAGGGGGTGTTGCGCACCAGCTCGACGTAGCAGCCCACCGGCCAGCGCAACCAGGCTGGGCCGTTGGCGCGCGCCCAGCCGCAGCCAATCCCCAGTAAAAGGCCAAACAGCGCCGCCAGGAGCGTCATCAACAGCGTGATGCCCGCGCCGCCAAGCAGCGACGGCCACTCCGACAACACGCTAATAAAATCGAATTGCGTCATGTTCCCGTCTCCTGAAATAACAACAGTTGCGACACAGCCAGCCGGTCGATTTGCCACAGCTGGTTCAACAGATGGTATGCCGGCGCGATGCCCAACACCGGTTCGCTGCACTGAAGAAATTTGGCGCCCAGCTCATCATCGCTAAGCGGCACGCTGGCCGCACCGCGCGCCTTGGCCACAAAGTGGCTGCGGCTTGAACCATCGCGCAGGCAAAGCGTCACCTCTGCGCCCTCCGGCGCATCACGCATCAGATCCGCCCGCTGCCAGCGGGCGCTGGAGTGGTAGCGGACCTTCTGCATCAGCAGGCGTAACCGTTCATCCTGCAGGTGTGCGTCGTTCAGATGGCGAAGCAGAACATCCCCGGTCAACAGCGTTTGCGCCAGGGCGAACGGCAGGCTGAACTGTGCCTGCTGCGCATTCAGCGGCAGATCGTAAACCAGGTTGGCGCAGACGATTTCCGGCACATCGCAAACCACACTGTCTATCTGCGCCAGGCTGCACGGCTGTTGCTGCAGCAAAAACAGCAACGCGTCCACCGCCGCATGGGAGGAAAGGCACAGCGGTATGCGCTTGATATCCACCCCGGGTTCGCGCAGGCACCAGTGACGGCTACCCGCCCGTAGCCACTCCGCCGCCCAATGCCCCTGATTACATAACGCAGCGAAGCCAGCCGCATGTTCCAGCGCATTCAACGGCCCGGTAACGCCGGCCTGCGCCATTAGCGCCGCCATCACGCCGCGCTGGGCCGCATAGCCGGCGGTTAAGGGTTTGCTGTCCGTGCCGAACACCGCTTTCATTCCCGCAGCGGAAACCAACGCGATGCCCAATGCATGGGCGCACTGCGTGCTATCCAGCTCCAACAGCGTGGCCGCAGCCGCGCAGGCGCCCACGCCGCCCAACATGCCGGTGGTCCACCAGCCGCGCTGGTAGAGCACGTTTTCCAGCGCCATGCCAAGCCGATACTGGCATTCGCTGCCCAAGGCAATGGCAGTCAGCAGCGCATCGCCCCTGGCCCCTTTGGCATCCGCCAGCGCCAACGCCGCCGGGACAATCACCGCCGAACCATGCACAAAACCGGCGTAGCAGTTATCATCAAAATCCAGCGCATGTGCGGCCACGCCGTTCACCAACGCCGCCGTGGCGGGCGCGGCGTGCAACCCGGTGCCGATCAGCCGCGAAGGCCCCTGTTCACCGGCCACAACCCGGCGGACTTTGCCCGCGACCGGTTGCTGTGCCCCGGCCAGCATAACGCCCAGCGTATCGACCAGGCAGCGCCGAGCCGTGTGCCGAATATCCGCCGGCAGCACGCGGGCGCGGTGCCCGGTCAACCATTCGGCCAGTGCGGCCAAAGCCGGAACCTGATTCATAAGTACGTTACTCCTGCGCCGGCCCTGTTATTCCGGTAACTCGCCCGCAGGCGCGCCCAGCCATTTCTGCGAGATGCGA
This sequence comes from Gibbsiella greigii, assembly GCF_039540155.1. NCBI lineage: Bacteria > Pseudomonadati > Pseudomonadota > Gammaproteobacteria > Enterobacterales > Yersiniaceae > Gibbsiella > Gibbsiella greigii. The sequence goes on from NZ_BAABEM010000008.1 coordinate 36,463, forward strand.
TCCAGCGAGCCGTCCTGTTTCGCCTGGCGAATAATCTCGTTCACTTTCGCCACCAGATCAGGTTGCCCTTTTGGCATGCCGATGTAGCACGGCGAATTCGACAAGATCACTTTCAGCGCAATATCCAGTTTCGGATTCCGCGCCTGGAGGGTGGCGGCGACGGTGGTGCCAATGGCGGCCATCTGCGTTTGCCCGGAGGTGAACGCTGCGATGGTGCTATTGTTGTCCTCAAAGCGCCGGATAATAGCTTTCGGCGCCAGTTGAGTCAGCTCGTCGTCCTGCATGGAACCCCGGGTCACCGAGACGGTTTTGCCCGCCAGCTCTTCCGGTGTGGAAGCCTTCAACGCCTTTGGGCCAAAGACCGCATCAAAAAACGGTGCGTAGGCAATGCTGTAATCAATCACTTTGGCGCGTTCTTCGGTTTTGCCCAGTGATGAGATCGTCATATCGGCTTTACCGGTTTGCAGATAAGGAACGCGGTTTGGCCCGGTAACCGGAATTAACTGCACCTTTACGCCCAGCTGTTTACCGATCAAATGCGCCACATCGATATCCAGCCCCTGCGGCGACATATCCGGTGAAATAAACCCGTATGGCGCGTAGTCTTGCGGCACCGCAATGCGCACCAAGTTACGGCTTTTAATATTTTCCAGCACGGTTGCCGCAGAAACGGAAACGCTGGCGAGAGAAACAAGGCAACAGAGTGCCGCAGACAAAAGGCGATTCTTTGTCATAATATAACTCCGCAATGAATAAATACTTCATGGATGGATATCCTTACAAGATATCCAGGATCACTTCTCTTTCTTAAAATAGCCGGCTCTTACCGCCATCCCGATTAAATTCACAAAGAAACGGCAGGCGGTAATCGCAGTAATTTTATTCACATCTTTCTTTGGCGTAATTTCCACGATATCCATTCCAACAACGCGCCCTTTTTTCACCAAACCGTGAATGAGTTTGCGCATTTCACCATAAGTAACGCCATCTAACGCCGGGCCATTAACCGCCGGCATAATGGTGGGATCAATCCCGTCGGCGTCGCAGGTAATATAATAATTGCCGCCATCCGGAATACGCGCCAGCACGGCTTCGATACCTTCATCATGCAATTGATGCGCCGGGATCAAATGGGCGCCATAGGCCAGTGCGGCATCCACTTCTTCCTGGCGGGCGGAACCATTGGCACGCAAGCCGATTTGGAAAATCTCGTGAACGTGCGCCATTTCCGATGCGCGGCGGATCGGGCTAGAGTAACCATCAGGAACGCCGTTAACCTCATCGCGCCAGTCAAGATGGGAGTCAATGTGGATCAGCGTGATCGGCCCCACGCTGTCCAGCGCGCGCAGCACCGGGATCGGGATGCCGTGATCGCCACCGATAATCAGTGGCATGCCGCCCAGCGCCAGGATTTTACGCACCACCGCCTCGGTGGCTGCATAGTGCTGGCCCAGCGCGCGCGCATCGCCGGCGATATCCCCGCAGTCCACCATGCGGATCGGCTGGTTGTCGGTCATGGAGCCGCCGATGTCGAAATCGTAACGCTCGAAGCTGCGCAGCGCGCGGTCCGTCGCCTGGCGCACCGCCGTTGGCCCATTGGTTTGATCGTTGGTGACTTCATCAATGGAATATGGCGAGCCATAAGGAACCCCCAAGACCGCGATATCCACATAATCGAGCGTATTTAAATCGGTGACGACTTCGGAATACAGCAGGCTTTTGTGGCCATGTTTAGGTGCCGTCGTTAATTCTGGTTTATATGCAGTCATTTCTTTGCCTTTAACGTCAGTGGGAAATTGTTTACAACCAAAACAATTCGAGTTGCAGGGAAAACGCAAACGCGTGGTTAAACCGCGCTAGCGCTCTCCCTTAGAACCAGTTAAAACCTAAAAATCGAGAATATATCAGGTGGTTTTTAACCACTCGCCCAAAGCCCATATTTTCTCCTCGGTATTTTTTACCTTGGAGCGAACATCGCCTTTGGTATTAGCGGCCAGTAGTGCAATTAATATTTCCGTTGCCAGCAGCGCCGGCGTCAATGTGTCAAAAAAGGAATTCGTTTTCTTTTTTACCACGATGGCTTCATTGGAAATTCTCGCCACCGGTGAGCCAGCATTATCGGTGATGGCGACAATTTTCATTTTCTGCTGGTGCATATAGCGCGTCAGGGTGATGGTTTTACGGGCATAAGGGGAAATACTGGTGACGAACAACACATCTTTACTGTTCAGTTCGCGCATCAGCGCCATAATTCCGCTTTCACCGGAGCCATCAATCAAATGCACCTCTGGGTGAAAATAGCTCGCCACATGAGAAAAGTGGTGCGCAATCGGGTAAGACGAACGCAGCGCCAGGCAATATATACGCCGGGCCTGCGCCAGCAGTTTCCCCGCACGCACGATGGTATCCATCTGGTGCGCGCTGCACAGCGTCTGGATATGCGCCACCGTGGTGTCCGCCAGATCGGCCGCCAGCGAGTGGTCCCCCACCTGCTGTTTCATCGCCACCAGGCCCGCCATACGTGATTCATAGGCGTTGCCCTGGCCGCGGATCGCCGAAATGAAGATCGAACGCAATTCATCAAACCCGCTGAAATCAAGATGCTTAGCAAAACGGGTCATGGTGGAGGCCGGCAAACCGGCCATCAGCGCCAGCTCGCGCATCGACATCACCGCAACCTCATGCGGGTGTTCCAGCACAAATGCCGCCGCCTGCTGCTCGCGCCGGGGCAGCATGTCAAAACGGTCTTTTATCAGTTGATTCAGATCTTGTTGGTTCATGGTGGCTCCCCCTTAGCACTTGAACAACTTTGCAACAGGTGGGCCAGTTTTTTATGCCGATGATTCAGTTGAAACACTTCCGGCCGTGCTGCCCACCGCCTGGAAGCATTGAGTATTGAAAAGGGGGAACTCTGTTTGATTGGTTTGATTCAAAATTCATATAAAAAAATTATTTTGAACCAAAAACCACAAAATAAAAATGGTTAACCACACTGCACTATGAGCGGGCCTTTGCCTTATGCTGGTGCGTAATTTGAACCAAAATGAGCCGCTGACGGCAGCCTGGGGGCATAGCCGTGCACCGCCGATAGGGGGAGAAAACGACAGCATGAATCATGCCATCGTCAATGAATAGGGAATGCCGCACATCGGGCGCAGCAGAAGAGCACTAGCCACCGGCGGTTCATTACGAGAAGCCAGGCACCGGGGCGTGACTACACCAGCGCCAGGGCGCGTTTTTCCTGGCCGCGGCTGGTGATAATGGATAACAGAATGTCTTTTACCACCAGCGCCGGCGCAGACAGCGTCTGCTGGCTGGAGACGCACAGCGACAGCGGCACCGTCAGCATCGGCGCGCTGATACGCGCCATCCAGGCTTTGGCCGGGCCCAACATGGCGCGCGCTGCGGATTCGGGCAGGATGGTGGCCCCCAGACCGCCGGCGATAGCCGCACTGAGTGTGGCCGGGGATTCAATTTCGCCCACCACGTTGGCCACCAGCTTGCGCTGCGCCATCGCTTCATCCACCTGATTGCGTACCGCATCCCCTTCCCGCGGCAAAAACAGGTTCAGGCGCGCCACGTCGGCAAGGTCAATGCTGGTGCCGGGGCTAGGCACCGTACGAGTCGCCACCAGATACAGTTCTTCTTTGACCAGCGTAATGGCACTCAGGCCGGACGGCATTTTGGCGCCGTACATCAGCGCCATATCCAACGTTTGATTATCAATCTGGCTGCTTAGCACCGCGCCGATATTTTCATTCAGGCTCAGCAGGATGCCGGGGTGCTGGTCGCGAACCACCTGCAGCAGCGGCAATGCCAGCTGTGCGGCCGCCCCGCCCGGCGTCAGCCCCACCGATACCGGCCCGCTCATTGCCTGCCCGGCGCAGCTCACTGCGCTTTGCGCCTGTTCACACTGGCGCAGAATGCCTTGAGCATGTGCATAAAGGATATTACCCGCCTCCGTCGGCATCACGCCGCGCTTGGTACGGATCAGCAGTTGTTGTTTCAGTTCGCCTTCTAACGTCGCCAGTTGCTGGCTGAGCGCCGGCTGGGCAATATGTAATACCTCTGCCGCCTGCGTCAGGCTGCCAATGTCGACGATTTTCACAAAATATTTAAGACGTCTGAAATTCATACTGCCCCCATCTTGCCGGTTTACCTTCGGATAGAGAATAAGCAGCAAAATTCAGGCCAGATCCCAACCGCCAGGCAAGGCAGTGCTTAACCGTTTGTAAAACAGCAAGAAAAGACACATCCACAACCCCAACTGCACGTGGTAATTTGCGCAAAACCGCCCCACCCGCACCATAAGCATGCAACAAAGCACCTTAAGGGCAGTGCGTTGAACCAGGCAATAACAGCTACAAAAGCAGCAAGTTGGCTAATCTTATAGCAAACGATACGGCAAGCGGATTTCACGCTTTACAAGCCCGGCACACGCCGCTAATATGCGCCCCGTTCACACGATTCCTCTGTAGTTCAGTCGGTAGAACGGCGGACTGTTAATCCGTATGTCACTGGTTCGAGTCCAGTCAGGGGAGCCATTTCTTGTTTTGTGGATGTCTACTGATATTCCTAGGTCATTGAAAGCAGGATAAAAACCTTCTTTTACGTTCTACAGCCTTCCAGTGAAATCTGCCTAACTCCGTTACTTTTAAGTCCATGCTAAAGTCCATCGGGAAGCGGGTAGGTTTAGAGCCGCATTGTTGCTGTTAGTCTTAGCGGCTGGAAACCAGAATCCAACACTGGCCGCCACGCCTATGGCGCTTTCCGATAACGCCGTCCGTCCCGCATCTGGCAAGCCCCTCTATAATCAATCAACGATTGTCGCACTTGTTGGCTTTATGGCAATTAGTCAGATGCTTTGGAACGGCTGTTACTTTCAGGCCATGTGGCGAGCGCTTGTTCAGCAACGGCCTCTAGTACTGCGCGGCTGTAACCAGCCTTGGCCTGAACAGCCATCCCGTTGAGCACAATATAGAGACAAAGCGTTTATGTCTTTCATCTATCCTGAAAATGCGAACAACGGCTCCCGGTTTCACATACCACGTCAGCGACCCAATCGCGTTGGAACATCTAATGGGGGAAGCTAGCGGGCAGTTCTGCTTCGGGGTCGTGCCCAGGAGACATGCCGCGGCTTGATGAACCGGTCAATGCATTCCGGCGCAGTCGGTGCCATACCTCTAAATAGCTTCGCACGGATCTGAAGTGAGCAGAAGAGAGATATAAGCAGATAATGACGACTCAACCTAACCGGCTACCCGCCGCAGCACAGACAAACCCACTGTCCGTAGCCACGACGTTATTGCTCGCCTTTGCCTGTGGCGCCACAACGGCGAATGTCTATTACGCTCAATCAATCGTGGGGCCGATTGCCGCTGGCCTGCAACTCCCCGCGAGCCTTGCCGGCCTGATTGTCACCACGACCCAGATCGGATATGGCATAGGCCTGTTCTTTCTGGTCTGCGTTGCCGATCTGGTGGAAAACCGCAGGCTCGTCTTGATCGCCGCGACCGGCACCATACTTAGCCTGATCGGCGTGGCTTGCAGCACCAGCGCTCCGGCCCTCCTCACCACCTCCCTGTCACTCGGTATCTGCACCGTTGGCAGCCAGATCCTGGTTCCACTGGCCGTGCGATTGTCGCCTGAAGCACAGCGCGGCCAGGTCATCGGCAACATTATGGGCGGTTTGGTGGCGGGCATTATGTTGTCCCGGCCATTAGCCAGTTTTCTCACGGCCTATTGGGGCTGGCGATCGGTCTTTATCTTCTCGGCCGTGGTGATGTTCTGCACGTTATTGCTTTTGGCGAAATCCTTGCCACAATGGCGGCCACGCCCCAGCCGAGGCTATGCGGCAACGCTGCGATCCATGCTATGCCTGCTGGCAACCTCGCGTCCTTTACAGCGCCGGGCTGCTTACCAGGGGACCATGTTTGCGGTATTCAACATGTTCTGGACCGTCGGGCCGCTGATGCTGCATGTCCGCTTTAATATGAGCCAGGTGGGCATTTCCGCTTTTGCGCTGGCGGGGGCCGCCGGTGCGCTTACAGCGCCCCTGGCCGGCAAGATAGCCGACCGTGGCGGCTCAAGATTAGGTACCGCTCTGGCCTTACTTTGCGCCGCCCTCGCCATGCTGATTAGTGAATGGGGGGAAGCCGCCGGATCGTTGCTGATTCTGGTCGCTGCGGCGATTATTCTTGATGCCGCGACCCAGGCGAACCAAGTGTTCGGGTTGCGAACCATCCAGAGCCTGGATGCCGAAGCACGTGGTCGACTGAACGCAGCATACATGACGGTGATATTTTTTTGCGGTGCGCTGGGTTCAGCTTTGGGGTCGATGACCTATTATCATGGCGGTTGGCTGACAACATCCCTGACAGGCGCCACTTTGTTGTTGTTCATTCTGGGAATCTTCACAACCGAATTGCGCACGCCGCGCAAGCCGTAGAGGCGTTCATTGCGGCCATGACTAACTAAATGTGCTGATGAGGCACCATTGGGATAGGCGCCGCCCACCAAATGGTGGGCATTGCAGAGAATGGCCTGTGTAAAAATTCAGTTTGGAATGTATTACCCGCTAAGCTTTCCCCCGTAATCGTTGCCCCATAAAGCTTTGTGTATGGCATATCCGACTCGCCGGGCACTGCCACGACGAGTCAGAGTATTCATTTATGACATTGCTACATAATTAGCGATCAAGGACGCTAAATACAGATTTGAACTCATCGGCACGGCCGAACAGGTCTGGAGCAATCAATGCCAGACTGCCGTGACAAAGTGGTATTTTTTAAAATAAAGCTATTTGTTATATAGATAATTAACTCAATTCCTGACGCAATGCAATTCTTCCTAAATTCTGCAATAAAGGGGTGTTTTCACAAGCAATATAAAAACAAGTCGAGCTATCATTATTTACGTGTTTGTGTTTTGACCAAACTGGAATATATATAGCATCACCAATTTTCCAGTCAACTCTCTGATCCTCAATTATAGAATATCCATGACCAGAAACGATATAAATAATTGTTTCATAATTATGACGATGCAGCCTGGTTTCCTGGCTTGGTTCAAGCTCACCGATTGTCATACTAATTGTATGAGATGGTAAGTCAACGACATGCACTAAATGACGTCTATTCTTAGAAAATACATCATCATATTTAACTGATTTCATTACAGAAGCATGGAGAAGTTTTCTAGGTATTAGCGGTGTCAACATCTCCGGAACCTCAACGAAATGCTTTGAATTAAATCGCTGATGTAACGCGCTTTCATCTGCGTTTTCAATGCCATTCTCTACATTTTCGGTGAAGTTATTGAGGATCCCGGTAAACATATTCAACCTATGATTAATCATTGTTTTACCAATCAAAATTGCTTCATCTCGACATTCAGGACTCTCCAGCGTTAATCGTTCCAAAATCTGGACCATTGTAATAGCGTGGTTTTCGTCTTCTTCAATATGAAGAGGAAAGAATATTATTTCCTCTTCTGAAAAATTGAAATATTTCAGCGCCTCATATACTGGCTTATAAATAATGGGAACTATCGCTTCAGCGCCAAGACACATAGCTGCTAGCCCTTTTATGAGATTATCTGATTTACAGTAAATAAACATACTATCAATAAGCTGCTGCGTTTCGTCAAAGGGACTATGCAGATCAGGCTTAATTTCAGCAGCCCTTAGTACCTTTTGAAATAATTCTGAATGTGTAGGTAATCCTGGCTTATCAATCCCCATTTCCTCAAGAAGATTTTCCATGAGATTGTGTACATCATTGATGTTATTAAATTGATAAATAAGAGAGCATAAATAACGTGTAAAATTTCGAGAGTAAAAGTGTTGTTGGACCAGAAATGATTTAAGGAGTTGAAGACTTGGTTTATCTGATCGAAAATTTTTCATCAACGGATGTTCCGCAAGTCGTACCAAATCGCTAGGATTTATCCAATCTTGCCAGATCGAATCTATTTCAGCGTACTTATTTGCAATCACCATATTCACACTCCTTCTTTAGCAGATGTATATCTAATCGCTCTTAACACAGGATTGACTTAACGAATTGGCAAAGACAAAAAATATAAAGCTTAATAATATCACAAAACCACTAGCCAGATAGATTATATCTATACTCAACGTATGATCTATAAACCAACCACTAACAATTGTGGCAATGGGTATCGCTAAATACGATATAAGTCGGGTTACAGAAACAACTCTTCCCAAAATAAACGTCTCCGTAATCTTTTGCCTATAGGTAAAAAAAGTAACTACGATAATTGATTGAACGAAAGAGGAAAAAGCCCAAACGATCGCCACCATTAACGCATTACTAGTTAACAAAAGAAGAAAACTAAACAAAGCTGTAAATAGTGTACAATACGATATTATTTTAATATCGGATACTTTACCGATAATTGGTACCGCGACTTTGGCACCAACTATTGCGCCTATACCTATTATGAGATAATAAGGTGCTATTTGCTCGTCGGTCAGGTGATAAAATGAGCCAAAAATCCACATTAAATTTGGAAGAACCAAACGAATACCAAAATTAACGGCAAAGAATAAAATAGCTATGTTCCGCAATTCTTTTTTATCCAAAACGTACAGTACGCCTTCTTTCAATGAACAAAAAATACGATTAAAATTAAAACGCGCTTCAGCATGAGAGCGAACATAAGGTATAAAACTAAACGTTGCAAATGAAATAAAATAACAAACAAAAACTACCAGTGAGACAACTTTTTTATCAAAGCCAATCAAAACAAATCCGAGAAATGCAGGAGCTATAATACTAACCAAACTATCAATAACTCCAATGTTAGAATTAACTACTTTTATCCTTTCTTGGCTGAAAACATCGGGGATGATCGTCTGAAAAATAGGATGATGTATAGCAGCAAAGCAAGAAATAACAAACCCGAGAAAAATTATTATGGCAATATTCCCTTGCGTAAAAGGTATTAGATAGATGATGAGACCCACTAAAGCACAGCAGACCTCCCCAAACATAATAATCCTTTTACGATTAAATAAATCACCAAATGCTCCAGCAAAAGGAGTTACTAATATGTAAGGAACAATGTTTACAGCATATGATACTGTCACCAAAAAGGCAGAGTGACTCAGGTCTAAAATTACCAACGGTATAAGAAACCCTGCTAACCAAAAACCTAAAGATGTATTCAGATATGAAAATGTTAATTTATTAAACATATATCCTCTACGAGTTCTTTAAATTCCCACAGCAAGAGCAATTATCATTGCGTTGCCATTTTTCCGTTGTCTCTATAGACAAATCATCGAAACAAAATGACTTCAGCCTGTTAGTCAAAGTAGGAGGTTGTAGACCTGTAATCATCTTGATTGCCTCACAAAGCATGACCCCAGTAGTTACCGAAACCAATGCGGACATGGCTGGAGCGGGAGCTTGATAGTCAATGTTTTCATTATAGTCTTCTGCAACAATATGTGCCTGAAGCTCATCCGCAGGAAGCGAGCTTCGCCAGCACTCGGTACAACCACTTTCACCAGGAATTACGGAATAAAATACGGCTCGCCGCGTATCTAAACCACCATTGATAAAAGGTATACCTAAATCACAACAAGCCTGGTTCAACCATTTAACCATGTAATTCCTTGGCTTGTCGGCTACACAAATCACCAGATCTCGGCCAGAGATTATATCTGTTATATCTTTCGCTGAAGAGATACGCAAATCGATAGCATTAACATTCATTGTTGGACTGAACTCTAAAATTCTTTTCTTGGCTGTTATTACTTTTTTGAAACCGACATCTTCTTCTTTATATAATATCTGCCGATTTAAATTAGATAGTTCAATTTTATCAAAATCAACTATAACTAAATCCTTAATACCTACGGCTGCCAACTCAAAGAGTATATGGCTCCCTAGCCCGCCACAACCAAGCAGGCAAACCTTTGATAACGCAAGTTTCTGTTGGACTTTATATTTATTCTCGCCATATGAAATTAGTGTATTGAAAAACTCAAAATTTCTTGACCACCGATTAGAATCATATTCATCAAGAATATCTCTGGTGGTAAATTGAGTCTCTATTAAATTCAACTCCCTTAAGGTAACCAAATATTCATCAATGTCACTTTCATCTATATCATCATATTTATTCACAAACTGCTTCTTAATTTCACTTTCAGTCTTGTAGTCATTAAGAAGTGTTAAAAATGAATAAATTCGTCCATTATTGTCTTCAAAACTAATCAACTCAGAATTAAACCTAACCGTTGTGTTTTTATTAAATGGTTTATAAACCAGCACAGTGGTTTTCAGTTTTAATTTTTCCATAACGGACATCCTAAGAGAGTTGTTAGGGGAAGGAGGCCGATAACACCTCCTTCCGTTACAGCTTTTAGCCTACGGAGGCCAGAGCAGCATTGCTCGCTTTCATTTTGGTAAATTTCATTTTGAATCTCCAAAATACTATGTTTATTAATAAGTAATGCTTTACTTACGAGTCATTACGAGTTTTTTTACTACACGCAAACAACTTACGGAGATTAACCAACCGCAGCGAGAGTTGCGTTACTTGCTTTTGCTTTGGAAAATTTCATGATATTAACCTCTTGATTAATTGAGATTAGATACTGCTTGCTATTTCGCCGGCACAAGTAGGTTTACTAGGTAAAGAAAACGTTGTCACTAGGTTATAGTTAAGGAGATTATGAACTATGCATGAAGAACCTGATTTAAATCAATTAGCTATAGCCATTTGAAATCCAAATCGAGCCTGTATGTTAGCGTTGCTTATGGAAGGCCGAGCACTCACAGCAAAAGAGTTAGCTTACGGAAGCGGCATTGAGCCAGGAGCTGCTACTGGGCATCTACACCAGTTAGTCGAAGCAGGATTGATCAACTATGTATGCCAAGGGCGTTTCAAGTATTTCCAGCTAGCTACGCCAGAGGTCGCAATGCTGGTTGAAACTATGATGACATTGGCCCCACACAAAAAAGTAAAACGAAAATTACCCGCTAAAGAACTTTGTGATGCTCGTTACTGCTACGATCACCTTGCAGGAAAATTAGGCACTCAAATTTATAAGATGCTAATTGAAAAGAACTTCCTGGAAACTGACCATCGCAATCTACGTTTAACACAACAAGGTAGGGAGTGCTTTGAAAATATTGGTATTGATATAGCCTCTATTGAACAAAGCCACCGTAAAAGAGCTTATCAATGTCTTGATTGGAGTGAACGAACCTTCCATATCGGAGGTGCTTTAGGGAATACTCTGGCCTGTTTTTTTACTGAAAACAGATGGATATCTCGACGTAAAAATTCGCGAGTGGTAGATGTCACAGAAAAAGGAAAAGATCTATTTGAAAAACATTTTTCATTTAAATTTTAATAGTATACGAGAGTGAATATCATTGAGCACAATAGCGCTGAATAACTCAGCGCGGTTGTGCCCACTGAGCAATGAATGTTCCTCACCCCGCAATCCCTGTTACCTGCATCAGCAGGCAAACCGTACCGCCCAGTGCCAGCCAGGGCCCCAAAGCCAGCGCTTGCGCCGCGGGCTGCCGCGTTATGCCGCGCTGTATCAACGTCGCCAGCACGCCGCCGCCCGCGGCAATCAGCAGCAGATGCGGCAACGCTTGCCAGCCTAGCCACGCACCCAGCGCAGCCAGCAGTTTCAGGTCGCCGTAGCCCAGGCCATCCACACCGCGCAGCAGCTTAAAGCCCCACCGCAGGCACCAGAGCAGCAGGTAACCCGCCATCGCGCCGGCCACCGCCTGCGCCAAAGGAACAAAGGTATCACACAGGTTGAAGCCAAGCCCCAGCCACAACAGCGGCAGCGTGAGCGCATCCGGAAGCAGCCAGGTGCGGGCATCAATCGCCGCCAGTGCCAGCAACCACGGCAACAACAACAATGCGCCGGCCAGTTGCCACCCCATGGGTATCAGCCAGCCGGCTATTAAAAACAGCAGCATGCCGGCCAGCTCAACCAGCGGATAACGCCAGGGGATGCGCCATCCGCAGCAACGGGCGCGGCCGCACAGCAACAGCCAACTGAACAGCGGAATATTATCTTTGGCCGCAACCGGCCGCCGACACCCGGGGCAAAAGGAAGACGGCAGCAATAAATCGTAGCGCGGCGCCGTTTCGCCAAGAGGGAGCGCCAATTGCCGCCGCGCATCATCACGCCAGCGGTGCTCCAGCATCTGCGGCAGCCGATAAATGACCACATTCAGGAAACTGCCCACAATGAGCCCCAGCAACGCCAGCGATACCCGCCAGCCTGCGGGATAGGCTTCACTCAATGCCGCTAACCGATCCACGGCGTGCTCCTCTGAAAATCACGGTTAGCCATCCTTGCACGGCCGCACAACGCGGGCAATTTCACGCCGCCAGGGCTGCGCAACACCACGCAATTTTGCTTCAAAGGCAGTGATCGACGGGGACTCGGCCCCAAACCACAGCGGCCCATGCCGGATGTGCCCCGCCAATAGCCCTGTACGGCAGTGCTGTTGTTGCATCATGATCGGAACGAAAGCGCAGTTTTGACTTCTCCCGGCATCCCCCGCTTAAGCGAGCTTTTTGCTTTTCATATATCGGCAGTTTCCGCCATTAATTCCGTCATCAGGCTCACAAACACCTCGCCCGGCTGGGACATGACGCTGTGCCCATCGGTGATCGCCACGACTGAAATCGGCAATGCGGGGCGGAACGCTCGCACCGCCAGCCCGGCGGTGTCGATCCCCTGTAGAGAGAAACGGTCAACGATAGTGACACTGTTGTTCCCGTGCCTGACCAGATTAATCGCCATGCTGTAACGGTTGGTTTCTACCGCCGCCACCTGGCGCTGGCGGAACGCCGGCACCTCTTCGGCAATCATGGCGACCAGCCGCGCGTCGGTGGTGATAAAAACCAGTTCGCGCGGCGAGATATCCTGCCAACACACCTCGGCCTGCTGCGCCAGCGGATGCTGCTCGGGCAGCACGCACACCATTTCACCCCGGCTGACGGCAAGCCGGTTCTCCTGCGGCTCGTGGCCGGGTTTGACCATAAAACCGAGATCGTAACGCCCTTCCTCCACCGCCGCCTCAATTTCATTATTCAGGCACATGTCCGCCACCACGCCATAATCCGGAAAGGTCTGGCGAAAGCGCGCCACCGCCCGCGGCAACATATTTAGCGCCAGCGCAGGCGTGGCGCAGACCCGCAACTGCCCGACGCGGTACTGGCGCAGGTGATCAACGAAACGCTCGAAACGCAGCCGATCCTGATGCACACGCAGCGCTTCTTTATACAATTCCCTGGCTTCAGGGGTCGGCTGCATTTTGCCCTTATAGCGCTCAAACAGGCTGAACCCCATCTGTTGCTCTATAAGCGCCAGGCTTTTGCTCACCGAAGGCTGGGACATGGCTAACTGCGCCGCCGCCGCTGTCACTGAACCGAGCTGAACGATACTGATAAAGACGTCGAGTTGCTTGGGGGTCATTGCCATTTTCCAGATAACGATATGATGATTATGCATTTAAAATTCATACACCCAGGGTTATAGAATCTATAATTATATTCACTCAGAGGCATAAAATGAAATTTTTCACTGCACGCTTCATATCGGCCTTGTTGCTGATACCGGGGATTTTCTTAACGCAGCTTCCGGCACAGGCCGAGGACAATATCAATACGATCCTGCCAGACCACGTGATCCGCGTCGGAGCGGTCAACGCACCGCCGTGGTATCAGAAAGATCTGCTAACCAACCAATGGGCCGGGCTGGTGCCCGACGTCGTCCAGGCGATATTTAAAGATACCGATATTAAAATTGAATACGTCGATACCCAGTGGGGCACCGCCGTGGCGGGTTTGCAGTCCAACCGTTTCGATATTTTAGGCGGTTTTAATAACACGCCGGAAAGAGCCAAAGCCGTCGACTTTACCCGGCCGATGGGCTCTCACCAGATGGGCGTACTGACGCTGGAAAAAGACACCAAGAAATATCAGACCTGGGCAACCATCAATAATCCACAGACCAAGCTTGCCGCGATCGACGGTTCGGCGGCGGTAACGCTGTTGCATCCGCAGTTGGACAAAACGCAGTGGATTATCGTTCCCGATAGCGACAACATGCAGTTGCAGATGGAGAGCGGCCGCGCCGACGCCATCGTCACCAACGATATACAGATGGCGCAATATATTCAGAAGCGCCATCAGGGCACGATGATTATCCCGCAGCCAGTCAAAGAGCAGGCCACCAATATGGGCCTGCGTAAAGATCGCCCGCAGTTACAGGCGTGGCTGGATGGCCGGCTTGAACAGTTGGATAAAGACGGAACGCTGAAAAATATTTGGCATAAATACACTCACCCGGCGAAATAACCCTGATGAGCCATTCGTTTTCATTACCGCTACTGAAAATTGCCGCGCTAAGCAAATCGTTCTCGGGTAATAAAATCATTGATGACGTCTCCTTCGAGGTTCGCCCCTCGGAGGTGATCGGCATCATTGGCCGCAGCGGCGCAGGGAAATCTACCCTGCTGCGCTGCCTGAACATGCTTGAGATCCCAGACAGCGGCCATATCTGGCTGGGCGAGGAAGAGATCGGGTTTTACGGCGCGCAGAGAAAACCGGTAAAACGGCGAACTCTGGCACGCCAACGCGCATCGATGGCAATGGTGTTCCAGCACTTTAATCTGTGGCCACACCGCAACGTGCTGCAAAACATTATTGAAGGGCCGATACAGGTGCTCGGTATGTCGCGTAAAGCCGCTACGGAGAAAGCGATGACGCTGCTCACGCGTATGGGGCTGGCGGAAAAAGCCGGCGACTTCCCGGTGCAACTTTCCGGTGGTCAGCAGCAGCGGGTATCTATCGCCCGCGCCCTGGCGATGGAGCCGCGAGTGATCCTGTTCGATGAACCCACCTCAGCGCTCGATCCGGAGTCCGTCGGCGAGGTGCTGACGGTGATCTCCGAACTGGCAGCTAGCGGCACCACCATGATGGTCGTTACCCATGAAATGCGCTTTGCGCTGCAGGTCTGTAGCCGGCTACTGTTGATGGAGAACGGCAGGCTGGTGGAAGAAGCGACCCCGCAGGAAATCTGGTCACGGCCGCACCATGCCCCTATCCGCCACTTTATGGCGCTGTCCGGCGTGACGGCGGGGGATCTGCGCTAATGTCATATCACTGGGATTTCTCAATACTGTGGCAGTATCACGCCGTTCTGTTGGAAGGGATACTCACCACCTTTAAAATCGTTTTGGCCTCGGTTACGTTAAGTATTCTTGGCGGCGCCCTGCTTGCGCCGTTACGCGGCGCGGCCAGGGCGGCGATCCGCTTGCCCACTCAGGGGCTGATTGAGATTGTGCGTTCAATCCCGCCGTTGGTACTTATCGTCTGGGCTTACTACTGCCTTCCGATTCTGTTCGGCCTGACGCTCTCCTCGTATCTGACCTGCGTACTGGCCATCTCGTTATATGGCAGCGTGTTTTTCGCCGAAATATTTCGCGCGGGTTTGCAATCAGTCGATCATGGCCTGGTGGAGGCCGGCCTGTCGGTCGGGATGTCGCCGCTGAAAGTGTTGGTTCGGATTACCGGGCCAGTGGCCTTTTTGCGGATTTTGCCGGCGTTTGTCAGCCAGTGCGTGATGTCGATAAAGAACTCGGTACTGGCAAGCTATATCGCGACGGGCGAGATCCTCTATCAAGGGCAACGGCTGAGTACCGCCACCTTCCGCCCGCTGGAAACGCTGACCTTTGTGGCGCTGTTTTTCGTCGCCACCATTCTTCCGTTATCACTGCTGGCAAGCTATGCCGAACGCAGGATCCGCACCCGCTACTTCAAACGTTGAATAACCATGAATATCACCGCGACACGCCAGTTGGTAAATTTTGCCTGTTCTTTATCTGCGCAAACTATTCCGGCCGCCATCCGCCACAAGGTTCGGCTGCATTTGCTGGATGCCCTCGCCTGCGGTTGGGCGGCCAGCCGCCACAGCGTCAGCGAACCGGTTATCCGTACCGCCAGGCTGTTCGGCGGAAACGGTGACTGCACCGTCTTCGGCGAGCCCGGTTTCAGCCCGCTGGCGGCCGCTTTCGCCAACGCCGCCGTGATAAACGGCCTGGACCACGATGACGGCGTGGAGATCGACGGCAAAGGGCTCGGCCACCCCGGCGCAACCCTTATCGCCGCGGCGCTGGTCGCCCTTGATCTTAGCCCGCGGCCGGTAACGCATGACACGCTGATCACCGCCCTGACGGCCGGCTTCGAGGTGAATAATCGGCTAATCCACGCCATCCAACCCTCGGCAGAACGCTTCAGCCAGGTATACGGCGTGGCGCAGCATCAGACGATCGGCGCAGCGCTGGTAGCCGGGCTGCTGCTGGGCCTGCCCCCGGCGCAGTTGAATCAGGCCATTGGGCTGGCCGCCGTGCTGACGCCGCTGCCCAGCCTGCATCAGTACAACTGGCAACAGCGACCGCTGATGGCACTTAAAGATGCCGTGGCGCCGGCGGCACAGGCAGCGGTGCAGGCGGTGATCATGGTGCAACAGGGCCTGAGCGGTAGCCTTGACGCGCTCGACGGCGATCAGGGCTTTTGGCGAATGATCGGTTCCGACCGCTTCGCACCGGAAATTCTGACCGATAATCTCGGCAGCCACTGGTACGCCGGTTACGGCAGCTTTAAGCGCTATCCCGCCTGCCGCTGGCTGGCCTGCGCGCTGGAATGCATGGAGTGCATTATGCAGCAGACCGGCTGGCAGGCGGCGGATATCCGCGCCATTGAGGTGCAGACCTTCCCGCGGCTGGTCGAGGATATGATGGACTACCGCCCCCGCACGGCCACTGACGCGCAGTTCAGCCTGCCCTGGACGATGGCGGCGGTCGCCGGCGGCCTGCTACCCGGCGCCGACTGGTATACGGAGCACAGCATGCAAAATGCGGCATTGCAGGCGCTGGCGGATAAAGTGACGGCCGTTATCACCCCTGAATTTACACAACGAATGAATGGTCCAGCACGCCAGCCCGGCGCGCGCGTGGTGGTGACGCATCGCCACGGCGAAAGCGCCGTGCAAGAGCGCAACAAGCCGCTGGGCAGCGCCGAACGCCCGATGAGCGAGGCGGAAATAATGACCAAGGCGCGGCGTAATTTAGCCGGGCATAACCTCGGGGTTGAACAACTGATTGCCCGAGTAATGCAGGAAAACGGCGCCGTGTCGTACTGTTCGGCCGCAGAACTGACCGGTTTTTCGCCTGTGCCTTAAGCAAACGTAACTAAGAGCCTATTGGTGTTTTAGCTCGTCCCCCGCTATCGGCCTTGTGCTACCACGGACCACCAACATGCCAGGTAAAACCTGCTGAATAGCAGATGCTTCAACATCCTTCAGTTGTGAAGAAATGATGACAACGGTGGCGGAAACCATCTCACTGATTGGCTGAACATAGGTCGTCAAGTTGTATATGGGCCACCCCGCCATTGCTATGTCATCAAAACCGACGACAGAAATATCTTCTCCTGCAATCATGCCCAGCTCACCCACTGCGACGTTAAGCGCACCGATAGCCATAATGTCATTGGCACAGAAGAGTGCATCGGGCCACCGTGCCCCCGCCAGTAAACTACGGGTGGCAGCCATCGCACCTTCAATAGTATACAGCCCGACGGCACGTTGCGGCGGTTCAAAACCCCGAAGGAGCAGGCGCTGTGTAAAACCATCTTCACGATCACGGCTGGTCGATGAGCTCTCCCGCCCCGCCATAAAGGCGATATTGCGGTGACCACCGGCAATAAGAAAATCCGCGATAGCGGCGGAGCGTGCGTTGCGGACGGTATGCTTGGGGAAGAAAAACGCCTGTTCTTCGGCAGTGACCACGGCGGCGAGCGCGGTACGCTACTGTACATGCCGCCTCAACGGGTCGATCCGAAGGCGTATCTGCGCCACATTCTCAGCGTGCTGCCGGAGTGGCCCATCAACAAAGTGGCGGAACTGCTGCCGTGGAACGTGGTTCTGCCTGCCTGATGAGCGTTAACATGGCGCTCGATTAACGCTTACGAGATATCAGGCTTCACGATAAAATTTTCAATACAGGCCCTGAAAAGAATTCAGGGCCTGTGGGGGCTTACTCTAACGTTGGTAAAGCCATCATATGGTATTTATTGCCATTAAAATTGAAGAATCCTAAATCCTCGAATTTATTTCGAGTATGGAAGGCGTAAGAACGGGGATTGAGTACGTTGACAAATGTAACAGTGACCGAAAAACGTGCGGCGAAAACATGACGCTGATAAGCCAGAAGCGATTCACCAATACCGCAACTACGATACTCTTCTGCAACACAAATAGGGCCATATTGATAGGAAGTTTCTGCATCCAAGTTTACGCCTTGATATGTGAATTCCTTCAGTATACCGGCCATATAATCAAACATCGGCCATGGCTGGAGAAACTGCCATGAGGCACCTAACAAGAGTCCGACAACTTTGTTGTTAGTGTTATCGATTGCAATGACAACGCCACTCTCGCGTTCGCATAAATCGCTAAGTTGTTGCTCAGTCATGTCTGTGGTCACAAAACCATTTGCCCGCTGCTCTCCCTCAAGATTCTTGGCATGGTAGCGTTCCAGTAGTTTTTTCACTTTTGGGATGTCTTTTTTTTCAGCCAAACGAACATTAATATTATCGCATTTGATAGTCATAATTAGAACCCTACAAAATATTTTACGGAAAGAGTAAGCATCATTGCACCTACTGATAAAAACAGAACTTTCCGGATTATTTCACCATTCGTTCTGATGGCATGCATACTGCCGACATGGTTTCCCAGAAGACTTGCCATAATCATTGGGATGCCAATAAGATAGGCCATTTTTCCTGCAATCGCAAAAGCTACAAAAGCACCGATGTTGGAAGAGAAATTGAAGATTTTACTTGTGGCTGATGCCTGTAATAATCCGAACTTATTTATTACTGTCAGAGCGATAATGAAAAGACTTCCTGTACCTGGCCCAAAAAAACCATCATAAAAACCGACCGCAAAACAAACAACAAAGATTGCCAAGAAATTTGTTTTAGCCTCGTTTGCTGTTGACTCCTTGATTTTCCCCTTCACTGTTGCTGCGATTAATCCAATGGGTAATAAACCCACAATAACCAGTGACAAGGTTTCAACTGGGAGCAATAAAATAACTTTAGCGCCAACATATGCACCAGCAAGCGCCGAAATAAGACCCGCCGGGATTACTGACCAAATGACAGATTTATTTTTGACGAAGTTTTTAATGGCTGCGATAGTACCTATTGTACTTACAAGCTTTTCCTGACCCAGTGCCAATTGTGGCGGTAATCCAGTTAGAATAAATGCAGGTATCAGGATTAATCCAGCACCTCCAGCGATAGCATCTATGTACCCTGCGATAAAGGAGGCAATCACTAACAACAATATGCCAACAACAAGGTACTGGGAAATGATACTTCCTTCAATAAAAATTGAATCATTAATTAAATGAAACATGCTTGAATACCGTTACAATGTACGTAAGTGATGGAGACAGTTATGGGGATCGAGAAGTTGTGTTTCAGGTGGACGTTCCTTCATTGCAAAAACACGAAGCAGCCAACGGTCAGTGCCATCAAATCGTGGTTCAAAAGCATTGCGTGTATGCATGGTTCTTTGATTAAGAAATGTAACTGCGTAACCTGGTTCCAATGGTACATCAAACCAAAGTTCACGCTCAAGTGTAACAAACCTCATTCTTTCTAGCGCGGCCTCCGCTTCAGGTGTCATACCAGTTACGTTGTGCCAGTCAAAGCGGGAGTACCAGATGCTATCTTTTCTTACAATAACTGGAACGCCTTCAACAGATGAGGCATTTACGAAACTTGCTGGTCTTCTTACTCTGAACAGAGATTTTGTTAGTGTGTTAATTATATTATCGGATAGCATGGATATAATATGGTCAAGCTTAAGCAGGCTAGTATTGACTCCAGGCTCTTTCCTTAAACACAACAAAGTTAATGTATCCGGGCAACCACCGAGAACCTCGGACGGGATTTCACCACAAATACGAAGATCTGGATTATCCACATGAGGGTTAAAATCGTACCTTGCTCCCTGAGAACTGACTTTATTTTCTGAGTGCAGCATGGGACAAACGTGACGAATTAAATGCCCATCATTTTCCCCCTGATAAACTACTGGCCATAGACCAGCTTCAAAATGCGCAGAGAGATATGCACCATGCAAATCTGAGTTTTTTGATTCAACATAGTCCGCATAGGTAGGGAGGACAGGAGTTTGTGTAAGCTCTATTGTATTAAATTGTGGCAATTTCCATATAACATAACATTCTTCTTCTAATTTTTTTCTGAACTCATCTGTGGGGATAGGGAGTGCATCACGGTGTTTATCCGCTTTAGTGAGTATTCGTTCATTCTTCATGTAACAACCCTTGCCTTAAATCTTCCATATATATTTTTACTTTCACAAGTGACTTGTTTTTGTGAGCATAGCATTTCAATTTTATGAAGGAGGATGGAATTAATACATTTCCCTCACTTCTGTAAGGAAATGCACGTTTTTATTTATACCTACAGGTCGCAGTAATATCAATGGGGGAGCTTTAAAACCACAGCAAAATATAATATCCGGCTCTGACATAAAACATATAGTCACACAAACATAAAAATCGCTTAACTTTAAGAACTAATCACCACACAGAGCAACAAACGCAACATGTCAATATAATTCATATTCGATTATTGAATATTAAATGTAATCTTTAGATAGCAGAAACCAGACCGATTCTAAATTCAGTTAATAAGATAGATATGGGTTGGACAACCTTTGTACGTAACTCAACCAATAATTTAGGGGAGAGTCTGCATGGCTGATGTTATCTCTTCCAATACCAGCGGAGCTAAAATTGAGTGATGTACTGAGCGGGGTTAGCATCCTTTCCGCAGACTCTGCTACAAAACTGGTAGCAGATATGCAATACATGGAGCCATACGCATCCACCGCGCTAAACCGCAAGTTAAAAAACATCTTAAAACCGGGTGTCAACGCCAAGATTGTTGGCCATTTTTCGCCATTTCATCATCACTGATTGGCGTGGCGTTTTTTGCCAGCACTCCCGCTTTGCGTTTTTCCTTTAACCGGTAGCTTTCTCCTTTGATGTTCAGTGTGGTTGAGTGGTGTAGCAACCGATCCAGAATTGCCGTTGCCAGCACGTTATCGCCGAACATCTCTCCCCAGTCGGCGGAGCGATACCGTCAAAATCCGCTGGGCCGACGCGGAAGAGAAAACCGAACATGACGAACGTGAAATCGAGCGCCTGCGGGCGCAGGTGGAGAAGCTGAACCGGATGCTGTACGGCACCCGCTCCGAAAAACTGCGCCGTCAGGTGGAGCAGGCGCAGGCGCTACTGAAACAGCGCGAGCAGGAGAATGACCGCCACAGCGGCCGGGAGGATGACCCGGCGGTGCCCCGCCAGCTGCGTCAGTCCCGTCACTGCCGGCCGCTACCGAAACAGCTGTCGCGCGGGAAGGCATTTTTTCTAACGTTGACTCATAAATATAATCTATTCATATGACAAGCCAGACCAACCATAAGAAAGTCGTCTGCACTGGAAAGCTGATAATGCGTCAACTGCTCAATCTTCCTGATTCGTTGATAGAGCGTGTTTACATGAATATTTAATTCCTTGGCCGCATGGTGTACCGAACAGCGATGATTAATATAACTGTTCAACGTCATTAGCAGCGACTCACTCTTTTCGCTGTTATCCAATATGGGTGACAGTACATCAAAGATAAACTGTTGGATTTCTTCCTTAGCGTGATGAATAAACATCCGCTCAATACCGGAGTCATGAAAGCGCAATAACCCGGCCTGTTTACGGATTGTCAGAACCTTCAGTGCAGTACTGGCCTGTTGAAAAGCCAGCCTGAATTCATCACGACGCAGTATTCGGCTTGCGCCGGCTTTTCTGATCGCCCCCAACGGCAAACTCTTTTCAATTTTTTCGCACAGTTCTTTTATTTTTAGCGAATGAAGATCTGAAATATAGATCACCATCGAATCGTTATCATAAAAGCTAAAGAAATTTCGCCGTGCCAGCAGGACTTTTATCTTATTTAACGTGATAAAAGCAAGCATTTCCTCTTCATCAGAAAATGCCACTTCAATGCGCAGACACATGATAAAATTTTGCACTAAAAAACCATGAGCAGCCAGTTTCTTTTCTATATCGCTATTGATGCCATGAGAAGATAGTTCATCAATAAGGAGCGCTTTCTTTTTATGCTCCAGCCTAAGGCCGCTGGCCTTACGCATAATTTCCATTACGATAAAATCGCCAAGACGGGAAAGCATCATTTGCGTGTAGTCCATAATGCTTTCCTGATTAAGAATAAAATAACCCACACAAACCTGATCGTGCCGCAGCGGGTAAATGGCATATTGCTCTACAGTAAAAATATCTTCACAATAGCCATTTCTGTTGTCATGGGAACTTATCTCATCCCATGTGAAAGGCAGTTTCATTGTGGATTGATAGCTGTTGCCCAATATATCCAAATAGGCTGCGGAAAGATTTATTTTCTGCATAACGGCATCGACAAATGATACTATTTCATTGTTTTTTATCGATAATTTTATCATTTCATTATAGAACTCAACATTGCTTTTCAGAACTTCATTCTGCCTTTCCAACTGTTTTCTTAAGGTGTCAATCTCATTCAGGGTTGAGATCTTTTCATCATGAATTTTGGCATTTTTCCACGCCAGTGCCACCTGTGAAGCAAAGGTTTCGAGCAATGATACGGCAAGGGAGTTAAAGATCGAATGATGGCTAAATGAAAGCAAGGTCAAAGTGCCATAGCAGATATGTTTATCCTGCACGGGTACGCAAATTAATGAATTTGCAATAGGGTTATTTTCCATTACCGATGCGCGTATTGCTGATTCATGAGTGAACGACGCTAAAATAGCCTCACGCGAATTCAGTATCACCGACTCCCTGCTTTCAAACACCCGCCCGGAAACCGATTCACGGGTAGAAACCGAGTAATCATAATAGTTGTTATTAAAACCAGACAGCGCTTTGGGAATCAGCAGCGACTTCCGTTCGTCATAGATACGGAAAATAACCGCATCACTGAATGGAATGGTTTTAAGGGCGCCATCAACGACATGTTGCGTGATTATCTCATGCGACAACCCTGAAGCCAGATGCCAGGTATTGTCACTGATTCGTTGAAACATCAATTTTTGCTGCTGTAATATTTCATTATAGAAATATATTTTTATATGATTGAGCAGACTATCAATACATTTCTTTTCACGCAAAACTCCCGAATCCTCTATGGTGATAGTCAATGAATCGCTGTAGAGACAGATTATCTCAATAATAATCTCACTCCTATTTACATGATGGGTTAATATGAAATTTTCATTCCTTTCATCATACCTTTCGCCGTCATGCTGGATAAGATCATCAAATCTTTTAGGTGATACCTCTATTGTTATCTTTAATAGTGGATAGTGTTTATTTAATAAAGATTCCAATGCACCAATATACTCTGACATACCCTGCCCCTGTGTAAACCTACATATATATAATCGTTGTAATGTATAAACCTACATAGATATTTATCATTTTTTTTGCAAGTGTAGCAAGACCGAGTTTGATTCATCCCTTTAAGGAAACCTCTTATGGGTACCATGATAACAAGCAATAAAAATAAGCTCATTATCTTCATTTTGTTTTTATGTTGGGTTGTTGGCTTCATTGATAAAACAGCAATAAATATTGCCATTATACCGATCAGCAGCGAGTTTGGATTGTCTCCGGAACATACCGGTATGATCATCAGCGGTTTTTTTCTGGCTTATTCGCTGACTCAACTGATAGGCGGCTATCTGGTTGACCGGATGGGAAGTAAAACCATTTTGACCGGGGCGGTAACGCTGTGGTCCATTGCGACGGCATTTACCAGCATGGCCGGTGGCATTTTCAGCCTGGTGATCGCCCGCTTTTTTGTTGGGATGGGGGAAGCGGTATTTCCTTCCGGCAGCTCGGTGGTGATCGCGCAGGAATTCGAAAAGTCCAAAATGGCCAGGGCGAAATCTTTTCTGCAGTCGGGTGCCTCCGTGGGTTTTGCCGTGGGCTCGGTGGTGGTTTCGTCACTGATCGCGTTTTTTAACTGGCGCATCATGTTCTTTGTCCTTGGCGCAGTGGGCGTGGTGTTGGCATGGTTGCTGTGGATGGTACTGAAAGCCCGCCCAGCGGATAAGCAGGCAGCGCCAACCCGCCAGCCATCGGCACTGGCCAGTAAAAAATCCGAGAAAAAACGCCTGAAGGAAATCATTGCCAGGCCGTTGACCTGGCAGATCGCAGCCTGTTATTTCTTCACCAATATCGTTTTCTGGGGGCTGCAGTCGTGGTTGCCGTCCTATTGGGTGAAAGTCAAAGGGATGAGCATGGTTTCCATGGGAACCTGGTCTATGCTGCCCCCGGCATTGGGCTTCATCTCATTCCTGACCTGCGGATGGTTGCTGGATCGGTTTTTCATGCAGCGGGAAAAATACCTGATCGCCATCGGTGCGGCCGTCTCTGCGCTGTTTATCTGGTTGATGTTCCATGCTTCAACCATTCCTCTGGCTTTTGCCTGGCTGTCGCTATCGAATATCTTCCTGAATGCCATCAGTATCAGTGTTTTTGTCATCATCATTAAGCAATTCCCGAAAGAATCGGTCGGAACCGCGACCGGGCTGATTAATTCCATCGCACAAATCGGCTCGTTCCTTTCCCCGCTGCTGATTGGCTACATCCTTAAATTGTCTAATCAAAATTATTCCATCGCCTTTTTAATGATTGTGATCTGCGCCGTTATCACCTGTTTGATATCGCTATCCATGCGTCATGCCCATGGCCCTGTGGAAGCAGAATCCAGCCCAACCCCCGTACCGTAAAGAGAGTAAGAAATGAGTTATTTAGAAATAATTAATAAAACCCTCAATGAAGAACGCGAGCGTATTATCGCCGTCAGCGATCGGATTTGGGAATTTGCTGAAGTTCGCTACGAGGAAAAACAGTCAGCCTCTTTGATGGCGCAAACGTTGGAAGACGCCGGTTTTCAGGTAACGCGTAACGCCGGCGGCATCGAAACGGCGTTTGTCGCCACCTATGGCACAGGCCAACCCGTTGTCGCGATTTTGGGGGAATATGATGCGCTGCCGGCCCTGAGCCAGGAAGCGAATCTCAGTTGCCCGTCACCGGTAGTTAAAGCGGGGAGCGGCCACGGCTGCGGCCATAATCTGCTTGGTTCAGGCTCTCTTGCTGCCGCTCTGGCGACCAAAGCCTGTATAGACGCATTAAAACTGGCCGGTACGATTAAATACTTTGGTTGCCCAGCGGAAGAAGGCGGCGGCGGCAAGGCGTTTATGGCGCGTGCGGGCCTGTTTAACGGCGTGGATGTGGCGTTTACCTGGCACCCGTGGGACGAAAATCTGGCCTACAACGCGCGGATGCTGGCGACCAATCAGGTGAAATATCAGTTTAAAGGCAAAAGTACGCACGCCGCTTTCAGCCCGCATCTTGGCCGCAGCGCCCTGGACGGCGTTGAGTTAATGAACGTGGGCGCCAACTTCCTGCGTGAACACATTATTCCTGAAGCGCGCCTGCATTACGCCATTACCAATGCCGGCGGCAACGCGCCGAACGTAGTGCAGAGCGATGCCGAAGTGCTCTATAAAGTGCGCTCGCCCAAAATGCAGCAGGTGCGCGAGATCACCGAACGCGTACACGATATTGCCCGCGGCGCCGCACTGATGAGCGGCACGACGGTAAGCATTGAATTCGACGCGGCCTCCGCCGATCTGATTCCGAATGTCACCCTTGCAGGGATGATGAATGAGGAGCTGATAAAAATCGGCCCCTTGGCCTTTACGGCGGAAGAGAAAGCCTTTGCCCATTCGATCCAGGAAACGTTTTCGGATGAAGAAAAAGCCCGGGTTGCAAAGAGCGGCAAAACGCTCGCGGAAGATCTCACTGCGTTTCGTCAAGAACCGGATTTTCTCAATGGTTCCACCGATGTGGGCGATGTCAGTTGGCTGGTGCCGGTCGGCCAGGTGTATATCGCCACCTGCGCATGGGGAACCCCCCCGCACTCCTGGCAGATGGTCACCCAAGGCAAAACGTCATACGCCCATAAAGGCATGCTGTTGGCGGGCAAAGTAATGGCGGCTTCCGCAGTACGGGCGTTAACGACGCCATCGTTGATTGCTGCCGCCAAAGAAGAACATGTACAGCAACTGGATGGCGAACAGTACTGCTCGTTATTACCGGAATCCGCGCTACCGCGCCCATTAAACCGTTAATAAATAATTATTCCCGAGTGGGAGTTCTCCCACTCAATAATAAAAAACCTTGTGAACAGGAAAATTATGAAAGCGAATAAAATAGCTATTCTTGTAGCGCTTATTTGTACTTCTGGTATTTCTCATGCTGCAGAAATTTATAACCAGGATGGCAATAAGTTGGATCTCTATGGCAGTGTGCGTGCCAGACATTATTTCAGCGATGATAATACGGTTAATGGTGATAACAGCTATGTGCGCCTGGGTTTCCGGGGCCTAACGCAAATTAATGATAACTTAACCGGTTTTGGTCAATGGGAATATAATATTCAGGCAAACCACTCTGAAGCCGAAGGTACAGAGGGAAATAAAACCCGTTTCGGCTTTGCCGGGTTAAAATATCGTAACTGGGGTTCACTGGATTATGGCCGTAATGGCGGCATCATTTATGATGTTGCCAGTATCACCGATTACGCGCCGATTTTTGACATTTTGACCGACAGCTACACCGATGGTTTTATGACCGGGCGTGCGGGCGGTCTGTTAACCTACCGCAATAACAACCTGTTTGGGTTAACGGATAACGTTAAGTTTGCCTTGCAATACCAGGGCAAAAACAGCGTCGACACGAATAACAGTAGCCGCTCTGTCTATACGGCGAACGGTGATGGCGCCGGCATGTCCATGAGTTATGACTTTGACTGGGGCGGCACGCTGCTGGCCGCCTATAGCAATTCTAAACGCACCCAGGCACAGGAAGCGTTGGCCTATGGTAATGGCGAGCGGGCTGAAATGTGGGCAACGGGATTTAAATATAGCCTGGAAGGGCTTTATGCCGCCGTAAAATATTCTCAAGGCTATAACATCACGCCAATCAAGAACTATGGCTACGCGAATAAAACGGAAAACTTTGAAACCTATCTACGCTACACCTTCGAAAATGGCATTATCCCAGGTATCGGTTGGTTCCAGTCGAAAGGGAAAGATATAGAGGGCTATGGTAATGTTTATTTAATGAAATACCTTGATGTCAATCTCTCTTATTTCTTTAACAAAAACTTTTTTACCTATGCGGACTATAAAATCAATCGCCTGGCAGATAATACGCCATTCGGGATTTCAACTGATGATACCTTTGGTATTGGCATGACCTATCAGTTCTGAGCCGCTGCTCTTCACCCGATTAGCCGCTTCACGCTATGGGCTATAGCCGCCTCGCATTCCTGCGAGGCGGTAATCTTAACCTCGCCCACAACGCGGATATTTTTCTACCATCAACACATTGAATATCTGCCCTGATGCACTTTTTATAACGCCGCATCCTTTTTCGCTAACGGCACTGCCTTCTTTTAGTGCAATCAACGCACATAAAATGATCAAGTTACCTGATATGCAACTTTTTCAGGCAGCATGAATCGGCGTGCAATGATGAGACAAAGAGAGGAATTGATTTAATTTAAGAAAAAATTCAAATGGTTAACAATAAAACAATGTGTGTTTACGGTTCATCTCCCTTCCTGGCACGCCGGTTGCTTAACGTTAAAAAGTTACCTAATACGCAACTCGGGCTAAGACTATGTCACACGACGAATCGGATCATCACGGACAGGCAGCACAGAATACCGCAGACTTCAACGTAGGGATACGCCTGCGTGCGGTGCGTAAAGCCCGCGGAATGCGCATTGAAGAAGTGGCCGAGCAGGTCGGCGTCAGTAAATCCTTTATCAGCCGCCTTGAGCGCAACGTCACGCAGGCATCCATCGCCACCTTACTGAAGGTGTGCGAAGTGGTCGGTATTACCCCAGCCAAACTGTTCGATCCGCCGTCTACCAACGTCGTGCTCGCCGGGCAAGGCACCCCCATCAGCCTCGGCGGCGAGAAGATGCGTGAATATCTGATCAGCGGCGGCATTAACGACGAAATGATGGTGCTTTACTCCGAGATCGATCCACAGGGCGGCTCCGGCGTGGAGCCTTACACCCTCAATGCCGCCGCCGATATGGTGCATGTATTGAGTGGCGAGCTTGAGATCGTAGTGGAGGAACAGCGTTACCTGCTGGCGAAGGGCGATACCCTCACCTTTAAGCCCTCGCTACCCCATTCCTGGCACAACATTTCCGACGATGAAGTCTGCACCGCCATTTGGGTCATCGTGCCGCCGCCGTCAGGTAATCCAGGAGCGCGCCATGTTGGAACTTAACGTGGACGATGCGCACCAGTGCTATGGCAAACATGAATGAGGTGCTGAAAAGCATCGCTTTGCAGGCCAATGCCGATGATGTGATCAGCGTTATCGGCGCCGGCGGCTGCAACGGTTTTTATCAGATCGTCTGAAGTAATTCAGCGTGTTACGCACTTTGACGTTTTACACCACACCAGAGGAATAATGATGAAAATAGCAAAATTGATCCTGACCCTCGCCGCTGCCGGCCTGGCCGGATCGCTGTATGCCGCACCGGGTAAAATTACCATCGCCACCGATGCCACCTTCTCGCCGTTTGAATCGATCGACGCTAACGGCAAGCTGGTGGGATATGACATTGACCTGATGTACGCCATCTGCAAGGCCGCAACGCTGGATTGCGACGTGATCAGCGCCCCCTGGGATGGCATGATCCCCGGCCTGATGAGCAACAAATACGACGCGCTGATTTCCCAGTTAACCGTCACCGACGCGCGCCGTCGCGCGATGGCCTTCAGCGACATTTACGATCGCCCGGTATTCCGTTTTGTCGCGAAGAAAGGCACCCTCACCGACACCAGCCCGGAAGCGTTAAAAGGAAAAGTCATTGCGGTTCAAACCGGTACGCCGATGGACACTTACGTGACCAAGCATTATCCAAACAGCACTGTTAAACGTTATGACGGTGGCAGTGCCCCCTACCTCGATTTAACCGCCGGGCGTGCCGATGTCTTTATGAGCTACGAAGCACAGATTATTTATAGCTTCCTGAAGAAAGACGACGGCAAAAATTATCAATTGGTTGGCCCGCGCCTGACCGGTAAAGATGCGCCGGAATTTGGTGAAGGGGTCGCTATCGCCATTAATAAGAAGAACACGGCACTGGTAGAAAAGATTAATCAGGGGCTGGCAAAAGTCCGCACCGATGGCGAGCTGGATGCGCTTAATAAGAAGTATTTTTCAGCTGAGTAACTATTATGTCGGGTAATTACTATTTAATGGTCCTGAATGCGGGATGGGTTTCACTGCAGTTGGCGCTCGCCTCACTATTATTATCCGTCATTCTGGGATTGCTGGGCGCATTAGGCAAACAGTCCGGTATCCGTTGGGTTCAGGCAATAATTGCGCCTTATACCCTGCTGGCGCGTGGTATCCCGGATCTTGTGCTGATGCTGCTGGTGTTTTACAGCGTGCCGGCGCTGTTAAATAGTGGCCTGGGTGAGCTTGGGGTGGATTATTCCGTAGAATTCAGCCCCTTTATTGCCTGTTTAATCACCCTGGGGTTTATTTTTGGTGCGTATATGACGGAAACCTTCCGCTATGCGTTGATGAATATTCCCCACGGTGAAATTGAAGCGGCGCAAGCATTCGGCTTTACCCGCAGCGCGACTTTTCTGCGTATCATTCTGCCGCAGTTAATTCGTCTGGCGTTACCCGGCTTTACCAATAACTGGCTGGTACTGGTCAAGGCGACGGCACTGGCTTCCTTGCTGGGGCTGCAGGACATTATGTTCAGCGCCAAAGGGGCGGCGGAGTCCACCGGGCGGCCTTTCACCTTTTATCTGCTGGCCGCCGGCTTCTATCTGGCGATCACGCTGCTTTCGGTGGCGCTGTTACATCGCCTCGGCCAGCGCTACACGCTGGCGGTACGGGGGTCTAACGCATGAACTGGGACATTATCGCCGACAACTTCACAATGTACCTCCACGGCACCGGTTTAACGCTGCTGATGACGGTGGTGTCGCTGGCTGTCGCCTTCGTCATCTCGGTGTTGCTGGCGCTGGCGCGTGACCGTGCGCCCCGGCCCTTCCGCTGGCTGATTTTGCTCTACACCACCGCGTTTCGCGGTACGCCGTTATTGATTCAGCTCTTTCTGATCTATTACGGCCTGGCGCAGTTTGATTTATTACGCGCCAGTTTTCTCTGGCCCTGGCTTTCCAGCCCGCTGGTTTGTGGGTTGCTGGCTTTTATTCTCAATACCGCGGCCTATACCACGGAAATATTCGCAGGTGGCTTACGCCATCTGCCCGCCGGCGAAATTGAAGCCGCCCGGGCCTATGGCATGAGTTTTCCCACGCTGGCACGGAGAATATTATTTCCGGCGATGTTGAGCCGTTCACTTTCACTGTACAGCAATGAAACCATCATGATGCTGCATGCCACATCGCTGGCCAGCACCGTGACCTTAATGGAAGTGACCGGCGTCGCCCGGAACATCAGCCTGAATTATTACATTCAGTTCGAGCCCTATGTCACCGCCGGCGCCATCTATCTGGTGCTGACGCTGATACTGGTCATGATATTTCGCTATTTCGAAAAACACTACGCAGGCTATCTGAACGGCAAACGTAGTTAATCTGCTGCTTTGAGGAACATATGGAAAATACACGGCAATTTGATTTGTGGGGTATCCCTTTTGATGGTGAAGCGACATTAGGGTGGCCAGGATCGCGTTATGCACCGGCCAAAGTGCGCGAATGCGCACGCTGGATCAACATGCGTATTCAGCAGGGAAAAGTGTATTGTCTGGAAACGGACAGTGAAATGGCCGTCGGTAAGCAATTGCTGGCGGATCGCGGCGATGTTGACGTGGTGCCCAGCGACACGCTGAAAACCTTCGCGGCGACCCGTGAGGCGGTGATGGCTTCGATCGCCGCCGGCCGCGTGCCAATCATGATCGGCGGCGACGACAGCCTGCTGTTCCCGGTTGCTCACGGCGTCCATGATGCGCTGCCGGGCCGCATCGGTATCATCCATTTCGATGCCCATCTGGATTTGATGGACGAAAGCGAAATGCAGGGCCGTCATAGCCAGTCCAGCGGTATGCGCCGCTCACTGGAACTGGCGCGTATCGCTCCCACCGATTGTATTCAGTTATGCGAACGCCATTTCAACTTCCCGGCCTCTGGCAAATTTAAGCACGATAACGATCTGATCCACCTCAGCGCCCGTGAAGTGTTGAAGATCGGGCCGGAAGAGACGGTAAAACGCGCGTTGGAACGAGTGAAAAATGCCGACCATATCTTCCTCTCTTTCGATATTGATTCCGTCGATCCGGCCTATGCGCCGGGTGCGGGCGCGCATGAACCGGGCGGCATTACCTCGGATCAGGCGTTACAGATGGTGAGTATGCTGGCACCGCACTGCGCCGCGATGGCAATTACCGAGGTGAACCCAACCAAAGACGTTGGCGATATGACCTCAACGCTGGCAGCTTATCTGGCCTTCACCTTCGCGGTGTATGGCAGCAAAAAAAATAAGTGACGATCAACTGGCGTGAATATTCACGCCAGCATTTACGCCTCACGCGAGGAGAACAATGAACGGACAACGCATCACCGGCGCGGTTGATATGAGGCTAGGCGGTACTGAATAATGAGAACGAACATGCAAACCACAAACAACGTATTTATGGTGCGTCCGGGCGGTTTTTGCCTCAATCACGAAACCGCCAGCAGCAATGCTTTTCAGCATGCCGATGCCAGTCTGCCCCCGGAGAGACTGCAACAGCAGGCCACGCTGGCTTTTGATCGCTATGTCAGCGCGCTGCGTGCCGCCGGTATTGCTGTGTTGGTGTTTGACGAGCGGCACGGCAATAACACGCCGGATTCACTGTTCCCGAACAACTGGGTCACGCTGCAAAACGATGGCAGCCTGACGTTGTTTCCGATGGAAGCGCCAAACCGCCGCCGTGAACGCGATCCGGCGATTGTTGCCGCGCTGATGCGGCATTTCATGCTGCAACCGGCAGTCGATCTCAGCGGCTGGGAGCAACAGGGAGAATACCTGGAGGGCACCGGCGCCCTGGTTTGCGATCATCAGCAACGCATCGCCTATGTCTGCCGCTCTTCCCGCAGTTCTGGCCGCGTACTGCGGGAATGGCAACAAAAATCGGGGTATCAGGTGATTGATTTTACCGCAGAAGATGCGCAAGGGCGGGCCATCTACCATACCAATGTGATGATGAGCATCGGCATTCGTTACGCCGTGGTCTGCCTGGAAGCGATGGTAGAAGCAACAGCGCGTGAGCAAATACTCAATAGCCTGAACGCCAGCGGCAAAACCGTCATCGCAATAACAATGGCCCAGATGCACGCGTTTTGCGGCAACATCCTTGAGCTATGCAGCCACGATGGGCATCCGGTCATTGCCATGTCAGAGCAGGCCTGGCGAGCGTTCACGCCCGTACAACAGAAGATGCTAAGTGCTTACGCACGCATTGTGCAGGCACCGATTGCGGTGATCGAACAGCACGGCGGCGGCGGCGCCCGCTGTATGCTGGCCGAAATTTTCGCGCCCAAACTTGCCGGCTGAGTGCGGCAACCTGTTAATCATCACCAATTTCACGGCGTGAATTCCCGGTTTTCAATGAGAATCGTTACGCCGTAACGCCGTAACGCCGGTTCGTCCAACGACGATTTATCGGTTTTTCCACCCCAGCCAGCCACTAAACAGCAGAAAAACCAAAGCCATTAGCAGCGCCGTCGCGATCAGATAGCGCTCGCCGTACAGCTGTGATACCAACGGCACCAGCATCGCGCTCAAGCCATAGCCGAGCGTATGGCTGGTCGCAATAAACCCGGCCCCTTTGCCCGTCGACAGGCGCGCGTCCAGCAGCAGTTGATAACCCGGCGTTGCCATCGCCGCGCCGAATGAAACCACCACGATACCGCCATACATCCAGCCCAGATCCACCGTTAGCATCATGCCCAATCCGACAACCATCAACAGCGCCGCCATCCCAAGCAGCGTAACGGCACTGAAGTGCTGCGGGCGCACCACCAGAAACTGTGCCAGCAACGTGCTTGCCGCCGCCAGACTCAGTAACAGCGCCACATGGTGGCTGATCTGGGCGGCTTCGCCGGCGAACAACTGCAGGTGTGGCGCCAGCCCAAGCTGCATGAGGCTGATGGCCGTCGCCAACAGCAACGCCAGCAGCAGATACGGCAGCATGGCGCGCTGTAGCCGGGAGGACTGATGCGCAGCAGGAAGTAACGGAGGATCCTGGGGCTGGCGAACAATCAACAGCAGCGCCAACAAAGGCGCCGCGGCCATGAGCCACAGCGGCACCTGCGGATGCAGGCCCAATGCCATGGCGGCCAACGGCGGCCCCAGCAGGCGCCCACAGCTTAGCCCCGAACTGATGGTCGCCAGTGCCGCCATACGGTGGGCTATCCCCGCCCGTTGCATGGCCCACGTCTGCGCCGCCGGCACCATACCGGATACCGTCAGGCCGTACAATGCACGGGAAGCAATCAGCCCCACCAGCCCCCAGAAAGCGCTGATGCCGCCGGTTGCCATCGCACCCACCGTCAGCGCCATCAGCGCAAAACTGGCCAGATAACCGCCGAGCGCTGCCAGCACCACCGGCTTGCAGCCACGGATTTCCGTCTGTTTTCCCCACCACGGCGATGCGGGTAAAAATAGCATGGAGCCAAACATCAGCAGCCCCGCCCAAACCGAAAGCGACAGGCCGGTCATCGCCACCAACTGCGGCAATACCACCAGTAAACCATTTTGCCCAATGCCCAGCAGCCCGGCACACAAAGCCAACGGCCAGTTGGCTTTTGGCGGGGTTTCATGCGTCAACGCATCAGGAGATGAATGCATATATTTCGTTAAGATAACACCAATAAATGTAATGATAACGTAAGCTTAGTGAAAGTAAATATTACAAAAATAGTTGCCAATGTAAACAATTCCATTACCATAATGATAACCATTATCAATGTTTGGATGGAATTTCCCTTATGTTTTCTCTGCCTCAAGCCATTGATACCGACGTTGCAGCCCAGTGTTTTTTAAACGCATTGCTGCGCGAAACCCAAGACTGGCAGCACCTCTCGCATAATGAGCCAGACCAACCTGCGCAAATTCATATTCCCCTTTCGTCCACGCAGGCCATCCGCATTGCCGTTCGCTATTTCTCGCCAACGCAGCACCATCAGTACCATTTCCCGGCGCGGCTAATCAGCGCGGATGATAGCCACAGCGAACCTATTGATTTTACGCGGTTGGTATCGCTGATCCTCGCCAAGCCCGCCGTCAGGGGGGCCTTGCTGGACGACGTGATTGCCCGCTTCCAGTCACGGGTGCTGCAAAGCCACGCGCACACCTGGCAAGCCATCGACCAACGCCACCGCTGGGCAACGCTGCGCGACACGCCGCTGACGTTTGCCGAAGCTGAACAGGCGTTACTGGTTGGCCATGCATTCCATCCGGCGCCAAAATCGCATGAACCCTTTAACGAAACTGAAGCAAAACGCTATCTGCCGGATTTTTGCTCCCGTTTCCCGCTGCGCTGGTTCGCCGTGGACAGCGCCTTCGTGGCCGGCGAAAGCCTTTCGATGCCGCTGCGCGCCCGCCTGCTGCGTTTCGCCGCACAAAGCGCGCCGCAACTGCTCGGCCATTTCACTGACGCCCGCTGGCTTATCCCCATGCATCCCTGGCAGGCAGACCATCTCTTGGCGCAAAACGGTTGCCGGACGCTGTTGAACAACGGTTCGCTGCACGATTTAGGCGAAGCCGGCGCGCATTGGTTGCCCACCAGTTCTTCCCGTTCGCTCTACAACGAGAGCAACAGCGACATGATCAAATTTTCGCTGAGCGTGCGGCTAACCAACTCCGTGCGCACGCTGTCGGTCAAAGAAGTGAAACGAGGGGCTCGCTTGGCCCGGTTGGCGCAGACCCCGCGCTGGCAACAGTTGCAGGCCCGCTACCCCACCATGCGCGTGATGCAGGAAGACGGTTGGATTGGCCTGCGCGATGCTGACGGCCAGATCCAGGAAGAGAGCCTGATGGCGCTGCGTGAGAACCTGTTATTCCCCCAGCCGGAAACGCAAACCAATGTGCTGGTCAGCCTGACCCAGGCCGCGCCGGATGGCGGCGACAGCCTGTTAGCAGCCTGCGTGCGCCGGCTCGGCCAGCGCCTCAATCTGCCGCTGGCCCAGGCCGCCGCCTGCTGGCTGGCGGCCTACTGCGATCGCATCCTCCTGCCGCTATTCAGTGCAGAGGCCGATTACGGCTTGGTGTTGCTGGCCCACCAGCAAAACATTCTGGTGGAAATGCAGCAAGACCTTCCCATTGGCCTGCTCTACCGCGACTGCCAGGGCAGCGGTTTTACCGCAAACGCGGAGCAATGGCTGGCCGAAATCGGTGAGCCAGAGGCGGAAAACCGCTTCAGCGAAGAGCAACTGCTGCGCTACTTCCCCTATTACCTGCTGGTGAACTCCACCCTCGCGGTAACGGCGGCGCTCGGCGCAGCCGGGTTCGACAGCGAAGAGAAGCTGATAGCCCAGGTGCGTGAAGCGCTGGTTGCGCTGCGCAGCCAAACGCAGCAAACCCACTGCCTGGATTATGTGCTCAACAGCCCGCACTGGAATTGCAAAGGCAACTTCTTCTGCTATCTGCACGATCACAACGAAAACACCATCGCAGACCCGGCGGTGATCTACTTCGATTTCAGCAACCCGTTCTACAAGGAGAAAGCGTGATGCCACACGCGAGTATTGTCCATGACGGTTACGGTTTCCGCTGCACGCAAATCGGCGCCTCACTCCCACTGGCGCTGGGGTTGGACGCCAGCGCCGTACTCCAGCGCCTGTCGCCGCTGCCCGATCGCTGGCTGGTTGACGCCTTGGATCAGCTTTTTGTCGCTGCGCCGCAGCTTGCCGGCATCACACTCCCCTGGGCCGACTGGCGCGATGAGCCACAGGCCCAGCAGCTGTTTAACCTTGTGCAAAGCGACTATCTGGCACGGCAAGCCTTCTGGCAGTTGCCGCTTTGGCTGCGCGGCGAACGCCCGCACGCCAGCGGCCAGATGCAATATGACGAAACGCGCCGGCTCTATTTCCCGCAGCGCCCGGCCCGCCCGCAGGGAGAAGTTTATCGTCGCTACGATCCGCAGGTTAAGCGCATCCTCAGCTTCCGCCTGGCGGATCTCACCCAGGACGCGCAGCGGTTTACACGCTGGATGAATACGCCGCGCGTGAACGCGTTCTGGGAAATGGCCGCACCGCAGGTGGAACAGGAAAAATACCTGCACCGCCAGTTGGATAGCGCCTATTGCTACCCGCTTATCGGCAACTTTGACGATGAGCCCTTTGGCTATTTCGAGATCTACTGGGCGCCGGAAGATCGCATTGGCCGCCACTATCGCTGGCAACCGTTTGATCGCGGCCTGCATATGCTGGTGGGCGAAGAACAGTGGCGCGGCGCACCCTATATCCGCAGTTGGCTACGTGGGTTAAGCCACTATCTGTGGCTTGATGAGCCACGGACCACTCGCCTTGTGGCCGAACCACGCTTCGACAACCAACGCCTGTTCCGCCATTTGCCGGTCGCCGGTTATGAAACAGTGAAGGAGTTCGACTTCCCGCACAAACGTTCGCGGCTGGTGATGTGCCGGCGCCACCGCTTCTTCAGCGAGGTGGGGCTGTGATGCAGGAATCGTGGCAGCAGGTCAACCGTGAGATGGTGGCGAAGATCCTCGCAGAGCTGGAATATGAACGCGCGCTGCACGCGCATGAAATCGCTCCGGGCCAATGGTCCATTCCTCTGGGCGATGAAACCTGGCGGTTCCATGCCAAGCGCGGCATCTGGGGGTGGCTGCATATTGCCCCGCACAGCTTACGCCCCCAGAGCGGCGCCCCCATCGAGGCCGAAAGCGCGCTGCGCCAGTTGGCCGCGGTGCTGAACATGAGCGATGCCCAAACCGCCGAGCATCTGGAGGATCTCTACGCGACGCTGCGCGGCGATTTACAACTGCGGGAGGCGCGAAAATCATTAAACGCCGATGCGCTGATCGGGTTGGATGCCGATCGGCTGCAGTGCCTGCTTAGCGGCCACCCGAAGTTTATCTTTAATAAAGGCCGCCGCGGCTGGGGGCTGGATGCATTACGGCAATATGCACCGGAATATTGCGGCCATTTTCGCCTGCACTGGGTAGCGGTGCGCCGTGAGCTGATGGTATGGCGCAGTGAGGAAAGCTGCGAGCTGGATACGCTGCTGGCAAGCGCCATGAACGGAGCCGAACGCACGCGTTTCAACCAGCGCTGGCAGGAATTGGGCCTCGACAATGGTTGGCTGCCGGTACCGCTGCACCCCTGGCAGTGGCAGCAGAAAATCGCCATCCATTTCCTGCCCCAACTGGCGCGCGGTGAGATGGTGGCGCTCGGTGAATTCGGCGATGACTACCTGGCGCAGCAATCGCTACGCACCCTGACTAACGCCAGCCGCCGCACGCATTTCGATATCAAGCTACCGCTCACGATTTACAACACTTCCTGCTATCGCGGCATTCCCGGCAAGTATATTGCCGCCGGCCCGTTGGCCTCTCGCTGGCTACAACAGCAGTTTGCCCAGGATCGTACGCTCAGTGCGCTGGGCGCGCAGATCCTCGGCGAGCCCGCGGCGGGTTACCTGGCGCACGCCGGCTACGCCGCGTTGCCGAAAGCGCCCTACCGTTACCAAGAGATGTTCGGCGTTATCTGGCGCGAAAACCCCTGCCGCTATCTGCAGGCGGGTGAACAAGCCGTGCTGATGGCCGCGCTGATGGAAACAGATTATGCAGGGCGCCCGCTGATTGATGCCTGGATTACGCAATCCGGGCTGAGCGCCGAAGCCTGGCTGACGAAGCTGTTCGAAGCGGTCGTGCTCCCCTTCTATCACCTGATGTGCCGCTATGGCGTAGCGCTGATTGCCCATGGGCAGAACGTCACCCTGGTGATGAAGGACCATATCCCGCACCGTATTTTGTTGAAGGATTTCCAGGGCGATATGCGCCTGGTGGATCAGGACTTCCCCGAGGCCGCCTCATTGCCGCAGCAAGTCAAGCAGGTTACTGCGCGCCTGAGCGCCGACTACCTGATCCACGATCTGCAAACCGGCCATTTTGTTACCGTGCTGCGTTTTATCTCACGCTTGACGGAACAGTGCGGCGTCAGCGAACCCCGTTTCTATCAGTTACTGGCGGCCGTTTTACGCCGCTATATGGCCCGCCACCCGCAACTGGCGGAACGCTTTGCGCTGTTTGACTTGTTTAAGCCACAGATCATTCGCGTAGTGCTTAACCCGGTGAAACTCACTTTCTCCGAACACGACGGTGGCAGCCGCATGCTACCGAATTACTTAACCGATCTTGATAACCCGCTCTATCTGGTCACCAAGGAGTCCGCACAATGAAAACCCATGATTTCATCGGCATTGGTCTTGGCCCGTTTAACCTCAGCGTCGCGGCGCTCGCCGAGGGGCTCGACGGATTCAGTTCGCTGTTCCTTGAAAGCAAACCGCACTTTTCCTGGCACCCAGGCATGATGTTACCGGATTGCCACATGCAGACCTGTTTTCTCAAAGATCTGGTCAGCGCCGTGGAACCCACTAATCGCCACAGTTTCATTAACTATTTGGTGCAACGGAAAAAATTCTACCGCTTCCTGACCACTGAACAGCGCACCGTAACGCGCGAAGAGTTTGCCGATTACCTGTGCTGGGCGGCGGAGCGCCTGGGCAACATCGCCTTTAGCCAACGGGTGCAGCAGGTCAGTTTTGACGATCGGGCCGGGTTATTTGACGTCGTTACCCAGCGCGGCCACTACCGGGCGCGCCACGTTTGCCTGGGCATTGGTAAACAAATCAATCTGCCCGATTGCGTGAGCGAGCAAAGCGACCGCTGCTTCCACGCCAGCGAGATGATGCAACGCAAGCCTGCGCTGGCCGGTAAGCAGGTGACTATTGTGGGCGGGGGCCAAAGCGGCGCGGATCTGTTTTTAAACATTTTCCGCGGCGCGTGGGGGCAACCTGCGGCACTGAATTGGGTATCGCGCCGCAACAACTACAATGCGCTGGATGAAGCCGCGTTCGCCAACGAATACTTCACGCCAGAATACCTGGAAAGTTTCTCAACACTTGATGAGAAAGCCCGCCACCGCATGTTGGCCGAACAGAAAATGACCTCTGATGGGATCACTGCGGAATCTCTGCTCGCCATTTATCGCGCCATGTACCACCGCTTTGAGGTGCTGCGCGAAAGGCCCTGGGCGCGCTTGATGCCATCACGTTCCGTCACTCGCGTCACGTCGGAAGGCGAAAACCTGAGCCTGGCGATACAGCATCACCTGGACCACGGCGAAGAACAGTTGAAAACCGACGTGGTCATTTTTGCCACCGGTTACCGTGCTGCGGCTCCCGCGTTCCTCCAGCCGCTGGCGCACCGCCTGCAGTTGAACCGTGAAGACCAGTTCCAGATAAACACCGATTTTACCCTCAACTGGGGTGGCCCACGGGGGAACCACCTGTTTGCCGTCAATGCCGGTATGCATAGCCTCGGCATTGCAGAACCCCAGCTTAGCCTCATGGCCTGGCGATCTGCTCGCATTCTCAACCGCGCGCACCCAGAAGAGCCGTTTGAGCTAACCACCACGCCTGGCGTTATACATTGGCGCAGTAAATCAAGCACGAGCGCCGGCCAGGCCTTTCAACCCTTAGTAAAAACGACTGAGTACTGACACACCATCGGAGCGCCACAATAATGAAACATCAATATCGCTGGGTTTTAAATCCGTGCCTACTCGCCATACTCTCTGCCCCCGCCTGGGCGGAAGATCCTGAACAAGAGCAGATGGTTGTCTCTGCCAGCCGTGCCAACCGGAGCGTCGCGGAAATGGCACAAACCACCTGGGTGATTGAACAGGCTGAAATTGAACAGCAGGTTCAGGGCGGCAAAGAGTTAAAAGAGGTGCTGGCACAGCTCATACCGGGCATGGATGTCAGTAGCCAGGGGCGCACCAACTACGGCATGAATATGCGCGGGCGTTCGATGATGGTCATGGTCGACGGGGTGCGCCTTAACTCTTCGCGCAGCGACAGCCGCCAGTTGGACGCTATCGATCCCTTCAATATTGCGCATATTGAAGTTATCTCTGGCGCAACGTCACTGTACGGCGGCGGCAGTACCGGCGGCCTGATTAACATTGTCACCAAAAAGGGCCAGGCCGGGACGCAGGTTGAATTCCAGACCGGCGCCAAAAGCGGCTTCAACAGCCACAACGACCACGATGAGAATATCGCCGCGGCGGTGAGCGGCGGCGATGATAAAGCCTCTGGCCGGCTTGCGCTTTCCTACCAGCGCTATGGAGGTTGGTATGACGGCAAAGGCAACGAGGTGATCATCGATAATACCCAGACGGGCCTGCAGTACTCTGATCGGCTTGATTTGATGGGCACGGGCACCATCAATATCGACGAACATCAGCAATTACAGTTGACGGCGCAATACTACAAAAGCGAGTCGGACGGTAAACATGGCCTGTTCCTTGGGGAGAACTTCTCTGCCGTAACCGGCGATGGCAATGCGTATAACGCCGGCAACCTGAATTCCGACCGTATTCCCGGCACCGAGCGCCACCTGATTAATTTGCAGTACGCCAACAGCGATTTCTTCGGCCAGGATTTGGTGGCGCAGGTTTATTACCGTGACGAAAGCCTGACCTTCTATCCGTTCCCGACGCTGGGTGGCGGCGTGGTAACCAGCATCGGCGCATCACAGCAAAAAACCGATTTCTACGGCGGCAAACTGACCATTAACAGCAAACCCCTGGACGATCTGACGCTGACCTGGGGCCTGGACGCCGACCACGAAACCTTTAACGCCAACCAGCAGTTCTTTGATCTGAATACGGCGGCGCAGAGCGGCGGCATGACGCTGGACAACGCTTATAACGTTGGGCGCTACCCCGGCTACAGCATCACTAACCTTGCTCCTTTCCTGCAAGCCAGCTACGACATTGATGCCATTACCCTAAGCGGCGGCGTGCGCTACCAGTACACCGAAAACAAAGTGGATGATTTTGTCGGTTACGCTCAACAGCAGGCCATTGCCACCGGGCGAGCGCTGTCTGCCGATGCGGTGCCGGGAGGCAAAACCGACTATAACAACGTCTTGTTCAACGCCGGCATTCTGGGGCGCTTGACCGAACGCCAGCAGGTGTGGTTCAACTTCTCACAGGGCTTTGAGATCCCGGATTTAGCCAAATACTACGGCTCCGGAACGTATCAACTGGTGGATGGGCACTATCGCCTGAATAACAGCGTTAACGTCAACGACTCCAAGCTGGACGGCATCAAGGTCAACGCCTTTGAACTGGGCTGGCG
The DNA here is from genome assembly GCF_039540155.1 of Gibbsiella greigii. Classification (NCBI taxonomy): domain Bacteria; kingdom Pseudomonadati; phylum Pseudomonadota; class Gammaproteobacteria; order Enterobacterales; family Yersiniaceae; genus Gibbsiella; species Gibbsiella greigii. The sequence continues at coordinate 78,147 of NZ_BAABEM010000008.1, forward strand.
CTTTACCGGTGACAACCTGCGCACCCAGGCGGCGGCTTACTACTCGCTTTCTGACAAAACCATCAATATCAATAAAACCGATATGACCATCAATCTTGAAGACGACAAACGTCGTATCTATGGGTTGGAAGGCCAGGTGGATTACTTCTTCACAGACAGCGAATGGAGCACCGGGGCGAACTTTAATGTCATCAAATCCGAAACCCGCGTAAATGGGAAGTGGCAGAAGTTAACCGTCGACAGCGCCAGCCCGTCGAAGGTCAGTGCGTGGGTGAACTGGGCCCCCGGCGACTGGGGCCTGCGCGTGCAGAGCACCCAAACCTTTGACGTTTCAGATAGCGACGGCAAGAAAATTGACGGCTACAACACCGTAGACGTTCTCGGCAGCTATAACCTGCCGGTGGGCAAACTTAGCTTCAGCATAGAAAACCTGCTGGACAAAGATTACACCACGGTTTGGGGCCAGCGTGCGCCGGGGCTTTACAGCCCGACCTACGGCGCATCAGAGCTTTATAGCTATAAAGGCCGCGGCCGCACCTTTGGGCTGAACTACTCGGTGTTGTTCTAACGGCGGGCGCCGCGCTTGCCGCCCGATGCCAGCGGCGCTCACGCATTCTTGCGGGGCGCCGCCTGGCTTTGCCGGTTCATTCCTCAATGGCAGAGAGGCTCATTGCCGCCTCTGCCATCAGCCATTGCTTGAAGCGTGCGCACTTGTCATCCTGCTCCAGCGGCCGGGGCGACAGCAACCAATAGCTGGAGCCATCGCGCGTGAAACCGTATGGCGCATGCAACTGCGCGCTCTCCAGCTCATCCTGTACCATCAGGAAAGACACCATCGCCATTCCCAATCCGGCAACCGCCGCCTGAACGCAGAGGTAAAAATGTTCATAATCCACCCGGACGCTCCCTTTGATGGATACGCCCGCCAGCCGCTGCCAGGCTGACCACGCTTGCGGGCGCGTCCCGGCGTGCAGCAGGCGCACACCGTCCAGTTGCGCCTGGCGGCCTGGGTTTTCCCGGCTCACCGGCCCCATCCATTCATCGCAGATTTTCGCGGCGTGAACCCCCTGATCCCAACGGAAATCGTCACGCCGTAACGCCAGATCGACCCCAGCCCGGGCGAAATCGATCGGCCCACCGGCGGCGACCAAATGCAGATTGATGTCGGGGTTTGCCTGGTGAAACGCAGGTAAACGGGGAATCAGCCATTTCATGGCGATGGTCGGTTCGCAAGACAGCACCAGCACCTGTTCGCGCGCCGCCTGCTGCAAACGGTACACAGCGCCTTCAAGCTGTTCGAACACCGCGAGGGTGGTAGCATGCAGCGAGCGCCCGGCGGCATTAAGGAAGATCGCCCGGTTTCGCCGTTCGAACAGCTCAACACCTAGCGCCTCCTCCAGCAGCCGCACCTGCCGGCTAACGGCGCCGTGCGTCACATGAAGTTGCTCGGCCGCCTTCACGAAGCTGCCGGTTTGCGCTGCCGCTTCAAAAAAGCGGAATGAAGCCAGGGAGGGAAGTTTCATATACTCGATGAAATCTGACAGATTTCCCTCAAGATAAATCGCTTTTTCCACCAGCACAAGCACTCAATAATGGCCCCACACAGCACAAGCGACCTGTGCAAAATCATCGCTAAAACCATACCTGAACGGAGCTAAAAACCATGAATGAACTGATTGCGATAGCCACTATCACTATTTTAGCGGTTATCAGTCCCGGTCCCGATTTCGCGATGGTCAGCCGCAACAGCTATGCCTTCGGTTCGCGCACCGGCTTGATTTCGGCATTCGGCATTGCCTGCGGCGTGCAGGTTCATGTGATGTACACGGTGCTGGGCATCGCTGTAGTTATCGTCAATTCGCCCCTGCTGTTCCTGGCGATGAAAGTGCTTGGCGCTTCTTATCTGATCTACCTCGGGTACAAATCCCTGAGCAACAAAACGGTGCTGAAGCTGGAAGATGCATCCGGGGTTGCGCCGTCATCATGGGCGGCCCTTCGCATGGGGTTCCTCACCAATGCGCTCAACCCAAAGACAATGCTGTTCGTCGTTGCCACCTATACGCAGGTGGTTCACGCCGGAAGCCCACTGAGCCACAATGTTGCCTACGGCCTGTTCATGTCGGTTTCGCACTGGATCTGGTTTAGCATCGTCGCACTCTTCTTCGCCGCCCCCACAATGCGCCGGCGCCTGCTGAATCATCAGCTCACCGTTGACAAGATCATCGGGGTTGCCCTGCTGCTGCTCGGCGCATCTCTGGTGTTTACCAACGTTAGCGCTTGAGAAAAAATTGGCCATTAAGAATTGGGCCGCGTTTATGCCGCCATTCAGGGCGACAAAAGCCCCCGCGCACACCATAAACCACCGTTTCGTCATAGGCCCGGAGCCCCGCTATGGGTGCGGGCCCCGATAAGATAATTGTGATTCAGGTCTAAAATCATTCATTCCATTCTTGTATGGTAGTATCTGCACGCCTATCTTTAGGTCATCAATTAAGATCACGGACGTATTCACATCACACATATTAATCCATGCTGGCCATGGATTAATGTCGTAATTCCATCATGGATGAAATCACTTTTATTTAAATAGCCTGTCTCTTCAAATTCAGGTGTATGGCACACTCACCTTTTATTTATTAAGTGAGTGTTTTTTATTTCCTGTTTTGTCATCCACAGGATAAAGCATTATCACATTTTACCTTACGCAACGAGGTGTTAAAAAATGGGCAGCGAAGAAACGCCATTGGCCAATCATGAAAAAAATACACATGATTACCTGTCCCCCGCAAGCACATCCAAACGGCCCGCCGAAAAACGCCGTTTTTTCCCCAAAGCGCACCCATTATCCTGGTGGATGTTGGTAATAACGACATTCGCTATTTTAATGAACTCAATTGACAGGATTATTTTACCCACGCTGCTGCCTGCCATTATGAAAGACTTTAATCTGACGGAAATACAAGTGGGCTGGCTTAACTCATTAAGTTTTTTCGGCACATTAAGCGGCGCAGTGATTTTCGGCATATTTTCTGATGTTATCGGCACGGGTTATAAACGCTGCTATAGCTGGACCGCCGCAGTGTTAGTTGAAGTGATATCGGGGGTCGCCACCGCGTTTTGCAAAACCTTGGGCGCGTTTCAAGCGTTGCGCGTGACCATGGGCATGGGAACCGGCGGCTCCGAACCTATCAATGTGGCCATGCTGGGGGAATGGTGGCAAAAAGAAAATCGCGGCTTCGCCATCGGCGTGCATCACACCGGTTTCCCGTTAGGGCAGTTTATCGGCCCGGTGTTGATTGCCGGCATCCTGGCATTCGGCACCTGGCGCCAGGCGTTTCTGTTTATTCCGCTGATCGGCCTTTCGATCGTTGTGCTGCAGTTTTTCATTTGCACCAAGAAAAACCACCAACGCGTAATGACATGGATTGAAGAAAACAACCTCACCGTGCCGGTAGAACCGGTAGACGAGGGGGCCAAACGGGACAGTTTTAGCACCACGTTGGGCAAATCCTTATCATGCCTGAAAAACCGCAACTGCCTGTTGGCGATACTGCTGATCTTCGGCTTCACCTGGGCGGAAATGGGTATTGCGAACTTCCTGACGCTGCAATTAACCCGTGATGTGGGGCTGCCTCTCGGAACCGCGGCCATCATTTCCGGCGCCTCCGGCATCACCGGTTGGATTGGCCAAATCCTCTGGGGCGGCTATTCCGACGTCAAAGGCCGCAAGCGCTCGCTCGGCGTGATCATTTTCGGGTGGATGATCGCCACCGCCTTGTGTACGTATATCCATTCCGCCGCTTTTGGCTGGGCCATCTTGATTTTCTGGGGGTTATTCAGAAATTCCCCCTATCCGGTCGCCTATGCGCTGTTGATTGATTCAGCGCCGAAAGCGGCGGCATCCAGTATGGGGTTAATGATTGGCCTGGCTGTCGGCATCGCCGGTATCCTGGTGGCGCCAATCACCGGGTGGATTATCCATGATTATGGTTTTAATGTGCATTACATGATTATTGTCGGTGTTCTGGCGCTGTCTTGCCTGCCGCTTTATTTCATTAAAGAAACCATTGAACATAAGGGTATTTAAAATGAATATTGAGCTGCTTAACGCATTACGCCACGGTGAACTGATAGAATTAAACCATAGCTATGAAGCGGCAATGCCCGTATGGCCGACGCATCCGAAATTTTTGCTGGCTGATTCGGAAACCTATGCCGCCGGGGACGGTAATTATAATAATTTGCTGCAAATGGGCGATCACTGCGGTACCCATGTGGATTCCCCATCGCATTTTATTCCAACGGGTAAAACCATCGAACAGATTAATGTCAGGTCGCTAATTGGCCGGGGCGTAAAAATAGACGTTTCGGATTATCCCGACGATAGCGAAATTACCGTCGCCATGATCCAAGCGTGGGAAAAAAGCAATGGTGATATCCAAGCCGATGATATTGTTTTGTTCCTTACCGGCCACGACAAAAAATGGCGGCTACGGCCGGATCATAAACCCTTTTTATCCGGATGGTCGGGCTTATCTGCGGCCGGTGCAGAATACCTTTTAGCGAAAGGCGTGAACGTCATAGGTTCCGATGCCATGTCGCTCGATGCCTGGTCTAACTCCAGTTACCCGGCGCATCAGATCATTTTGGGTGCGGGCAAATTGATTATGGAAAACCTGGCCAATTTGGATAGCGTACCCGCAACCTTCATCTTTATCGCGCTGCCGTTAAGAATCAAAGGGGGCTCGGCCTCCCCGGTAAGGGCGATCGCATTGGTATAAGGCTATCCAGACATACGCCGCTTGTACGCGGGCTAGCCATTCAGCTGTTTCCCCTTACCCGGCCACACACCGGCCGTGATATTGCCGGGCCGTCAATCAAATGCCGCAGTCAGATCTCCTGCCTGCGGCGAAGTCCCAGCTTTTTCCGGGCACCGCGTCCATCAGCTGTTGCGTATAGGGATGCTGTGGTGATACCAGCACGTCGGCTGCCGCTCCATACTCGATCACCTCACCATACCGCATCACCAGCACGTCGTCGCACAACTGCGCCGCTACCCGAAGATCATGGGTGATAAATAAAATGGCGACGGCCAGCCGCTGCTGAATATCATTAAGCAGTTGCAGCACTTGTGCTTGTACCGAGACGTCGAGTGCCGACACGGCTTCATCGGCGACGATCACATCAGGCTCCATCGCCAGCGCCCGGGCAATGGCGATACGCTGCCGTTGCCCGCCGGAAAACTGGTGTGGATAACGGTCAATGGCGTCGGCCGGCAGCCCAACCAACTCCAGCAATTTTTGCCCCTTCGCCCAGGCCTGGGCAAAGGAGGCGCCGTGGTTCATCGGGCCTTCCACTAAACTTTTGCCAATGCTGATGCGCGGATTGAGGGAACGGTTCGGATCCTGGAAGATCATCTGGATACGTTTGCGGTGCGGTTTAAGCCCGGCGGGCGACAGTTCGGAGATATCATTGCCGGTAATACGTACCGCGCCCTCGTCAGGCGTCAGCAGGCGCATCACACAACGCGCCATCGTCGATTTACCAGAACCGCTTTCGCCGACAATCCCCAGCGTGCGGCCACGTTTAAGGCTGAAGGTCACATCATGCAACGCACGGGTGCCCTTGTGCCGCTTGCCGAACCAGCACAGAGCGCCGCCTTTAGACGGATAAACTTTCCCCAGTTCAACAACATCAAGCACCACCTGCGCGCTGATCGCCGGGCGCACCGGTCTTGGCGCCAGGCTCGGCACCGCTGCCAACAGGGCTTTGGTATAGTCCTCGCACGGCTGCGACAGCACTTGCCGCAAGGCGCCGGCTTCGACGATATTGCCCTTGCGCATCACGCAGACGCGGTCGGCGATGTCCACCACCACACCCATATCGTGGGTGATAAATAACACTGCCGTACCGTGTTTTTGCTGGAGTTCGCGGATCAGTTTGAGGATTTGCTGCTGGGTGGTGACATCAAGCGCGGTCGTCGGTTCATCCGCGATCAGCAGCCGGGGTTCGAGCACCAGCGCCATGGCGATCATAATGCGCTGCCGCTGGCCGCCGCTAAGCTGGTGCGGATAGGCGTCATAAACACGGGCGATATCCGGCAAATGCACCTGCGCGAGGGCGTCCAGCACACGCGCATGACGTTGCGCAGCGCCGAGATCGGTGTGCGTTTGCAGCACTTCATCTATCTGCCGCCCCACGGTCAGCACCGGATTAAGCGCGGTCATCGGCTCTTGGAAAATCATCGCCATATGGCTGCCGCGCAGCGCCTTCAGCCGCCCATTGGTGACCTGCAACACGTCTTCGCCATCCAGCAGAATACGCCCGCCAACTACCCCGAGCGCGCCTTTCGGCAGCAAGCCAAGCGTCGCCAGCGAGGTGACCGATTTGCCTGAACCGCTTTCACCGACCAGGCAAAGTGTTTCCCCGGCGCGGATACTGAAGGAGATGTCCTGCAAAATCGGCACGCCTTGCGCGGTGTTCACCGACAGGCCATCGACATGCAGGATAACGTCATGCTGTCCACTCATGCTCTCCCCCTTTTATTCAGCCGCGGATCAAGCGCATCGCTCACCCTATCCCCCAGCAGGTTAATCGACAAAATACACAATGAGAGAACCAGCCCCGGCCACAGCACCAGCGAAGGCTTAAGCTGGAAGTAGACGCGGCCTTCGGAAATAATGTTGCCCCAGGTCGGGATTTCAGTGCCAATCCCCGCGCCAAGGAACGACAGAATCGCTTCCGTCAGGATCGCAGAGGCGCAGATATAGGTACTTTGCACAATCAATGGCGCCAGCGTGTTGGGCATCAGATGCCGTGTAAGCACCTTGAAGGTCGACGTCCCGCTGAGTATCGCGGCTTCAACGTAGGGCTCTTCACGCGCCGACAGTACCCGCGAGCGCACCAGGCGAACAACCTGGGGGATTTCCGGGATCATGATCGCTACCATCACCGTCCAGATACCGGCGCTGCTCAACGAGACGATGGCAATGGCCAACAGGATGCCCGGGATCGCCATCAGGCCATCCATCACCCGCATCAACACGGCGTCCACGCCGCGAAAATAGCCCGCCAACAGCCCCAATGGCAGGCCTATCAGCACGCTCATGGCCGTAACGCCCAGCCCGACAATCAATGAGATACGCGCGCCGTAAACAATGCGCGAAAACAGATCGCGCCCATAGGCGTCGGTGCCCAGCCAAAATGCCTCGCCGGGCGGCCGGAGGCGAAACGCCGGCGCCAGCGCCTGCGGATCGTGATTGGCGATCCAGGGCGCAAATATCGCCATCCCGACGATCAGCGCCAGCATCACCAGCGCAATGGCCGGCATCAGCGGTATACACGGCAGTTTGATCAGCCGGCAGCGGGGTGCCGGCAAAATCGCTGAAACAGGTTTGCTCATGCCATGCCCCCCTAATAACGAATACGCGGATCGCTCAGCGCGTACGACAGATCGATCAGCAGATTGATGATGACATAGACGCCGCTGGTCAGCAGGATCATGCCCTGGATAACCGGGTAGTCGCGCGCCAGCACCGCATCAACGATCAGCCGCCCCAGCCCCGGGATATTAAATACGCTTTCGGTCACCACCACGCCGGAGATCATCAGTGCAAAACCGGTACCGATCACCGTCAGAATCGGAATCATAGAATTACGCAGCGCATGGCGGAACAGCACATGGATCTCCGGCAACCCTTTGGCGCGGGCGGTACGAATGTAGTCTTCCCCCAACACCTCCAGCACGCTGGCACGGGTCATACGCGCCACCAGCGCGATATAGACCGAAGACAGCGTCAATGCCGGCAAGATAATGCGTTGCGTGAACGGCCAGGCCCCCTGGGAGATGCTGCGAAATCCTTGTACCGGCAACCATTTCAGTTCGATGGCAAACAACGTGCTCAACAGATAACCAATCACAAACACCGGTATCGAGAACCCCAGCACAGATGACGACATCACCAGATTGTCGATCCAGGTGCCATGCTTCCACGCCGCCAGTACCCCCAACGGCACCGAAATCAGGATGGTGAAAGTAATCGCGACCAGCGCCAGGCTCAGCGTCGGCTCCAGACGCTGACCAATCATGGTGATAACCGGCGTCTGGGCCATCAGGGAAGTGCCGAAATCGCCCCGCAACAGTTGCGCGATCCAGACGAAAAACTGTTGATACAACGGCTGGTTCAATCCCAGACTTTCACGAATCGCGGCCAGTTGCTGTGGGGTCGCCATATCACCGGCAATAATCGCCGCCGGATCGCCCGGCGACAGCCGCAGCAACAGGAAAACAAACAGCGCCACCACCAGCATCACCGGAATGGCCGCCAGCACGCGGCGAATAAAGTAACCAACCACAGGAACCTCCGAAAGGTGTATTTGCCCGGTAACTAGTCGCTTTTCTCAACGTTCCAGAACACCGTGGACGGGCCGGTCATCAAATGGCTGATATGGCTGCTCCACGCGGCCACATCATAGAACTGGCCCAGCGGAATGTAGCTGACCTGCGCCATCGCGCGCTTTTGGATCTCGATGGCGATGTCTTTCTGCCTGGCCGGATCGGTCGCGGTCGCAAAATCGATCTTAAGCTGATTCATCTGCGGATCGGTCGGCCAGCCAAACCACGCCCCCTGTCGCCCGCCGCCATCGAGCATCGGATTGACCACCGGGTTCCAGATCGTTTCGGCATTCCAGTAGGTGAAGAACAGGCTCCAACCGCCCTGTGACGGTGGGTTCGGGTTGGCGCGCCGCGACACCAGGGTCTGCCAGTCCATCGGCTGCAAATCGACCTTGAAACCCGCCTTGCGCAGTGCCTGCGCCGCCACCACCGGTTGCGACGCCTGGCTCGGTACGTCGGTCGGCTGCATGATCACCACCGGCGTGCCATCATAACCGGCCTTCTTCAGCAGCGCCTTCGCCGCTTCAACATCGCCGCCGTTCAGCAGCGTTTCACCGCCAGCCTGGCTTTCCAGCGCGGTGCCGCAGCCGAATACCGATGCGCACAGCTTGAAGTACTGCGGGTTGCCGACCAATGCGTCGAGCACATCCTTCTGGTTCATCGCCAACAAAGCGGCGCGGCGGATATCCGGATTATTAAACGGCGGGTAGAGAAAATTCATCCGGCCGCCGGTCATCGCCCCCAGCTTGCTCAAGGTGCCGGACTTAAGGTTTGGATCGGCCTGCACCATCGGCAAAAGATCGATGGGCAACTGTTCGATAAAGTCGATGTCGCCAGAGGATAATGCGTTGATGGCCGTCATCCGGTCCGGCATGTTGATCCATTCAACACGATCAACCTTCACCACTTTGCCGCCCGCAGTGCCGCTGGCCGGCTCTTTGCGCGGCACGTATTGCTGGAATTTTTCATAAACCACGCGATTGCCGGGATCGAATTCCCCGGCGACAAACTTGAACGGACCGGAGCCTGTGTAGTCGGTGATCATTTTGCCATCGGGGGTATTCGCAACGCGTTCCGGCATCATAAACGCCGCCACCGACGAAGGCTTCGCCAGCAGTTGCAGCACGTAACCGAACGGTTTCGCCAGCTTCAGCGTGATGGTTTTGTCGTCAGTGGCGGTAATGCTGTCGGTATACTTCATCATCAATTGACCGCCGACATCGTAGCGCGCCCAGCGTTTGAGGGAGGCTACGCAATCGGTGGCGGTCACCGGTTTGCCGTCGTGCCATAGCAGCCCGTCACGCAAGGTGAAGGTGTAGGTCAGGCCATCCGGCGAAAGGGTCCAGTCCGCCATTTGCGCCCTCGGCTCCAGCTTCTCGTCCATACCAATCAGGGTGTCGTAAATCATGTAGCCGTGGTTACGGGTGATTTGCGCCGTGGTGGCGATCGGATCCAGCACGCGCAATGAAGATGACATCACCGCATGCAAGGTTTTCTCCGCCGCCAACGCGGATGGGGCGATGAACGCGGTGCTCACGCCGAGAGACAACAGACAAGCGATCAAACAACGGGACGGATATAGTTTCACGTTAACACTCCAGTAAATAGCAACCCCGGCAGTTGGGCGTTGCGGTGTGTGCAATGTAATGTGACAACGCTGGGCACCAGAAACCGCGGCCTGCCGCCGTCAGCTGGTTAGCGCCAACGCACGATCGATATAAAGCTGGCGTAAACGCCGGGTCACTGGGCCAGGCTTACCGTCGCCGACAGGCTGGCCGTCGATACTCACCACCGGGTAGATAAATGAGGTGGAGGAAGTAATAAAGGCTTCTGCGGCGCCTTTTGCTTCATCCAACGTGTAGGCCCGCGTTTCAAGACGCAAACCCTGTTGATTAAGCAGCGCAATCAGGGCGCCCCGGGTGATGCCGGGCAGCAGAACATGCGACAGTTCACGCGTGATCACTGCGCCATCACGGCTGACAATAAACGCATTGTTGGACGTGCCTTCGGTGATCAACCCGTCTTTCACCAACCAGGCATCATCAGCGCCGCATTGCCTGGCCTGCTCTTTAGCCAGGCAGGCGTACAGCAGCTGCGTTGTTTTAATGTCGCAACGCCCCCAGCGTAAGTCCGGCAGGCTGATAATGTTCATCCCCTGCTCGGCCAGCGGGCTGGCGAGGATATTTTTGGCCTGGGTGTAGAGCACTAGCGTCGGCGGCGTACCGGCCGGCGGAAAAGCAAAGTTGCGGTCTTCAACGCCACGGCTCACCTGCAGGTAGATCAGCCCCTCCTGCAGTTGGTTACGGGCGATCAACGCCTGATGGACAGCCAATAACGCATCGTTATCCATCGTCAACGTCAACGCCATTTCATACAGCGAGCGCCGCAGGCGGGCCAGATGCAACTCAATATCCAGCAGTTTGCCTTGCAGTACGGCCGTTACCTCATAGATGGCGTCGGCAAAGGTGAAGCCACGGTCAAAAACCGAAATCTTCGCTTCGTTTTCAGCAATGAATTCACCATTCAGGTATAAGGTACGCATAACGCGATATCTCCGGGTTACGGGCGTTCAACGCCGGTCTGGCGGGTGATAATGCCGTAGTGTTCGATGCGCCGGTGGCGGGCAAAGTCGAAGATGGTGCTTTTGCCAAACTGGCACATATCCATATCGCAACGGTGGGTAATCAGCTCATCGCCCTGCCCATTCGCTCTGGCCACCACAAACCCGTTAGGATCGACAATCACGCTGCCCCCCATTAGCGGAAAACCATCCTCTACGCCGGCCTTTGCAACCCCGACCACCCAGGTGGCATTCTGGTAAGCGCCGGCCTGCATGCAGAGCTCGGAATGGAACAGCCGTTGCGTTTCGCCTTCGCCGCGTTGCAATGAGTTGACCGAAGGGGTGTTGTAGCCCAGCGTGATCAACTCCACCCCCTGCAAACCCATGACCCGATAGGTTTCTGGCCAGCGGCGATCGTTACAGATGCACATGCCCATTACCGCCCCCAGGTTTTCCCAGGTTGGGAAACCAATATCACCCGGTTCGAAATAGCGCTTTTCCAAATGCTGAAAATCACGATGGGGATCGAACTCGACATGCCCCGGCAGGTGCACCTTGCGGTATTTGCCGACGATATTGCCCTGGCGATCGGTAACGATTGAGGTGTTGTAATGGTGACCATCGGGGGTCAGCTCAGCGTAACCAAAGGTGATGGCGATGCCGTGCTCACGGGAAAAATCGAATAGTGGCTGCGTGACGTCATTCGGCATTTCGCGCTCAAACCAACTGTCGACTTCACGCTGATCGTCCATATACCAGCGAGGAAAAAACGTCGTCAGGGCCAGCTCGGGGAACACCACCAGCTCGCACCCTTGCCGCCGCGCCTGTTCCAGCAACGCCAGCATCCGCTGGACCACACACTCTCTTGAGTCGCTTTTCTGGATCGCGCCCAACTGAGCACCGCCAATTACGATTTCGCGCATGCACGCTTCCTCCACAAGGCCGACCCGGTGTCGGCAACCCTTTTGCATTGCATAGGGCCATTGTGGGAAGTTCAGCGCCGCATGTCGTATACCAATATGTCGCGCTGGCTTAACATGAAGTTAATCCATGTTGAACAGGTTAAAACCGCTCTCGGCCAACACGTTGCGCAGATGCTCGACAAACACCTGCGCAAATTGCGCCAGCGGTTCATTGCGCCGGTGCACCAGGCTGATAGTCAGGCGCTCTTCATTAAGTATCGGCAGGACCGCCATACGCTCGGCACCCGATGCCCGGAAGGAGATCTCATCAACCACCGAAAAGCCGGTGCCGTTTTTCACCAGCGCACAGGCGTGGTGCGGGGAATCGACATCAATGCTCGCCCGGTAAGGCAAACCCACCCGTTCGAAAACCTGTTTCATAAAGTGGTGGAACGGGGTATCGGCGGAATAACCGATAAACGGCATCTCCGCCAGCGCGGCAGGCAATTCGTCGGCCGAGACTTGCGTAATCGGATGGCCCGCCGGGCACACCACCCTCACCCGGATATAGCTCAACGGAACGACGCGCAAATTGGGGTGATCAATCGGGAACAGCGAAATACCGAGGTCTGCCTGCTGCTCAAGTAACCGTTCGCGCAGCAGCATATGCCGCAGGCACTCCAGGCTGACGAGGATCTCTTCGTTGCACTGCCGGAAAGCACCGATGGCGTCCGGCACCAATTGATGCCCCAGACTGGGGCTACTGGCGATGCGCAGCACGCCGTGGCGCTGCTGCACCAGATTGTGCAGCGTGGTATTGACCCGCTGGATATCGCGATACACCGACTCAACGTCATTAAACAGGCAGCGCGCCTCCGGCGAAGGATATAGCCGCCCCTTAACCCGTTCAAACAACTGGAAGCCGATACGTGCCTCGGTGTGGGACAGCATGCGGCTGACCGCGGGCTGCGATACATACAGTAGTTGCGCGGCGCCGTTGATCGAACCGGTTATCATGACCGCGCGAAATACCTCAATCTGACGCAGATTAAGCAACTGCATTCGATTTCACCTCCCAGGAATAAACGGCGGGCGCACCACCAGATACGCTTAACACCAGGTTATAGGGTGTTAGCAATTAGTATGCCAGGGGGGATAACACAGAGAAAATTGCGCTGACAGCGGCGAGCGGCTCCGGTAATAATAGCGTTCGCCAGTGTTTTATCGGAGCCTGTTACTGTGAGCGTGTCGCAAACCATTCTGCCCGTCTTTCTGCTGATCATGCTGGGATATATTCTTGCTCGCCGCGGGGCGCTGGATACCCATGCCAACAAAGCGTTGGCTGGCCTGGCCTTTAAGCTGTTTATGCCGATGGTTCTGTTCACCGGGATGGTTAACGCGCCGCTGCACGACGGCCTGGACACCAGGATCCTGGCGGCCTACTTCGTGCCCGCGCTGTTTATTTTCACCGTGGTCAATCTGTTCACCCATCGCAGCCTGGGCCACCCTACTCCGTTCGGCCTGACGGCTTCTTTTTCCAACAATGCCCTGATCGGCCTGGCCATGGTGGCCGGGCTGTATGGCAACGCCGGGCTGGTGTTGCTGTTTACCGTACTGGCCGTCCATAGCCTGCTGCTGTTTAGCTTTCAAAGCCTGTATAGCTGCCTTGCCGGCAGCGAGCCTTTTAAACCGGCGGTACTGATCGCCAGCCTCGCCAACCCGATGATCGTCGGGCTGCTGTTGGGTACGGTGGTTAATTTGTCCGGCCTGGTGTTGCCAGGCTGGAGTATGAAACTGGCGACCTGGCTGGCGCAGGCGGCGTTGCCCTGCGCGCTGATCGTCCTCGGCGCCAACCTCTCCGGCTATCGGCTGCGCCCCAACGCCTATGTGGTCGGCATCACCGCCGCCAAGCTGGCCGCCATGCCGCTGCTGGTCCTGCTGGTATGTATGCTGCTGGGCATTAGTGGCCTGCCGCGTGGGGTATTGGTGCTGATGGCCGCCAACCCTTCCGGCGTCAACGTGCTGGGGTTCTCGCGATCGCAGCAAGACAGCCAGATAACCAGTTCGGCCATTTGCCTGACGACGCTACTGTCGATGGCGACGCTGCCGCTATGGATGTGGATCAACACCCTGCTATGACCCGCCGCGATGCTGAATCAAACCCGAGCGCGAATGCAGCAATGCATAGCGTTCGCTATTGGCGCGCGCCGGAATGGGCGTTATATATTCTTCGCGCCAGGCTTTTGGTGATAAGCCAAAGCGTAATTTATACAGCTTGCTTAATACGCTGGGGTTGCTGAAACCGCACTGATAAGCAATTGTCTCAATGCGCTCCTCAGCGCTGTTTTCCAGTTTGTGTCTGACCGCATTCAGGCGCACCTCATGCAGCAATGTCATTACCGACGTACGTTGTTCCAGACAAGCCCGGTCCAAACTGGAACGTGAGCAATGTAACGCCTGTGCGATAATATCCGGCGTTAAATCCATACGCGCGTAATGCTGCTCAATATAACTTTTCGCCGCAATATAAATAAAAGTCTTGGTCTTATCGGTGTAATTTCCACGTTGCTTACCAATATCCGCCAGCATTAATATTGCCATACTGTGCAGCCCATCCAGAATGCTGGCGATGGCCTTGGTGGCCAGGCGTGCTGCATGTGCGTCCAGCAACAGCATCTGGGAGCGAATAAATGGCGCCAACGGATGGGCATCAAGCGGCAATATCAGTTCGTCAAGGCCACCGCCAAACGCCGCGCGCGCTTGCGTATACGGCAGAATAAGGTAGAGCTGCTTAACGTTATTGCTATCGTAGATAATCGGCCTGTTTCTTTCGTATAGCGCCAAAGCCAGCGAACCTGCGAAAATATCTTTATTTTCTGTTACTTTTCTCCCCGTTAGCTTTACGCTGCCTTGCAGGAATAATGAAATAAACAAGCTGCCGGCATAAGCCTGATGTGGATCAAACTGGGTGTGGTTCACAGAACCCAACGTGGAACAGAAATCCCCATGAACGCCCGAAATGGTATGGTGCAAAGCGATGATAGCTTCCGGCCGCCGATTGTTAGCAACATCGATTCCACAGGGCTTGAGCTTGCCAGTCAGGATCTCGAACCGCTGTTCCGGTTCGATGCCCTGCGCATCAATAGTCTGCAACTGGTACAGCCGGCCAGAGCACGGCAAAAAACGTGTGTTATTAGGCTTAATGAAAGGTTGGCTCATAATATCTCTTTACGGATACGTTCTGATAAAAGACCAAGGCCGCGGCCAAAATAAGAAATTTACACAAAAGTTCTGCGGGGAAAAGAGGGAAATGAGAATTTTCTTATTCTGACGATGACAGACAAGCAATGAGGCCAGCAGACATTTTTCCGGCCATTCGTTCTGCTTACTATTGATGGGCCGAGTAATGGTGCAGGCTGCGCCAAACAGAGGAAAATATGCCCACCGACCTATTAACATATTATAAACATTCGTTACCATAGCACGGCAGGCTAAAACCAAGTAATCATAGATCATTAAAAATAACCTGGCTTTAGGCGCAGAGGATTTTAGGTATTTTATACCCAACAGATTTTACATTTCAGGTGTATTGGTTTTATTAATCAGCCCATCTTTGGGCCGCGCCGCTGCATTGCCGCGTGATTCGACCATACGGCCTCCCCCGACGAGGCCAGCGCTAACGCTGTCCAAAAATGCAAACGCGTTTTTGAGCAGCGGTTCGAATTACCTTGGGTTTATTTTATTTAAAAAACACATACCAATATTATAGGCAATAATATGTTCATGATGACAATAGCAATTCTTCTGTTAGCTATTTCTATATGCAGTTTTTATTCTCATATCCAAGTCCGTAAAAGCATGTTATTAATAAACCCGAGAAGAAAAAAAAGAAGATCTCGCTATTCAATACATTTCAGCCGGCATAATAAGGGTGATAAAGTGATTATTCCGGCCGCTACAACACGGGCGTTTCCTGTTCCACCCCAGCCCGCGACCGGTACGCTATTTACTTCACCGGCGTAAATTCCTTGTCGATCAACTGACTAACATCCACGTGATTCGGCAAAATCTTTAACTGATAAAACAGATCGGCCACCGGTTGCAGCACATTAATGTCCTGCTGATTAACGCTGTGCGCGCCCTTTGACGTGCGATCCGCAATGTGCCGGGCGGTTTCCAGCGGCAAACGCGTCAGTTGGGCGTAAACCTTGGCGTATTCCGCCGGATGGTCGATCGCCCACTGCCGCGCCTTGGCAACGCGCTCGGCGAAGTCTTTAATGGCCGCACGTTTGTCCGGATCGGCCAACGAGCGCGTTGTGGCGGTTAAGAAACCAAGCGATGGGGTTAACCCCTGGCCATCGCGCAGCAGGCGCGCACCGCTTTGCTCCGCAACGCCCAAATAAGGATCAAAAACCGCCCAGGCCGCCACTTTGCCGGTGCTGAATGCCGCGCTGGCATCGGTGGGCATCACGAACTGAATCTGCACATCTTCCCGCTGCAAGCCGGCTTCCTGCAACGCCGCGTACAGCAAGTTTTGCGAGATGCTGCCACGCGCCGAGGAAACCACCACCGTCTGCCCTTTCAACTGCTGAACGCTGTGCAACGGTGAATCCTTCGGCACAATAATCCCGTTAGACTGGCCATAGCCGACGTTGGTCTGAATCAGCTTAAAATCCACCCCGCCCGCCGCCGCCATCAATACCGGCAAATCCCCGGCATAGGAGGTATCCACGGCATCAGCGCGCTGCGCTTCAAACAACGGCGCCGCCCCCTGGAAATTGGCCCACTGATACTGATAAGGCGCATCTTTCATCACGCCGGCGGCCTCGACCAAGCTGCGTAATCCACGTGCCTGATCCCCCAACACCAGTTTGGCGTCGCCGATCGCCCCCTGTGCCAGCGATGCCGTTAATAACGTGGCGCTCAGCCCCACGGCCGTAAGTAAAACAGAAAACTGCGCCATACTTTTCCTCTTTGCCGGTGATAATTATGCGTATCGTCTGGTGATTCAGAGCACGGTAAAGCCATGGGTTGCATCACGCGCCAGCTGTTCCACCAGCCCGAACTCCCAGTCAAGATAGGCTTGCATCGCTTCACGCGGATTGTCCGTGCCTTCGTACGGGCGGCGATAACGATCGATGCGCGGCACGGCCAACTGCCCTTCGCCCTTTGCTAACGGGCGGTTTTCGGCGATCCACGCCAGGGTGCCGCCGGCAAGCAGTTGCACCGGCTTGCCGGTCAGCGCGGCCACTTCCGGCACGGCGTAGCGCGCCAGCAAGCTGCTGCCGCAGGTCAGAACATAGCGTTTGGCCGGCGGCAGGTTTTCCAACGCCAACGGCAGTTGCGAGCGGATAACCCAATGCGCACCGGGAATATGGCGCGCAACGTAATTGGCGCTGGTGGTGAAATCCAGCAGCACCGTACCTTCCTGCTCTAACAGGGCGGCCAACTGCGCCGGGGTAATTTCATCCGCCGGTGGCGGCGGCGGTAGCTGCGCCGCTGGCTCGCCCTGCTCGATAAGGTCGGCGGCGGTCAGCCCGTCCACTACTACCGCCTCCCAGCCCATCTGCGCCAGCCAGGAGGCGCTCATGTTGGCGCGCACGCCATCATCATCCACCAGCACCACGCGGGCGCCGCGCGCGCTGGCATAGTGATCCGTTTCCTGCACCAGTTGCCCGCCGGGCGCGCTGTAACTGCCTGGCAGATGCCCAGCGCGATACTCCTCGGGGCTGCGCACATCGAACAGATAGGTGGTGCGCGCCGCATCCTGCCGCCACAGCCCAAGTGTCTCGCGGTCAATGCGCTGGACACCAGCCGCGTCCGCCACCCGCCGCGCCTGTTGCTGCGCCTGCGCCAGATTCTCCGCGCCGTCCGGATAGCGGCGCTGCTGCTGGCTTTCCAACGCAAACCCCGCCAGCCCCCAGCCGATCGTACCGTTGCGCAGCGCCGCCACCGGGTTGCTGATGCCGGCGTTGATTAACGACTGGGTACCGATAATGCTGCGCGTGCGCCCAGCGCAGTTAACAATCACCTGCGTATTGGGATCCGGCGCCAGCGCCTTGATCCGCAGCACCAGCTCCGCCCCCGGCACGCTGGTGCTGGTGGGGATACTCATGGTTTGGTATTCATCAAAACGGCGCGCATCGACGATCACCACATCGGCATGCTGATCGATCAGGGCCTTAACCTGCTGCGCAGTCAGCGATGGCGTGTGTTTGCGGCTTTCCACCAGTTCGCCAAAGGCCTTGCTTGGCGTGTTCACGTCCTGGAAAAGCTCGCCGCCACCGGCTTGCCAGCCTGCCAGGCCGCCGGCCAGCAGGGCAACATCACCATAGCCGAACTGCTGTAGCCGCCTTGCCGCCTGTTCGGCCCGTCCGTCGCCGTTGTCATAGACGGTAATGGGGGTGCTGCGGCGCGGAATACGCCGGTAGGCTTCCAGCTCCAGCTTGCTCAGCGGGATATTCACGGCAAACAGCGGGTGGCTTTCAGCAAATTCGGCTTCTTCACGCACATCGATCAGCGCCAACTCCTGGCGGGCCAACAACGCAGCGCGCAGGGTGGAAAAATCACGGTAAACAAAGGCAGGCATACTTATACTTCCTTAGAAAGATCCCAGATATTAGGCAATTGAGTGTTGGAGTAACCGGAGATAAAAGGCTTCACCGCGCCACTTTCGCCATACACCGCACGCTTAACGGCGCCGATATTGCCGCCATACACATGAATGCTGATCGACACGCGATCGTTAAACGCATTGCTGACCTGGTGAATATCGCCGTCCTGTTCGGACAGTTTCGCCACCTGCCCGGCGGTTAACCGCTCGGCGCCGCCTTCGGGCTGGGGCACGCCCTGGCTGTCTAGCACATAACGCTGGTTGATTTCAGCGCCGCGCAGCATGCCAATCAGCCCCCATACGCGGTGGTCATGGATCGGCGTGACCTGCCCCGGCCCCCAAACGAAGCTGACGATGGAAAAGCGCTGGGCGGAATCAACGTGCAGCAGGTACTGCTGATAATGTTTAGGGTGTGAGCGGGCGTATTCTTCGGCCAGCCAGTCATCCTGTTTGACCAGTTCGGCCAGCAACTGTGCCGCCTGTTCCAGCCGTGCCGCATCGCCCAGCGGTTGTTGATGCAGTTGGGCCAATTGTTCGATGAACCCGCGTAAACGGTCTAAGCGTAATGGCGTTGTCATAAGGCTTTCCTGTCTGAAGCTGTGCCTATCACGCTAACAAAGAACTTTTTATTATTTAAATGCATTTTTGTAATAAACTAAAATGCAAAATACACATAAAGAGAGTTTCTATGCGTACAGACGACATTGACGCACTGCTGGCGGTGGTGCAATTCGCTTCGCTTAACCAGGCCGCTGAATACCTTGGCATCAGCCAATCCGCTATGACCCGCCGCCTGCAAAGCTTTGAACAAAGCCTGGGCGCCACGCTGCTGGATCGCCAAACCAAACCACTTAAACTGACGGCCATCGGCCACCGCGTCTATGAACAGTGCCTGACGATCAAACGCGAAACCAAACGGCTGGAAAGCCTGCTTAATCAGGATGCGGAACCAAGCGGACTGCTGCGCCTGGGCATCCCGCAAAGCCTGAGTGAAATCGCCTTGCGGCCGGCGCTGGTGGCGCTAGGCGAACATTACCCGCAGTTGCGCCCGCAGGTGGTCTGTGGCTGGGGCGGGCAGTTGATCAAACGCCTGGAAAACGTTGAGCTGGATAGCCTGCTCGCCATGGGGCCGGCGCAGCAAAGCTTCGATGACAGCCTGGTGGCAAAGGCGCTGTGCCCGCTGGAGGTGGTGGTGATCGCCGGCAAAAGCCTTAACCTCAACGCCACCCGCCTCAGCGGCTGCGCCCACCTCGGCTGGGTATTGAACCCCGACGGTTGCGGCCTGCGCGCCGGCTTAAACCGCGATCTGCAGGCGCAGGGGCTGAGGTTGAAAATCAACGTGGAAACCGCCGGCGCCCAATTGCAAATTAGCCTGGTGGCACAAGGGTTGGGGCTTGGGCTGGTGCCCAGAGCCGCGTTAACCCACAGCCTGCACCAGGGCGAAATCGCCATTGTTGAGCTGGCCGACTTCCAGCCGAAAGTGCAACTGTGGCAGGTCAGCAGCCCGGGGCTGGGTAACCTGCAACGGCCCACCACCTTTTTTGCCGAGAAGATTGCACAAGAGCTTCGTAGTTAATTGCATGAAAAATAAAAAATTATTATCATAATTAACTTTATGCATATTAAGATATGATAAAAATGCATTTAAATCATTAGAACATCGCGTATAGGGTATAAAAACCACGCTGCTTATCGCCAAACATTTGGCCGGCAGCCAAACCCTATAACGCGTCCTGGCAAGGAGTTCTAATGAGCGTCCAATTTTTAGGCATGATTGGCCACCGTCTGTCTTCGGAAATCATTCCCCCGGCAGGCCCGATATTTGACCGCGACTACATTGTGCGCTTTGCGCAAACCCACGAGGCCGCCGGTTTCGACCGGCTGCTGGTCGGCCATTGGTCCGATCAACCCGACGGTTTTCTGGTCACGGCATTGGCCGGGCTTTCCACGCAGAAAATCAACTTTTTACTGGCGCACCGGCCGGGCTTCGTCGCGCCGACCCTGGCGGCGCGCAAATTCGCCACCCTGGAACACCTGCTGGGCGGCCGCCTGGCGGTGCATATCATTAGCGGCGGCAACGACGCAGAGCAACGCCGCGACGGCGACTACCTCGATCACGATCAGCGCTATGCCCGCACCGACGCGTTTTTAGACATTGTGCGCAAGGTCTGGACCCAGGAACGGCCGTTCGATGCCCATAACGATTTCTACCAGGTCGAGCAGGCCTTTTCGGCGATAAAACCGCTGCAAAAACCCCATATCCCGATCTTTTTCGGCGGCTCGTCAGACGCAGCGATCGCCGTGGCCGGTAAGCACGCCGACGTATTTGCCCTGTGGGGCGAATCGCTGGCGCAAACCCAGGAAACCATCCAGCGCGTGCGGGCCGAAGCGGCCAAACACCAGCGCCAAATCGATTTCAGCGTGTCATTCCGGCCGATTATCGCCGCCACCGAAACGCAGGCCTGGGAAAAGGCCAAAGAGATCCTGCATGTCGCCACCGAGCATGCCGAGAAAACCGGCGTTGGCTATAAGAACAAGCCTAACAGCGTGGGCGCTCAGCGCCTGCTGAAAACCGTGGCGCAGGGCGAAGTGGTGGATAAACGCCTGTGGACCGGCATCGCCAGGCTCTTCGGCGGCGGGCACAACTCCACTGCGCTGGTGGGCACCCCGGAACAAGTGGCCGACGCCCTGCTCGATTACTACGATCTGGGGGTGCGCAACTTCCTGATCCGCGGTTTCGATCCGCTCAACGACGCCCAGGAATACGGCAAAGAACTGCTGCCGATCGCCCGTGCCAAAATCGCTCAGCGCGCCGCCAGGCGAAGCGCCTAAAGGCCAACGGAAGAGGCACCCCGCATGAGCTCTGTCTGGTCTACCCGCCCGCTGGCACGCCAACAGCACATTCAGCCGCCGCTGGCGCTGATTACCGCGCAACTGGCACAACAGGCCGCGGCGCTGGATCGCAGCGGCGAGTTCCCACATGCCAATCTGGCCTGGCTGCAGGCGCATGGCCTGTTGGGACTG
The DNA here is from genome assembly GCF_039540155.1 of Gibbsiella greigii. Lineage (NCBI taxonomy): Bacteria > Pseudomonadati > Pseudomonadota > Gammaproteobacteria > Enterobacterales > Yersiniaceae > Gibbsiella > Gibbsiella greigii. Next base: position 99,641 of record NZ_BAABEM010000008.1, read on the forward strand.
GCCTGCGGGCAGCGTTACGGCGGCGGCGAAGCCAGCCTTGCCACTCTACAGCAGGTTATCAGCGCCATTGCACAGGGCGAACCGTCCACGGCGCTGATCGTTTGCATGCAGTACCTGCACCACCTGCGCCTGGCCGCCAACCCCGAGTGGCCGGAGGCATTGCGCTGCGCCGTCAGCCAAAGCGCGGTGCAACACGGGGCGCTGATCAACAGCCTGCGGGTGGAGCCAGAGGTAGGCTCCCCGGCGCGTGGCGGCCTGCCCCACACCGTGGCGGCGCGCACGCCGGCAGGCTGGCTGCTCAACGGCCACAAACTCTATACCACCGGGATTGAGGGCCTAAGCTGGCTGGCGATCTGGGCGCGCAGCGATGACGCCAACCCGCAAGTGGGCACCTGGTTGGTGCCGCGCAATAGCCCGGGCATCACGATTAAACACAGTTGGGATCACCTGGGGATGCGCGCCACCGGCAGCCATGAGGTGCTACTGCACAACGTGGCGGTGCCGTTGAACCATGCGGTGGGGATTTATCCGGCCGATCGGCCGCCGGCGCCGGATACGGCACAGATCCAGGCCGCCGCCAATGCCCACACCGCCCTGCTGCCTGCCATCTATGACGGCATTGCGCAGGCGGCGCGCCGCTGGCTGATCGCCTGGCTGCAACAGCGCGTGCCGGCCAGTCTGGGCGCCCCGCTAGCCAGCCTGCCGCGCGTGCAGGAAAACATCGGGCAAATCGATAGCCTGCTGCTGGTCAACCAAAGCCTGCTGCGCCAGGCGGCGGCGCAGGCATTCACCACCGAACAGGCCAACCTGGCGAAAGTCACCATCACCGAAAACGCGGTAAATGCGGTGGAAAAAGCGCTGGCGCTGACCGGCAACCACGGCCTGACGCGCCACAACCCGCTGGAACGCCACTACCGCAACGTGCTGTGCGGCCGGGTGCATACGCCGCAAAACGACAGCGCGTGGATTAACGCCGGCAAAGCGGCATTATGCGGCGGCACACCCGCATAAACCGCCCGCTGACGCAGAGCACGGGCTTTGGCAACACCGCTTTAGACCAAAGGAAATGATGAACATGTTGCGTATTAAACAGACTCTGGGTGCTTTACTGCTTATTGGCCTGGCCGGCCAGGCGCTGGCCGCCGACGCGCGTATTACCTTGCATATCGCCGATCAAAAAGGCGGTATGCGTTCACAAATGGAAGCGGCCAACGAACTCGCCAATCTGCCTTACGATATCAAATGGGCCGAGTTCCCCGCCGCCGCCCCGCTTGCCGAAGCACTGAACGCCGGCGCGGTCGACGTCGGCATTATCGGCGATGCGCCGTTACTGTTTGCCCTTGCGCAGGGTGCGCCGGTTAAAGCGGTCGCGGTGGATAAAAGCAACCCCGCGGGCACCGCGGTACTGGTGGGCGAGAGCTCGCCGCTGAAAAGCGGCCAGGATCTGAAAGGCAAACGCATCGCCACTGGCAAAGGTTCCATCGGCCACTTTGTGGCGCTGAAGGCGCTGCAACAGGCCGGCCTGAGCGCCGCCGACGTACAGTGGGTCTTTTTAGGGCCGGTGGACGCCAAGGTGGCGCTGCTCAGCGGCTCGGTCGACGCCTGGGCCACCTGGGAGCCTTACACCACTCAACTGGTTAAAACCGGGCAAGGGCATGTGCTGGTCAGCGGCACCGGCCTGCTGCCAGGAAATACCTTCCTGGCGGCCACCGATGCCACGCTCAGCGATAGCGCCAAACGCCAGGCTCTGCAGGATTATCTCAACCGCCTGGCAAAGGCGGAGCGCTGGGCCTATGCCAATCTCGACAGCTACGGCAAAACGCTGGGGCAAATCATTAAATTCCCGCCCGATATCGCACGCGAGCAGTTCGCCAGCCGCCAACTGCGCTGGCAACGGATTGACGATCAAACCGTGCGCCAACAGCAGGCCACCGCCGATTTTTATCAGGCTAACGGGCTGATCCGGCAACCGCTTGACGTTACTCATACCTTTGATAACGGCTTTAGCATACCGCCGCTGGCGCAAACACAACAGGAAGGTCAGCCATGAAACACATTGCTCAGTATTCACGCCGCAGATTCCTCAGCCTGGGCGGCAGCCTGCTGGCGGCCCCGGTGTTGGTCGGCATCTCGCCGAAGCTGTTCGCCCATGATATGGCGGCCATGCATCAGGAAGACGGCAACGCGCTGCGCCTGCCGGCACCTTATAAGTTGAAGCTCGCCATCAACCAGAGCGCGGTGTGTATTGCCCCCGTCACGGTGGCGGAGCAGCAGCACTTCTTCAGCAAATACAATTTGGACGTTGAGTTCGTCAACTTCGGCAACTCGACCGATCTGCTGCTGGAAGCGATCGCCACCGGCAAGGCCGATGCGGGCATCGGTATGGCCCTGCGCTGGCTGAAAGCGCTGGAACAGGGTTTTGACGTCAAGCTCACCGCCGGCACCCACGGCGGCTGCCTGAATTTGCTGACCGCCAAAAACGCCCCCTTTACCAGCCTGGAAAAGCTAAAAGGGCAAACCATCGGCGTGACCGACATGGCCGGCCCCGACAAGAATTTTTTTGCCATCCTGCTCAAACGCCACGGCGTGGACCCGATCGCCGATGTGCAATGGAAGGTCTATCCCGCCGATTTATTGAGCGTGGCGCTGGATAAACAGGAAATTGCCGCCATCAGCGGCAGCGAACCGTTCAGCTACCGCTTATTGGACACCGGCAAATACCAACTGCTGGCCAGCAATATGACCGGTGAATACGCCAACCTCAGCTGCTGCGTGGTCGGTGTCAGCGGCTCGCTGGCCCGCGAACACAAAGCCGCGGCAGCGGCGTTGACCCAGGCGCTGCTGGATGCCCACAGCTACGCGGCGGAGCACCCGGAAAGCGTTGCCGATGCCTTTATGGCCCACGCGCTGAACACCAACGTCAAGGAAGTGGCCGGCATTCTGCACGGCCAGGCGCACGGCCACCACGCGGTGGGCGAAGCCTTCGTTAAAGAGCTGACGCAGTACGTCAGCGATTTGCAGTTGGTCCAGGTGATTAAGCCCAGTACCGACGCCCACCAATTTGCGGAGAGCATCTATGCCAACGTATTTGCTTGATCGAACCGTGAAACGGGAAAAAAGCGCCGGCCAGCGGATCTGGCTCACCGGCCTGCTGGCGGCCACGGCCTGGCTGGCCGCCGGGCTTATCACCACCTACTGGCCCAACGTCAACCGCCAATGGCCATACAGCCAGGCCTGGGCCGGGCTGCAACTGGCGCTGGGCGTGGCGCTGTTGGCGCTAGCGCTCAGCTACCGCCAGTGGGAAGGCCGTGGGCAACGCCTGCAGCGCGCCGGGCAATGGCTGATCGCCCTGCCGCTGTTTTTCAGCCTGTGGGAACTGCTCACGGTGAAAACCGGCGCGCTGCCGCTGCCGTTTTTCGCCCCGCCGCAGGCGCTGATTGAGGTGTATCTCACCGACTGGCCACGCCTGCTAAACAGCCTGTACCACTCATTATCGTTATTGCTGCTGGGGGTGGTGATCGGCACCCTGGTCGGCTTTATCAGCGGCGTGTCGATCGGCTGGTCGCAGCGCATCGGCTATTGGGTGCACCCGATACTGCGCATTCTGGGGCCAGTGCCTTCAACCGCGTTGCTGCCGCTGTGCCTGTTTATCTTCCCCAGCAGCTTCGGCGCCAGCGTGTTTTTGATCGCCCTGGCGACCTGGTTCCCGGTGACCGTCCTCACCTGGTCGGGCGTCGCTAACATCGACAAGGCCTATTACGACGTGGCGCGCACGCTGGGCGCCAGCCAGCGCTTTTTGATTTTCCACGTGGCGATCCCCGCCGCCCTGCCGAACGTCTTCGTTGGTTTGTTTATGGGGCTGGGCGCTTCTTTCTCGGTGCTGATCGTGGCAGAGATGGTCGGGGTAAAGGCCGGCATCGGCTTTTATTTGCAGTGGGCGCAGGGCTGGGCCGCTTACCCGAATATGTATGCGGCGCTGATCGTGATGGCCTTTTTGTGCTCGGGGCTGATCAGCCTGCTGTTTTTCGTGCGCGATCGCCTGCTCAGTTGGCAAAAAGGAGTGATGAAATGGTAGCGCAAGCCGCCCAGGCGCGGATAAACGCCACGGGCACAACGATAGACGTGCAGAACGTCAGCCACAGCTTCACCCTGGGGAAACGGGAAATCGCCGTGCTGGACAACATCAGCCTGAGCATTGCCGCCGGCGAAAGCGTCGCGCTGCTGGGCCCTTCCGGCTGTGGCAAGTCCACCCTGCTGCGCCTGCTTGCCGGGCTGGAGCCGCTGCAAACCGGCCACCTGCTCGCAGACGGCCAGCCGCTCGGCGCCCCCAGCCCCGAGCGCATTCTGGTTTTCCAGGATCCCACCCTTTACCCGTGGCGCACGGTGCGGCAGAACGTGCTGCTCGGGCCGCAGGCGCAGGGGCTGAGCGGCCAGGAGCAAAAGGCCGACGGCCTGATCAGCCGCATTGGCCTGAACGAGTTCGCCAACGCCTACCCTAAACAGCTTTCCGGTGGGATGGCCCAACGCGCCGCGCTGGCACGCGCCCTGCTCAATGAGCCGCGCCTGCTGTTGCTGGATGAGCCTCTGGGCAAACTGGACTCGCTGACCCGCATCAGCATGCAGCGCGAATTGATTAACCTCTGGCAGAGCCAGGGCTATACCAGCCTGCTGGTGACGCACGACGTCGAAGAGGCATTGCTGCTGTGCGATCGGGTGATCGTGCTTTCGCCGCGCCCGAGCCGGATTTTGGCGCAGTTTGCGGTGCCGCTGGCCTATCCGCGCCACCGGGGCGATCCGCTGCTGATTCAGCGCCGGCAGGACATATTGAAAATTCTGGGCCAAGAGATCGATTGGTAATCGAGCGCCAGTCGCGGCCAACACTTATCAAATCACCGTTAACGGGAGTTGTTATGTCTTTGGTGTCTATCCCTACCGCCAATACCGGCGAGGTAAAAAACGGCGTCAGCCAGGAAGAGTGGCAGGTGCGCGTTAAGCTGGCCGCCGCCTATCAGTTGGCGGCGCTGTATCACTGGACCGATCATATTTATACCCATTTCTCGGTGCGCGTGCCGGGCGCGGAAGAGCACTTTCTGATTAACGCCTACGGCCTGTTGTTCAGTGAAATCACCGCCTCCAACCTGGTGAAAATCGATTTGGACGGCAATATCATTGCCGATCCCACTGGGCTGGGCATTAACCAGGCCGGCTTTGTGATCCACAGCGCCATACACCGTGCCCGCCCCGATTTGAAAGCCGTGCTGCACACCCACACCAAAGACGGCGCGGCGGTATCGGCGCAAAAAGACGGGCTGTTACCGCTGTCGCAACATGCGCTGGCTTATTATTCACGGATTACCTATCACGAATATGAAGGCGTCGCGCTCGATCTGGATGAGCAGGACCGGTTGGTTAACGATCTGGGCCACAGCAACGTGATGATTTTGCGCAACCACGGTTTGCTGGCCGGCGGCGTGAGCATTGAGCACGCGTTCCGGGAGCTGCACGGTTTGGAGCGCGCCTGCAACATTCAGGTGGCGGCGCTCGCCGGCGGGCGAGACAATTTGCACTACGCGCCGCCGGCCGCGATCGAAAAGGTCAAGGCGCAGTCTGCGCGTTTTCGCAGCGGCACGGATGAGATCACGCAAAAACACTGGGCGGCGGCCATCCGCCAGTTGGAAGCCAGTGGGTTAGCCAGTTATCACCAATAACGTTACCGTGGTGCGAAATGACGCGGCCGAGAACCATGCAGGACGTTGATAAAACCACACTTTGCCACCCTCGGTGTAAAGGGAATTGCCTTAATCGTATCAAGTTCCTTTGCGGCAATAGTGACTGACAATTGTCAGGGCCGAAGGCTCGGCCCTGACACCCCGGCCTGCGCTTAACATGGCCTGCCCGCTGCGCGGGTGCCCTCGCCGCGTCCCCGTCACCGGGCGGGTCGGCCGTCCGTGGCCGATTGCCCCTGGCAACGGTGCCTTGTTCGGCAGACCAAGATGCGCGCTAAACGTCAACACCCCAATCTATCGCCACCGGGCAACCTAACCACCGGTTTTGACATAAGTTTATGGGTTAATTCATTAATCTCAAAGACGATTGATTCGGTGATTGGAGCATGGGTGTGGAAGCCATTGAAGGCGCCGAACGGCGGAACGTAGCATAGGCGAAACCGCCAGGACGGCGGTTTCAGGCGAGACAGGCAGGGACGCCTGTCGTAGCCGGCCGTGATGCGCAGTGACACAGTGAGGGTAGCCGCGCAACGGCCGCCTGATATGGCGCAGGCGCGGATCGTTAGGGGCCGCGCCCACGGCCCCTAACTCGGGCGCGGGCTGCGGTGCAACAAAAAGCCACGATATTGTGGCGACCGAAACCTTCTCGGTCAGAGCAAAGAACGTTGATAAAACAATACACTCTCACCACTGCGTAAATGAAACAACCTCAATCCCCTCGCCCCCTTTCCCCTATCACCCAAATTATTTTAGGTATAACTAAAAGGAATATAAAAAAGTTATCTATTATTTTTTTATTAGTAGAAAGCCCGCTAGTCTGGGCGCTAACTCCCACATTTGTGCATAACATCCGATGATGAATATCGATCTACGCCAACTGCGCCACTTTATCGCCCTGATTGAACACCGCAACTTCACCGCCGCCGCGCAGGCGATGCAGATCTCACAGTCGGCCTTCAGCCGCAGCATTCAGGCACTGGAGCAGAACGTGGGCACCCGGCTGATCGACCGCCATAACGATCTGGAACCCACCCGTAAAGGCCTGGTGGTGTTGGAGCACGCCCGGCGCTTAACCCACCAGAGCCAAGATCTGCTCAACGACATCGCCGCCTTCAATGAAAAAGAGGCCGGCGAAGTGCAGTTTGGCTGCGGCCCGGCGCCCGCCGCATGGCTGATGCCCCAGGTGATCGGCGCTTTTTCGCGCCACTCGCCGAAGATCCGCCTGGTGTTCCGGGTGGACAACTGGCAGGCGTTGGGCAAGGGGCTGTTGGCGGAAAAATTCGATTTTATCGTCGCCGATACCCGCAACTTTGAGTTTGATGCCCGCTATACGGTGCAGCCGCTCACCCGCCACCGCTGGGGGTTTTGCTGCCGGCAGCAGCACCCGCTGGCGGCCTTTGACGAAATCACCGTCGAACAACTGTTCAGCTACCCGCTGGCCGCCACCATCCGCCCGCCGAACCTGCACCGGGCGCTGGTGCAGCTGAGCGGCCGCCAGGACATCCGCACCAGCATCGAGTGCGAAAATGGCTACAGCCTGTTGGACGTGATCCGCCACTCGGATGCCATCGGCACCACCAACCATTTCAAAACCCCGGCGCGGCATGGCCTGCACATGCTGAAAATCGCCGGGCTGGATGACAACACCGATGAGTTCTATACCCATTACGGCATCATCTCCCTGGCGGGCGCCCGGCTCCCCTGGCTGACGCAAACGCTGATGGCGACCTTCGTGCAGGTCGATAAAGATCTGCACGGCAACCCGGCCGCGGCTACAACGGCATGATGGCGAAATCCGTAATCACCTGGCGCGACCACACGGTGCGGAAGCCGAAATAACCCGCAGCGGGCGGTGCGGCATAACGCGCCTGGAAATAGGGTTCGCCATCCACCAGAAAACGGGTGCCGCCGCTGCCCACCTCGATCACAATCTCATATTGCCGGTTGGGCTGCAGCAGGTGTTGGGCGTCGGTAAACTCACCGAGCAATTGGCGCTGCCCGCGGCCGTTGTAGTAGCGAAAGCGGGTGGTGCTGTTCCAGTTGCCGCCCATCCCCACATAGTAAAGATCAAGATCGTCGTATTCATTCAACACGCCGCTGCGGGTGAACAGATTAGAGTTTGCCGGATCGCGCGCCGCCCAAAACTGGTTCAGATCGGAAAGCCGATCGTAGGGCCGCCCGGCCAACTGCACTTCACGCACAAAACGAATGCGGTAGGCGCCGGAAAGGGGTTGATCCAGCCACACGGTCAGGCCGGCGGCGCTCTCCAACGTCAGTTGGCCCGGTTCGGCCTGCACCAACGTTCGCTGCGGATCCTCCTGCTCCACCCGCCAATGCCAGGGCGTCGCCGCCGGTGCGGGCGCCCAACGCAAAAGGTATTGGTGTTCAACCTTGGGTGATGAAGAAGGGCAACAGTCAATCTCCTGTGGCTCGCCCGGATCTGGCTGCTGCACAGCGGTGTTTAATTCCGTCATGGTTTTTTCCTGTTCGCGGATATGTTAGTGGGAAGGCGCCGGGGCATCCAACAGCGCCAGCAGCGCCAATGCCGTTAGCCCCCACTGCGCCACCGCATTGGTGGCAAGGTTGGTGTCGCCGGTACTGCCCGAGCGTTTATCGATGGAGGAGTCAATCCCGGCTTCTTGCAACGGCGCCAGCACCGCCGGCGGGCGGATCAGCCGGGTGGTGGTATTGGGTTGCACAATCCCCCCTTCCCCGCTGAAAAACTCCCGCCAGGCGCGCGCCGCCAACGCCTCATCTTGTTGATGCCAGGCGGCGTAGGCGGTCAGGCGAGCGTGGCCCTGCACCAGGTTGAGCTTTTTCACCGGTTTGCCGACGAACGCGCTCAACGCCGGCAGATCGTTATATAACCGGCAATAATCCAGCCAGGCGCGCGTAAAGCCCTCGTCCGGCAGCAGCTGTAGCAGCTCGCTGCAAATTTCCGCCAGGCCAAACACCGCGCTCAGGTGGGAAATAAACAGCTGTTCCGGCCCGGCGGGGGCGAATACGCCGGTATCAGGATCCATCTCCGCCAGGCCGGTAAAGAAGCCGTGCGGCTGGGTGGCGATCGAACGCATACTGTTCAGCAAGCGATCACGCATCTGTGGATCGCCGTGCCGCTCCCAAGCCGTCAGCCAGGCGGCGGCCACCGCACTCCAGTCGGTGCCGAAATAGAGGCTAATGCGCTTAGGATCGTCCGGCGTCTGCTGGCCGATCTTTCGCCCCGGCATCACATCGCGCAAAGTGCGCACCCCTTCGATTTGCTCATCCATCAGTTCGCCGATGCGCTCATCGGCAGTGAGGTAGTAGAGGAAACGGCGGTTCGCCACGGTGGAAATGCGCAGCTGTTTGGCGCTGTCGCCCCAGTGGCGGACGTTGTGCCGGGAGCCAAGCGGTTTGAAACGCCCCAGGTGATAAACGTCCACCTCGCCGGTGTGGCGCGTCATCGCCTCCGCCATGCGGAAGGCCTCCGGGCGGCCGCTGTGCAGGAAGTAGTACCACAGCCACAGATCGGTACTCAGCTCGGAGTTATCCCAGGCATAGCCCCCCACGTCATAACGCCAGACGTGGCGATCGCTGTCGTAGGTGTGCATAACATCGCCGAAATCCCAGAAGCCATACCATTTGCGCTGCTCTACTTCCTGGCGGTAAAAATCGAAATACCACGCCAACTGCGCGGCGATCTCCTGATGGCGCGGGCTCACGGCGCTGGCCGGCGCCCACACCGGGCCAAACACCCGTGCACGCCTGAGATCTTCGGCGTTCGCCACCAGCAGCGGCGGCTGCTGGATACGCCGGGCGATATCCACGAAAGCGGCGTTATCCGGCGTTGACGGCAGCACGTCGATAAACAGCTCGCTGGTGCGCGCCACCCCGTGCGGCGTATCAAAGCCGGGTTCGTAATCTTCATAGGTGATGTCCAACGCTTCCCGCTGGGCTTTAAAGGTTGTCAGCCCCATTTCACCGTGCCAGGCGCGCATATCCATCGGTTCCGCCCACGGCGACCACAGCCAGAGCGTGACCGTCGCCTGCTGCTGATGCGCCCCGGCGATTTCCAGGCAGGCCGGATAGCTTTGCCAAAAGTTGCGGATGCCGAAGGCTACCCCGCCCTGCGGTGAACCAAGATAGCCCACGCCGGCGGCCCGGCTACCGGTAGCCGACAGCAGCCAGCCTAGCCCCGCCTCTGTGCGCTTATGGATCTGGTAGCCGTCGGGATGGTGTTGCGTTAGCCGGTAGCTGCCGAACGCCGGGATGTAGCCAAGGCCGGCCGCCACCCGGGACGCAAAGTCCGCCAGCGGGGGCGTGGCCTTGCCGCTCAGCTGCGCCTGCGTAACCTGGGCACCGGGATCGCGCCGCAGCCCGGTCAGGCCGCGCACCGCTTCGGTGAAAACGCCCCCCTCGTCAGAGGCGAAGCGCACATGACGATCGTGCAGTTCGCCCTGTAGCGGCACATCAAAGGCCAGCCCGATGCCCTTCACGGATTGCTGCGGCCGATCGTTATCATAGATCAGCGTATGCACCACCCGGAAAGAGGACGAGCCGGCATAGCAATACAGGCGCACGATAAACGGGATCCGGCTATTTTCATCCTGCCGATGGCTGCCGCGAATAGTGATGATCGCCCGCTGCGGCCCGTTCTGCTCCAGGGTGACGGATGCCGCCTGCCCCTGAAATGCCGCCACGCTGTGCGTGCCTTCCGCCTCATCGCCGGACTGGATACGCAGCACCAGCCGCCCGCGGGTGAGCGCCAGGCGATCGTTTTGCCACACCTCGTCAATCAGGTACCGCCCGCTGCGGGAGACGCTAAAGCGCATCTGCCCGGTATCGACCAGCCAGCCTTGTTCGGTTGCCGTCGCCAAATTCCGCTGCGGTGCGGCCTCGGCGGTGGTGGGAAGCAGAGTGAGCGCCCCGGCGCGCGGCGTGGCGGCACCCAGCGCATGGCCGGACCATTTCACCGAACCATCCGGCCACCAGGCCAGCGGCCAGCTCTGCAACGGGTATGCCTGCTGCCCGTCCTGCAGTAAAAAGCCGCTCCCCGCCGGCACCGCCCCTTGCGGCCAGGGCGCGCCCCAGGTGACACCGCTCAGCGCCCGCGGCGGCTGCCCGTCCAGCCAGCGTAACTGCACCGCGTGGGGCGTTGCCGACGCCCCGGCGCGGCCGGGCGCCGCCGCAGTAGCCGATTTCCACAGCGGCAGCGCCAGGGTCAGCAAGGTGCTGTCGCGCAAAAAGTGCCGCCGTGAGTAAGGAAGATTACGCATTACACTATCCTTTAAAGTCATAGCCTACCGTCAGGCCTACCATGCGTGGATCGCCCAGCGAACCGTAGGCCGAGCCGTAATCCCCGGATTTCATGACGCGGTAGTAGGTTTTATCCAACGCGTTTTTCATCCACAGCGAGACATGCCAGCCGTGATCGCCCTGTTTGCCGCTCAGGCCGGTCGCCAGGTTCAGCACGCCATAGGCGGGAATACGGGTGTAGGCTGAGTTGTCCACGGTGCCGTACGCCCAACTGCGCCACGACCATTGGCCGGAAACGAACGCCTGCAGATTATTAAAGGTGTTCCATTCATAACGGATCCGGGCGTTGTAGCTCAGGCGCGGCGAGTTAAACACCCGTTGGCCGGTCAGATCGCAGGTGGCCGGAGCACCGGCCTGCAGCGAGATTTCCGCCGGGCATTTGGCATTGGTGAAGTTCAGGTACGAAGCATCCAGCAGGGTGCCGTTAAGGCTCAGGCTCAACCCTTCAACCGGGTAGACCGAGAGCTGCGATTCGATACCGCGCGAGCGAAACTTCCCGGCGTTGATCAGGTAGCTGCTGAGCGTTTCTTCGTCATAGGCGGTGGTCTGGAAATCACGCACTTCGCTCCAGAACAACGCCGTATTCCATTCCAGCTTGCGCTGGAACCAGTGGGTTTTCACCCCCAGCTCAACCGCCCGCGTTTTTTCCGGTTCGATGTATAACGAGCCCAGGCCCGCCTTGGCCGCTGCGCCGGAAGAGATATTCAGCCCACCGGCTTTTTCGGCATAAGCCACGGTGAGGTAAGGCGTGACGTTCGGCGTGGCGTACCAGTTGGCGCTGATGGTCGCCGCCGGCAGGTGGTTGGTTTGCGCCAGATCGCCGGAGTCAAAATCGTTTTTATTGATGCGCTTAAAGGAGCCGGTCTTTTTCTCATAGGTTTGGCGCACGCCGGTGATCAGATCCAGGCTGTCGCCCAGGTGCCAGGTGCCGTTGGCATAGACTGAAAACGCCTTATCGTTCAGTTCGCCAAAACGCTGGACGAACTTCCCGGTGTTGCTGGTGTTGCCGTACCAGCTCGTCACCTGGCTGCCGCCGTCATAGTAATCGTGCGCGAAAGTGTCCATATTTTCGCCCCAATAATCGGCGCCCAGGGTGTAATCCAGCAGGCCGCCTTTCGGCGAATCGACCCAGAAACGCTGCTCCCAGATACGATCGCGCACATCGGCGCCGCTGTTGGCATACAGCGGGATATTTAACGCATCGGCGGTTTGCGGCAGGAAACGGAAATAGCGCCAGGATGACAGCGAATGCAGCGCAAAGCCGTTCTCCAGCTTCACATTGGCCTCCAGCGCTGCGCCGCCCTGGGTGACGCGGTTTTTCGATTCGTCGTCCAGCGCCACTTTCCGCCCTTCCACCACCTTCACGCCCAACGCCTGAGCCCGGGTTAAGAAGCCGTCGGTGCCATTCACCGCGTGGGTGCCGACCAACGACATCACCGGGTAGCTGGTCGCTTTGCTGTAATCGCCGATAAAGCGCAGGTTAACGTTATCCTGCGGTTGCCAAAGCAGCTGCCCACGCACACCGCTGTTATTGCTGCCGCCCAGCTTGTGGCCGTTTTCGACGTTGGTGACATAGCCGCCGCTTTCGGTGTGCGACAGGTTGATGCGCCCGGCCAGGGTGTCGCTCAAAGCACCGGAGGCCATCAGCTTCGACTGTACATAGCCGTGCTGGCCGACGGATTGCTCCAGGGAATATTCCGGGGTAAAGGTGGGTTTGCGGCTGCGGATATCTATCGCGCCGCCGGTGGTGTTAAAGCCGTACAGGGTGCCCTGCGGCCCTTTCAACACGTTTACGCTATCAATATCCAACAGATCGTTGGCCAACATGCCCGGGCGCGACAGGCGCACGCCGTCCAGGAACAACCCGACGCTGCTCGGCATACCGATGTTGATTTCGCTGCCGCCGCCGTCGCCTATGCCGCGAATGGTGACGCGCGTATCCAGCGTATCGGCGGCGGCAATATCCATCCCGGTCACCGCCTGTGGCAGATCCTCAAAGCGATACAGCCGCTCCTGCTCCAGCGTTTTGCCGTCTACCTGCGAAGACAGCGTGGTTTGCTGGCGAACCAGCGGGCGGGCGGCGCTGACCTTAACGCGCTTGAGCTGCACCGCTTGGCCGGCTGCCGTGGCCGCCGTCGTTTGTTCTTCTGCGGCTGTCTGGGCCGCTTGCGCCCCCACCGGCACCGCCAACAGGCAGCTCATGGCCAGCGGATAGCGCCAAAAATAACGGTCTTTAATAGTCATTATATTTTCCCCGAGTGTATCCCCTTCATACCGCAAATAGCAGGTACGTTGGCTGCAACGTGAATTATTTTGGCTGTCTCATGATTAATTACTGCACCTGCAGAAAACTGCCGTTTAACCAATCAGCGATATTTACCGGTTGGCGAATTAAGCGCGCTTCCAGCGCGGTATTTATTGATTGCTGTAACTGTGCTTTAAAAGCACTATCCAGCTCTGGTGATAACCGCTGTGATAACGGCGGCAATCCATCCCATTCCTCACGCAAAATAGCTTCCGGGTAACCGGATTGTTTTGCCAGCAACTGAATAAACCCGGTTTTATTTTTTTCATCGCTGGCCCAGGCCGCCGCCTGGCGTTGCACGTTAATAATCCGCCGCAGAATATCCCCATTACGACGGGCGAATTCACCGTCAATAACGATCAGCCCGCTGAGCTGCCCGGCGCCATTAAGCGCCTGGGTCGATACCGGAATATCCGCCACTCCCTTATCCCGCAGCGCCAGGGTATTGTTGCCACCCCAGGTCGCGTCGATCTGCCTGGCCGCCAATGCCGCGCTGGCGGCGGCAAAATCAAGATTGATGATTTTGACATCTCTGGCTTTCATGCCCTGTGAATGCAGCGCGGCCAGGAAGGACAGCTCAGCGGCGGTGCCGCGGAACAGGCCAACGCGCTTGCCTTTTAGATCGGCCAGTTGATGAATATCCGCGCCCCGCGGCACCGCCAAATAATGATTGATGCCGCGCGCCGCGGCGCCGATAACCTGGGTATCCAACCCGCGCGAACGGCCGATAATACTGGCCAGATCCCCCAGGTAGGCCACATCGATCTGGTGGTTGGCAAAGCCTTCGTTAATCACCGGCCCGGCGCCTTTAATAAACAGCCAACGCACGTTGATGCCATCCCGGCCAAACTCCTGCTCCAACAACTTCTGCCGGTAAATCACGTCAATCAACCCGCCGCCGGCCGGTTGCTCGCCGGCGCCGATGTCCGAAACCGCAATGCGGATTTCATTCGTCGCGCTTGCCGCCCCGGGCCAAAATACGCTGGCCGCCAACAGGCCAAAAAACATCCACCTTTTTGCCACTTTCATTTTTTACACCCATTTTTTATTTTGCGTTTATGCCCGTAATCCACCATCATCGCTCCGGCAACATTTAAACGGCCGAAAACAAACTGGCTAATACATAAAACGCATTTGTATTTTTATTTATTCGCTAAACCAGTCGCAACGGCAATATAACGCCACTATGCAGCACATGAAAAAAAACTATGCTCAGTATGCATTAGAGTTAAAAATGAAATTACGATTAAGTTGATGATAATCACTGTCAACGTGCATTTTCCTATCCGATACCGGCAATGATGAAAATAAAAGAAATGAAATGTATATCGATATGCATATAGCGAATTTGACATTAAGCGCTAAGGACGAAAAATCGAATTCATCCTCTGTACCCAAAATAATTCGAGTTGCAGGAAGGCGGCGACGCAGCGAGTCCCCAGGAGCTTACTTGAGTAAGTGACTGGGGTGAGCGACAAATCTGCCGGGAGCAGATTTGAACGCTGCCGGCAGCGGCCCCATCGGGGCGAGGCCCAAGGATGGGCCGAGTAATAAAGCCAACACACCTGCAGCTTGAAGTATGAAGGGTATATTGTCGCCTGGAGAACAGTTTAATGACCCAAGTAATCTATGCCGGTGAACCCGAACCGGCCTGGCAACCAACGCCGGCGGCCGCTGCGCCACACGGTCGCCGGTTTGTGCCGGGCACCGGGCTGGCCGGCGCTTCGCGGCCTGAACGTTGGCTGGCCCTGCTGCTGGTCGTGGCGCTGCATGCGGCGGCGCTGCTGCTGTTGCAGCGCACGGCGATCCCACCGCTGGTTACACCGCCGCGCCAGTTGCCGATCAGCATTGAACTCGCCGCCGCGCCGCAAGAGGCGCCGCCGGTGGCCGAAGAACCACCCGCGCCCCCGGCGCCGGTAGAAAAAACGCTGCCGGTGGATGAAAACGCGCTGCAACCGCCGGCACCGGTGGAAAAGCCACGGCCGCCGGCCAACGTACCGGAAAAGAAAGTGCAAAAACCACCGGAGAAAAAACGCCCGGTAAAACCCGCCAAACCGGTAAATAAAACGCCGGCCACGCCGGCGCCGGCCCAACCAGCCGTGGCAAATAACGCCGCCAGCCAGCAAACACAGCCGGTCACACCGCCGCTGGCCAATGCCGATTATTTGCATAACCCGGCACCGGAATACCCGGAAGCCGCCATCACCCGGGGGCAGGAAGGCACCGTATTACTGAATGTGCAGGTTGGCGCCAACGGCAAAGTACTGTCCATCCGTCTGCAAAAATCCAGTGGCTACGCCGCGCTGGATAAGGCGGCGCAAGAAACTGTGCGGCGCTGGTCTTTCGTACCGGCCCGCCGCGGCAGCCAGGCCGTCAGCGGCTCGGTAATTGTTCCCATTGATTTCTCGCTTGACTCATGAGGTATAGGTTATGACGCTCGGACACATTGAACTGGCTTCCCCTGAGGGCGCCGTTATCCTGCTGCTGCTGTTTTTCTCGGTATTAACCTGGTTCATCGGCCTGCTCAAGCTGGCGCAATACCTGCGCCAGCAGCGCCGCGATAAGCGCTTTAAACAGCTGTTCTGGCAGCAGGAGGATCTGCATCAGGCGCTGAACGAGAGCCAACGCACCGGCGCGCTGGCCCAGTTGGCGCTGGCCGCGCTGGATGCGCCGGCGCACCTGCAGGGGCGCAAAACGCTCGCCGCCCAATTGCCAGACCGGGTGGAGCGCGCGCTGCAACAGCAGATCCAACGTGAGCGCCGTTCGCTGGAAAGCGGCCTGGCGATCCTCGCCAGCATCGGCAGCACCTCGCCGTTTATCGGCCTGTTCGGCACCGTATGGGGCATTATGGCCGCCTTGCAAAATATCGGCCAGACCGGCTCCGCCAGCCTGGATACGGTGGCCGGGCCGATCGGCAATGCGCTGATCGCCACCGGCATCGGCATTGCGGTCGCCGTGCCGGCGGTGCTGATCTACAACTATTTCCTGCGCCGCCTGAAGCTGGCAGTGGCCGATATGGACGATTTTGCCCACGACATATACAGCGTGATGCAGGCCCAGAACTTCCAGGTGAGCGGCAGCCCCACGCCTTTCGAAGTCAAAAACATGCGGGAGGCGGTGTAAATGGCGTTTTCCTCGCAAAACAACGAAGACGTGATGAGTGAAATGAACATCACGCCGTTAGTGGATGTCATGCTGGTATTGCTGGTGGTGTTTATCGTGACCGCGCCGATGCTGACCAACGCCATCCCGATCCAACTGCCCAAAACCGCGGCGGTGGCGCCGGCTGAACAGCGGGATCCGCTGGTGGTCAGCATCAACGGCGAACAGCAGTTTTTTATCAATAAAGAGGCGATAGAGCGCGAACAACTGGTACAACGCCTGGCGCAGGAGAAAGCCGCCAATAGCAACCTGATTGTGCAGGTGCAGGCCGAACAGAGCGCCAACTACGGCATCGTCGCCGGGCTGCTGGCCGATCTGGAAAAGGCGGGCATTACCCGCCTGTCGCTGTTAACACAAAAATAAGCCTGTTCAGCCATGATGCGTAAAAATGCTTTGCCGGCCAACGCCGCGCCCCCGCTTCCCTTCTCTGCTGCGGCAGCGGGCTACTACGCTCTGCTGGTGCCGTTGCTGCTGTTGGGCGGCTGGTGGCTGGCCAGCAGCCACGGCTGGATGTCGGCGCAAATTTTGCCGTCGCCGGCGGTGGTGTTCGACAGCGCGCAGGCCTTTATCCCGGAAGAACTGATTCATGAGCTGCCCATCAGCCTGTGGCGCCTGGCGCTGGGGCTGGCCGGCGGCATTTTCACCGGGCTGGTGCTTGGCGCCCTGTTTGGCCTAAGCCCGTTCGCCAACCGCCTGTTAATGCCGATTTTTACCGTACTGGTGCAGATCCCTACCCTGGCGTGGATCCCGCTGCTGATGCTGGCGCTGGGGATTGGCGAAGCGCTCAAGCTGACCATTTTAATCAAATCGGTGGCGGTGCCGGTGGCGCTGTATACCTGCATCGGCATCCAGCAAACGCCGCAAAAACTGTATGAAGCGGCGCGCAGCCTGCGCCTGCCGCCGCTGGCGTTTGTGCGCCGCCTGATCCTGCCGGCGATGCTGCCCTACCTGATGACCGGGGTACGGCTGGCCTTTTCGCAAGGCTGGGTGGCGCTGATCGCCGTGGAACTGCTGGCTTCAAGCGAAGGGCTGGGTTATCTGCTGGTGCAGAGCCGGCAGCTGTTTATGCTGGATCTAGTGTTTGTCTGTATTTTCGTGATCGGCGCGTTTGGCTTCCTCGGTGAAAAAGGCCTGCTGTGGCTGACCCGGCGCTGGGTGCACTGGCCGGCACAGGTGATCAGCCCGGATAACCTGCGCAGCCCGGCGGGCTTTTCTCTGACTGGTTGGGTGGTGCCGTTGCTGCTGGCGGCGCTCTGGCAGTTTGCCGCCGTCCACGGCCTGTTGGCCAGCGCCTTCCTGCCGGCCCCGGCGGCCGTGGCGCGCACGCTGTTCGACGGCCTGTTCAACGGCACGCTGGCGGGCGATCTGGCCGCCAGCCTTTTCCGTATGCTACAGGGCTTTGCGCTGGGCAGCGCGGCCGGCATGTTGGCCGGTGGGTTGCTCGGCAGTTGGCCGATGGCCGATCGGCTGTTCAGCCCGCTGCTTTCCGCCCTGCGCAGCGTGGCGGTGTTCGCCTGGCTGCCGCTGCTGACCGCCTGGTTCGGCCTGGGAGAAATGGCCAAAATCGTATTCATCGCGCTGGCGACGTTCTTCCCGGTGCTGCTGGCCACCCATCAGGGTATTGCCCAGTTGCCGCCAATGCTGCAGGAGGTGAGCCGCATTCTGCAACTGACGCCAGGCCAGCGCCTGCGCAAGCTGGTGCTGCCCGGCATGCTGCCGGCGCTGTTTTCCGGGCTGCGGCTGGGGCTGATGCACGCCTGGGTCGGCACCATCGGTGCGGAATATTTTATCTCGTCCGGCGATGGGCTGGGCAGCATGATGATGCGCGCCCAACAATTGCTGGCCGCCGATCGCATTCTCGCCGGCGTGGCGCTGATAGCGCTGGTGGCGGCGCTTTCCGCCAAGGCCATTGCGCTGGCGGAACGCCGCCTCACCGCCTGGCGTTTTCATTGATAACCCTACGGAGCCGCTATGTCGCTGCAATTTAGCCATATCAGTAAGTTTTTTACCGTCAACGGCCAGGCGCTCCCTGCCCTGCAGGAGATCAACCTGGCGCTCGCCGCGGGTGAACTGGTAGCAATTATCGGCGCCAGCGGCTGTGGCAAATCCACCCTGCTGCGGCTGGCCGCCGGGCTTGAACAAGCCGAACATGGGCAAATCAGGGTTAACGGCCGCCCGCTGCACGGCATTCCGCCGCGGGTGAGCCTGGTGTTTCAGGAAGCGCGGCTGTTCCCGTGGCTGACGGTGGCGGATAACATCGCGCTCGGCATGGAGCAGCAGCATTTGCCGCCGCAGGAAACTGCCCGCCAGGTGGCGCATTACCTGGCGATGATGGGATTGGAGGGGTTCGCGCAGGCCTGGCCGCACCAGCTATCGGGAGGGATGGCGCAGCGTGTGGCCATCGCCCGCGGGCTGGCGGCGCAGCCCACCATCCTGCTGCTGGATGAGCCGTTCGGCGCGCTGGACGCGCTCACCCGCCAGCAGTTGCAGGACAGCCTGGCGGCCATTCGCCGGCAAACCTCTCTAAGCATTTTACTGGTGACCCACGATGTGGAAGAAGCGCTGTTTCTGGCGGATCGCATCGTGGTGATGTCCCCGCGGCCGGGGCGCATCCGCCATATTCTGCCGGTCGAACTGCCGTGGCCGCGGGCGCGTACCGGCCAGGCGCTGCAGCAACAGCGCCAGTTGCTTTGTGAGCTGCTGGAACAGCCCGGGACCCATGTTGCCTGATATCACGGGGGCCGTTAGCCCCCAATGGGCGGTTACAGCGCGGCCAGTGCGGCGGCGATAACCTGTTGATAGCGCGTGGTTGGGCGGCCGATTAACCGGCTCAGCGTATGGCTGTCGTCATAGAGCGCGCCTTGTGCTGCGCCCACGTCAGAATCGGCCAGTACGTCGGCCAGGCCGGCCGGCAACCCTGCGCCTTTTAACGCGGCGGCAAACTCTGCCTGCGACATGTCCACATAGTTAACCGCCTTGCCGGACTGGCGTGCAATCTCTGCGGCGAACTCGGCCAGGGTGTAGCTGTCGTCACCGGCTAGCTCGTACACCTTGCCTGCCTGCCCATCCAGTTGCAGAACCTTGGCGGCGGCAAGTGCATAATCTGCGCGGGCAGCAGAAGCAATACGCCCGTTTTTTGCCGCGCCGATAAAGGCGCCATGAGCCAGCGCCGGCGCAATGCTGGCGGCATAGTTTTCGCTGTACCAGCCATTACGCAGCAGCACGAACGGCAGGCCGGACTGCTGTAATGCCGCCTCTGTCTGGCGGTGTTCTTCACCCAGCAGCAGCGGCGAAGTCTCTGCATGCAGCAGGCTGGTGTAGGCGATCAGTTCCACCCCGGCGGCCTTGGCGGCATCGATCACCGCCTGGTGCTGCGCGGCGCGTTGCCCAACTTCGCTTGATGAGATCAGCAGCAGCTTACTCACTCCCTGGAACGCCGCTTGCAACGTAGCCGGCTGGCTGTAATCCGCCTGCCGCACCACCAGGCCCTGTTTAGCCAGATCCTGCGCTTTCTCCGGGCTGCGTACGGCGGCGACAATCTGGTTAGCCGGAACGGTTTTCAACAATGCCTCGATCACGAGGCGGCCCAGTTGGCCGGTAGCACCTGTAACTGCAATCATAACAACCTCTATTCAGTGTGATGTAATAAGCAGGATTGCCCTGCACTGCCGGAGCCATTCCCGGCTTTCTCTGTACGGCAACCACTATAAAAGACATACTATCTCTTGGTAAGTACTTACCTTTTTGTTAGTGTTAATTTTATTTGGCATGGGGAAAACAATGCGTAAAGAGAACAGTGCGGGCCTGCCGGTGGTGCGGTACGGCAAGCTGCTGGATGCCGACTGCCCATCCCGCGTGATACTGCAGCATATCGTCAGCCGCTGGGGGATTTTGGTACTGATTGCGCTGGATGATGAGACGCTGCGCTTTAGCGAACTGCGCCGCAGAATCAGCGGCATCAGTGAGAAAATGCTGGCGCAAACGCTACAGACGTTTGAGAAGGACGGGTTTGTGCACCGTGAAAGCCTGCCGGTGGTGCCCCCACATACCGAATATTCTTTAACGCCGTTAGGGCGGGAAGTGTATACGCAGGTGATTCAACTGACGGACTGGATTGAGTTTAATCTGCCGAAGCTGCTCAGCGCCGGCCGTAAACCCATGGCCGGCTAAAATAGCGCCCGCCCCACCGCCAAAACATCGCCCAGGGATGGGCCAGGTAATTTTTACGACAACCATTAAATGGGAAAAACATGGAACTGTTAGTTCGGTAAAATCCAGTGAGCGGCAGTTTCGTTTCCGCTTCGGGGTAGCGTACGTGTTTAAATAATCCGTACAGGCCAGCCGCCGGCTCGCGCGCGTTGCAGGGCAACACGCCCTATTAGCATATGCGGCGGGCCGATTCACCCTATTCCCCCGGCGCGGGGAATAGGGTGTACCTAGGGGTTACTTACCGGCCAACAGCGCTTCAATCTGGGCCAGCCCTGCGGCATAAGGCGCGCGCATACGCAGGTTGGATTCCCCGCCCGGGCTTTGCACCACCACCGCTTTGGCGTGGCTGAAACGGCGGAAGCCGTGAATACCGTGATAAGCGCCAATGCCGGATGGGCCAACGCCGCCGAACGGCAGGGTTTCAACCGTGGCGTGGGTCATCACGTCGTTAATCACCAGCGCCCCGGAGGTGGTATGTTCGGCGAACGCTTGCTGGCGCGCGGCATCATCACCAAAGTAGTAGGCGGCCAGCGGGCGCGGATGCGCATTGATGTAATCCAGCGCTTCATGGGCATCGCGATAGGTTTTAATCGGCAGAATCGGCCCGAAAATCTCTTCCTGCATCACCCGCATCTCATCAGTGGCATCCAGTACCAATGTCGGCGCCTGCTTGCGGCTTGCCGGATCAGCATTGGGTTCGCCCTGCGGCTGCAGTTCAACCAGCGTCGCGCCTTTGGCGCGGGCATCCGCCAGCAGTTCCTGCAGGCGCTGGAAGTGGCGATCGTTAATGATGGCGGTATAGTCCGGGTTGTTTTGGATGGTCGGGAATGCCCGGCCGATAAACGCCCGAGCGTGCTCGACAAAGGTATCGCGCGCCGCCGCCGGCAGCAGCACGTAATCCGGCGAGATACAGATCTGGCCGACGTTAAAGGTTTTCACCGTCAACACGCGCTCGGCGGCCGTTTTCACGTCGGCATCGGTATCAATCAACACCGGCGACTTGCCGCCCAACTCCAGCGTGACCGGCACCAGGTTTTCGGCGGCGGCGCGCATCACATGGCGCCCCACCCCGGTGCTGCCGGTGAACACCAGATGGTCAAAGGCCTGGGCGCTGAACGCGGCGCCGACATCGGCATCGCCCAGCACGGTACTCAGCTCCAGCGGATCAAAATAGCGGCCGATCAGTTCCGCCAGCAGCTCCGCAGTGCGAGGGGTCAGTTCGGAAGGTTTGAGCAACGCGCGGTTACCGGCGGCCAAGATCCCGGCCAATGGGCTGAATGCCAGATTCAGCGGAAAGTTCCACGGGCTGATAACGCCCACCACGCCAAGCGGCTGGTACTGTATGCGCGCCTGCATACCCGGCTGCGGCGATTCCTGCAGTTCCGGCTGCATCCACTGCGCCAGGTTTTCCTGCGCATAGCGCAGTGCCGCCACAGAAGAGGCTACGTCGGCCATCAGGCTCTGGTAGGTGCTGCGGTGGCCGTAATCGGCGCTGATCGCCGCCGCCAGCGCCTGATGATGTTGGGTCAACAGCTGTGCCGCGCGCGCCAGACGATCGTGGCGCAGCTCGGCGCTGGCCGGCCCCACCTGTATGTGCGCCTGTTTCATGGCGGTGACGGTAGCGGCCAGCGTTTGGGCCGTAACGGAATTATTCATGGTGACTCCTGAGTCAGTATTTCAGCTTAATGCCATAGGCTATCGGCGCCGATAAGGCACGCGCCAGTGCGCGCGCCCAACAAAATGTTGCAGATCATTCACGCCGATAGCGCCCAGGGCTTAAGCCAGTTTTTTCAGCAGGGCTTCAGCAACGGCTTCAGAGCTGGCGGGGTTTTGACCGGTGACCAATTGGCCGTCAATCACAATGTGCGGCTGCCAGTCCGGCCCTTTTTCATAATGGCCGCCCAGGCGTTTGAATTCGTCCTCAATCAGGAACGGCACGACGTCGGTCAGTTGCACGGCCTCTTCTTCACTGTTTGAGAAACCGGTCACCTTGCGGCCTTTGACCAGCGGTTGCCCATCGGCCGCCTGCACGTTGCGCAGCGCGCCCGGCGCATGGCAGACCAGGCCGAACGGTTTGTTGGCACGATCAAAGGCTTCGATCAGCGCGATGGAAGCGGGATCTTCGGCCAAATCCCACAGCGGCCCGTGGCCGCCCGGATAGAATACGGCATCGAAATCAGCCGCGTTCACCTCGGCTAGCTTGCCGGTATGAGCCAACGCCGCCTGGGCTTCAGGATCGTTACGGAAACGCTCGGTTGCCGCAGTTTGGGCATCCGGTTCATCGCTCTTCGGATCCAGCGGCGGCTGGCCGCCGGCTGGGGAAACCAACGTCAGCTGCGCGCCGGCGTCTTTAAACACATAGTAAGGCGCGGCAAACTCCTCCAGCCAGAAACCGGTTTTCTTGCCGGTGTTGCCAAGCGTATCGTGCGATGTCAGTACAATCAGAATTTTCATATCGGGTTCCTGTAATACGGTGGAGATCGAATACGGCCAACGCCCTAGGGGGCAAGCAGCCGTTCAGTGGTCATTAATGCCTGGCGCAACGGCGCCTTATCGCGGGTGAGCTTCGCCAGCAGCGCCGCCCCCAGCCAAAGTTGATACAACGCCTGAGCGACAACCTGCGGCGCATCGCCGGCAGGCAACGAGCCGTCACGGCGGCCAGCGGCGACCATTTCAGCGATGCGCGCCGTCAATAACGCCACGCCGTCACACAGAATCAGCCGCATGTCTTCGGACAAATCCGCCACTTCCGCCGCCAGTTTGACCACCAGGCAGCTTTCCGCCCAGCCCCCCAGCAGCGGATCGTCAATCCAGGCCTGCCAGTAGCGCATCAGGCGCTGGCGCCCGCCTTCAGCCCCGGCCAGCAGCACGTCAAGGCGTTGCACGTAGGCATCGACGTACTGCTGAAGCAAAGCGCAGCCAAACGCTTCTTTCGATGGGAAGTAGTGGTAGAAAGAGCCTTTCGGTACGCCGCAGGCAGCCAGGATCTCTTTCAACCCCACGCCGACAAACCCTTTCTGCAGCACCAGCGTTTGCCCGGCAGCGAGGATATGCAGGCGGGTTTGTTCGCCCTTGTTGGTTTTGGTTATTGAGTTCATGGCGGTCACTATAGCCAAAAATAGACCGGTCGTCTAGTTTGGTGTGTAAATAGAAGGTTAAGCTAAGTGTAGTCATCAGGGGCGAGCGGCAACAGTTTTGTCGGCCACGCCCGGGGTTCCCGCTGGCATGGCCGGCCATTCCGGGAGCCAAAGCGCACAAAATGCCTCTTTTGGCCCCGGGTCTTTCGTCAGGCGTGGTCGCGGGGGGATGGCGCAATCGGCAAAGCGAGCTTATACAGCTTCACCGGATACTGCACGGTGGAAGGTTTGCCGCCGGTGGTGGCCGGCGTCCGGTTGATTTGGGCCGACGGCATCCACAACGCGCCGTGGCTAATCCACATCGCATCAATCCAGATCAGCCGAGGATCCTGAATCACCGTGCTCACCTGCCCCGCCGGCGTGATCCGCTTAATGCTGCGGGTGTTAATGTCCGATGCATAAAGATTGCCTTGCGCATCGATCGCCGTGCCGCCGGTGCTCCAGGTATCCAGCCATTTTTCAGCGTGTTTGTTCACCTCTTTCGCAGGCAGCGTTTCATCATCCAGATAACGGGTAGCGATGCGCGCCAGCGGCCCGGGGATCGCTTGGTAGTATAGCCATTTGCCGTCTGGCGAGACTTCCAACTGATCCAGGCCGACGCGTTTCTCCCGGCCATCACGCAGGTACAGTTTTTTACCGTCGGCATAAATCGGCGCATGATCGATGGATAAAGGATGCCGTTCCAGCACCCGGCGCGCCTGGCGCGTTTCCAGGTTGAGCACCACCAGCCCTTCCGCACCCGGATCGGTGATATAGACGTATTTGCCGTTAAAGCGCAGATCGTCGAGATAGCTGTTGGTCTTGAGAACCGGCGGCGCAATCGGGTAGACGTCGAGCACCTGATTGCTGCTCAGGCTGATTTTCACCAGCTTGCCAGCCCCCGGCACCGCCTTGTCGCCGGTGCCGATCCCCTTGTTGCCGGCGTCGATCGCCCATAAATTGCCGTCTGGCCCGATACGCAACGCGTTAACATGCAGGAACTGTTTTTGCGGCGCCTTGCCGGGTTGCCATTGGTTCCAGGCGGCATCGGGATAAGGCTGCAACTTGCCGTTCTGCCCCACCTCCACCAACTGCCATCCCGGCCCTTCAGACTGCGTGAGCGAAGCGAAAATACGCCCGCCCTGGCTGACCGCCACCCCGTTCCATACATGGGGCGAGGTGGCTACCTGCTGCAAACGCTGATCGGGTTGCGTCGGCAATACCGGCGGCAGGGTATCCTGCGCCATCGCCTGCGCCGCCAGCAGGCCGGCTAACGCCAGCAGCTGAATTTTTGCGATTACTTGCATATCCACTCCTTTTTGCAAAATAGAATAATCCGCCGCACCCTTAGCCTGAAATATCTTCCAGGCGGCGCCCCAGCGTTTTTGGCCCAAAAGTGCCAATGGTGAACACCACAATCGCCATCGCGGCGGAGATCACGGCAAACACCGCGCTGACGCCAAAGGTGTGCAAGACATAAGCAATGGTGAAGCCGGAGAACATGGCGCTGATACGGCTGACGGAATACACCAGGCCGATGGCTTTGGCACGGATCCGGGTGGGGAATAGCTCCGCCTGATAGGTGCGGTAGGAAAAGGTCATACAGGTGCTGGCCAAAGAGAGCAGCAGCCCCATCGCCACCAGCATCACCGGCTGTGACTGCCAGGAAAACAGCGTGCCGATGCACGCCATCGCCAACGCCGCACCGGAAACCAGCCATTTGCGCTCAATACGGTCGGCAAACAGCATCGCCAACAGCGGGCCCAGCGGGCTAGCGAAAGCGATCAGGAAGGAATAGAACAGGCTGTGGGTGAAGGTGACTCCTTTGGCCGCCAGCAGCGTGGGGATCCAACTGGCAAAACCGTAATAGCCGATGGATTGAAAAAAGTTAAACACCAGCAGCATGATGGTGCGCCGCCGATATGGCGGGCGCCACATCTCGTTGGCCACCGCCTGCCCCGCCACAGCCGGCACAGCGGCGGTGGTTTGCTCAACCGGCGGCAACGGTTTGCCGGTGCTGAGGATCACGCGCGCCTCCAGGCGCCGCACGATATCTTCGGCTTCCTGATAGCGCCCCTGCTGCACCAGCCAGCGTGGGCTTTCCGGCAGGCCGATGCGGATAATCCACACGACGATCGCCCCCAGCGAGCCAAACAGCACCACCCAGCGCCAGCCGGTGATCCCCATCGGCGCCAGAGGCACCAGTTGCCAGGAGAGAAAGGCGATGGTCGGGATCGAGGTGTATTGAATCGCCTGCACAAAGGCATAGGAGCGCCCACGCAGGCGGGCGGGAATAAATTCAGACACATAGGCATCGATCGTCACCAGCTCCGCGCCAACGCCGATGCCGGTAATAATACGCCAGAAGACAATCCAGCCGGGATCGTGTTGGAAAGCCATGATGGCGCCGGCCAGCGCATAGAGCATCAGCGCCACCACGAAGATCCGGCGCCGGCCAAACCGGTCGGCAACCGAAGCCACCAGAAAGGTGCCGATGAAAACGCCAAAGAACATCGCGGCGACAAAGGCCCCCAGGCTGCCGAGATCAAAAAAATGCTGGCCGCCGTGGGTGAAAATGCCCTCTTTCACCATGCCCGGGCCGATATAGGCGGTGAGGAAAACATCAAAAACCTCAAACCAACCGCCCAGGGCCAGCGCGGCGATAACCAGCCATACCGGCCGCGCGGCGGGCAAACGATCGAGCCGGGCGGAAAGTTGCGCGCCGAAGTGTTGCAGTTCCTCTGCGGCCATATTGTTATGCCAGGCCATCGGCGGCGGCAGGAACGTCAGTGCGGAATGCTTCGTCATGTAGGGTACCTTCCAATTCACATTATAATTATTGAATTCACGCCAGAAGCTGTTTCCTTATGCCGGGTTTAAACCGGGCATCCTTTGGCGCGCAGCAACGTGTTAAAACGCTCGGGATCGGTGGTGCCGGCGGCATTGTTGGCACGGATTTTTTCCTCGCGCCGGGCATGCGCCTCAACCTGCGGCAGCAAGGCTTCAACCTCCGCCAATGGAATCGCCACCACGCCATCGGCGTCGCCCACCACTAAATCCCCCGGGGCCACCAGTAACCCGGCGCAGGATACCGGCACGTTGACTTCACCCGGGCCGTCTTTGCTTGGCCCACGCAGCGTATTGCCACGGGCGAATACCGCCACGCCGCCTTCTGCCCACTCATTGAGATCGCGGATGGCGCCGTCAATCACAAAACCGGCGATGCCTTTGGCGACGGCCGAAGTGCGCATCAGGCCGCCAATCAGCGCCTGGGTCAAATCGCCGGCGCCGTCCACCACAATCACATCACCCGGCTGGGCCATCTCAATTGCTTTATGGATCATCAAATTATCCCCCGGCCGTACTTTAACCGTGATCGCCGGGCCGCACATCACCAGTTCGCGGTCGCCGTGGTAGGGGTGCAGGCCGCGCGCCGCGACGCTGCGCCCCATACAGTCGCCGATATTCGGCACCGGCAACCGACGGTAGGCGGCGATAATAGCGGCGGAAGGCAGTTGTTCACGCTGGCCGATAAAATAACCGGCCGGCCAATTATTGCGTATGGTCATTGGTTGTTCTCCTGTTTGAGCACTTCGGGGTTGACGCACGCCCGCGCATTAATACGGTGGTGCTGAAGGTAATCCAGG
Source organism: Gibbsiella greigii (assembly GCF_039540155.1). Classification (NCBI taxonomy): domain Bacteria; kingdom Pseudomonadati; phylum Pseudomonadota; class Gammaproteobacteria; order Enterobacterales; family Yersiniaceae; genus Gibbsiella; species Gibbsiella greigii. Next base: position 127,101 of record NZ_BAABEM010000008.1, read on the forward strand.
CATTGCTGTGCGGCGGAACGGGCTACCGCATCCAGCGCCGCCGGCGTGGCGCCGCCGACATGCGGCGTCATCACGATGTTGTCCAACTGCATAAAGGGATGGCCGGCCGGCAACGGCTCCACGGCAAAGGTATCCAGGCCCGCGGCGGCAACCCGGCCGCTGCGAAGCGCCGCCACCAGCGCCGCTTCATCAATCAGTTCGCCGCGTGAGGTATTGAGGACTATCGCTCCGTCGGGCAACAGCGCCAGCGTTTCGGCATTGAGTAAATTGCGCGTATGCGGCGTGACCGGGCAGTGCAGACTCAACACATCTGCACGTTGCAGCAGCGTCTCCAGCGTCGGCATGCGGGCGATATCCTGCGCGGAACCATCGGCACTGACCGCCGGATCGAAATACACCACCGTCATCCCGATGGCCTGCGCCATTTTCGCCACCCGGCGGCCGATTTCACCGAACCCGATCAGCCCCAGGGTGCTGCCCAACAGCTCTTTACCGTCGCCGGTACGCGTCCAGCGGCCGGAACGTATTTCATGCTGAAAAAAGGCGATGCGGCGGGCGGCGCTCAGTAACAGACCAACGGTCAGTTCGGCCACCGACTGGGCATTGGTGGCCGGCGTCGTCAGCACCGGGATGCCGCGCGCGCTGGCGGCGGGCACATCAATGTTCGTTACACCTACGCCGTGTTTGCAAATCACCCGCAGCGATGGGCAAGCGGCAATCGCCGCCGCCGATAGCGTTACCGTGCGGGAAATCACCGCGTCGTAGGCATGGGTCGCCATCAACCGTTCCACTTCTTGCGGATCGTCGTTGTGTTGCAGGTAGTGCACGTCACAGCCGGCCGCCGCCAAGAGCCGTTTGCCTTCGGCCCCGAGCGTGGTGGCCGTCATCAGAAATCTGAACGTCATTTGTTACTCCACTTGTTGCTGTGTTGTTAATTTTCTGTTCATATTGGCACTGCGAATTAATAAAAAATATTGTCCGATACTTATCAATTCATTCCCGAGAGGAATCGATGGAACTCAAAGACCTGCACTATCTGCTGGCGATTTATGAAACGGGCCATATGGGAAAAGCCGCGCTGAGCCTGGGGATCACGCAGCCTGCCTTGTCAAAATGCATCCAGCGGCTGGAGAAAATTTACGCAGCGCGGCTGCTTTATAAGGCCGGCCGCGGCATCAAACTGACGGAGGCGGGTTTGCTACTTTGTGAGCGGGCTCAAAAAATAGTCCAGCTTAATAAGACGACGCAGCGCGAGATCGCCGCGCTGGCCGAGGGCACCGCCGGTTATGTTCGCATCGGCGCCGCGGCCACCGCGGCGGAATTTATGCTGCCGCGCCTGACCAACCAGTTGCTGGCGCAGGCACCCACGGTTCAGTTGGAACTCAAGGTGGGGATGAACGATCTCCTGCAGGGAATGCTGCGGGAAAATCAGTTGGATTTAGTCATTGGTTTTTTGCCGGAAAACGAACAGGGGGATGAATTCACCATGCGCCCGCTGCAACAAGAGCCGGTGGTGGTGGTGGCAGGCCACGATCACCCGCTGGCGGGCCAGCGCCCCAAGTTGCAAACGCTGGCGCAGTACGGTTGGTTGTTGCCTTCGCGTACGGTTGCCACCCGGCAATGGCTGGAGCAGCGTTTGAAAAGCCTGGGTTGCCCGCCGCCGCGCGTACAGATCGAGGCCAATTCGCTGGCCGTGCTGCCCCGGTTGATTAGTCAAACCCGCTTGCTGAGTTTCGTCTCGCGCCGCATTCTGCAGGAAAAGCAATCCGCCATTCCGCTGGTAGAGATCCCTCTGCCGGAGCTGACCATGCCGCGCACCTTCGGTTTGCTGTTCCATTCCTGGACCGAGCTTTCGCCAACCGCGCGCAATATTGTCCGGATCGCGGAAAAGTGCTGGCCATTTAATAAAAATGAGGTGCTCATGTAGCGCGAACAAATAATCGCCAGTAATAACGAGGAATGATAAATAACAGCCATACAACCCATAACCGCAAAGAATAAGTTTAATCACTGAATTATCCCCGTAGGGAAATAACTCACCCACGGGCTACGCCATAAAAACAAAATACATATTTTGTCGTAATTTATTACTTATTCCAGATAACAAATCAGATGAGGGGCGTTTGTTTTTACCAAAAGTTAATGCTATTAAAAGCGTGAAATTTATTACCGATATCCCCTTCATACTCTCAGCGGCAGGCGCGTTAGTTTTGCCGCTGCACAAAGGTGTTGGGCATGACAACAGGAAGAAAAGCATGACGTCAGGTTTCCGTGCCGGCCGCTTCGCTTTATTGGGCGCGCTGTGTCTCTTTACCCCTTTCTTATCCCAAGCGGCCACCCAGACGATTCTGGCGCAAAGCGATGCGGCGAAACTTATCAGCGCCGGCGAGCAAAAAGCGGCGGCGTTGCATGACGCGGTTTGCATCGCGGTGGTCGATCAATCCGGCACCTTGCTCTCCTTTGTGCGCATGGATAACGCCCCGCTGGGCTGCGTCGATTCCGCCATCCTGAAGGCCCGGGCGGCCGCGCTGTATCGCACCCCGACCATAAAATATATGCAACGCGCTAATGGTAATGAGCCCGCCATCGCCACCTTGCCCGGCATGGTTCCCTTGGGCGGCGGCACGCCGGTTAAACTGGACGGCGCAGCGGTGGGTGCGGTAGGCGTGAGCGGCGCGGCCAACCCGGATGAAGTGGCTATTTCGGAAGCGGCTGCGTTGGGTCTGTAAACATTGCCTAACAGAGGCATTAATTATCTCGCTGTTGTTTTACCCAGCCGGCGGTTTTTTATACCGCGCGGCCTATTGCTTTATTTAGCGCGGGTTTTCGTGGCCACCACGCACGCGAACCCGGTTAACATTTAATTATTTCGGCAGGCCGGCGCACAAAAAAACGCCCCCAATAATGCCAACGGCTCAGCGGCGATATTATTTTCCCTGTTCAATCAAGCTGCGGGTAAAAACGCAGCAGAACACACTGCCGCAAGGAACACCGGGAAATAAAAAATGACGCGTGGATTTTCAATTTTAAAAATAACCCATCACTGGAGACAAACGTGGACAGGCGAAAATTCCTAAAACTAATGGCATCCACCCCCGTTATTCTGTCGCTACCCTTACATGCGGCTAATAATACGTTGAACGCACCGGCAAGCGATATTTTGGCCGTCAGCGAACGCCTGACCGGCCGGCAGGGCCTGGATCCAATCATTGCCGAGCGGATTAAACAGTTGCTTACCGCGCAAGACCCTACCTTCCCCGAACGCTTAACCACGCTGGCGACGGCGTTAAACGCCGACGGCACGGCCAACCGCGAGGCCGTCATCAACGCATTGTCAGATGAAAACGTCGCCACTGCGCTGGCGATCATCAGCCCCTGGTACCTGGGCTATACCGGCACCCCCTCCACCACCAAAGCCGTGGATGACGCCAAATTCGTCACTTTCCTTTCCGCGCTGATGTACGAACCCACCGCCGACAACACCATCCGCCCAAGCTATGCCCGCGCCGGCGGCGACTATTGGGCCGAGCCGCCGCACGGGGTGAACGTGCCGGCGATGCCGGCAAATATCCGGCAATGGGGGGAAAACTCGCCCCAGGCGGCCCCCACGATCCCCGAACCCGATGAAGTCTGGCTGGCGCTGGTCGATGGCCGGGCGAAGAACCTCGCAGAAGCCACTGCATTGATCAAGAAAAACGCGTAAGGAAGCAGGCAATGAGTGATTTTGATGCGGATGTGATCATCATCGGCTCCGGCGCGCTGGGCGCCAACGCCGCCTATCAACTGGCCAAGGCCGGCAAATCAGTGATTATGCTGGAAGCCGGGCCTTATATTTCACGCTGGAAAGTGGTGGAAAACTACCGCAACAGCGCGAGCAAACGCAACTGGTGCGCCCCCTATCCCAACCTGCCCTGGGCGCCCAACTCCTATACCGAAGGCTATGTTGATGCCGCCGGCGACGACGATTTCCAATATGTCACCAGCTTCCTTAAAGTCGCCGGCGGCAGCACCCGCCACTGGGCCTCGGCCTGCTGGCGGCTGCTGCCCAATGACTTCAAACTGAAAAGCGTGTATGGCGTCGGCCGCGACTGGCCCATCGCCTATGCCGATCTGGAGCCCTGGTACCTGAAAGCCGAACGGGAAATCGGCGTGGTGGGCACCGGCGAGGAAGACCAAAGCGGCCAGGGGCGTGGTGCCTACCCACCGCGCTCAGCCGAGTATCCGCTGCCGCCGGAAGCCAAACCCTACATGGTGCAGCGCATGCAGGCCAAGCTCGGCCCGCTGGGCTACCAGGTGATCCACGAGCCGCACGCCCGCGTTTCGCGCCCTTACGACGGCCGCCCGGCCTGCGCCGGCAACAATAACTGTGAGCCGGTTTGCCCGATCGGCGCCATGTATTCAGGCGATATGCACGTGGATAAGGCCGTGGCGCTCGGCGTCGATCTGCGCACCGAATCCGTCGCCTACCGGTTGGAAAAAGGGCCGAATAACCGTATTGTCGCCGTGCACTATCGCAAGCCAGACGGCAGCGATACCCGCCTGACCGCCCGCTACTTCATCCTGGCGGCGCATGGCCTGGAAACGCCGAAACTGCTGTTGATGTCCGACGTTGCCAACAGTTCCGATCAGGTTGGCCGTAATTTGATGGACCACACCGGCCTGAGCATGACCTTTCTGGCCGATGAACCGCTCTGGACCGGGCGCGGCTCGGTGCAGCATGGCACCATCGCCAACCGCCGCGACGAAGCTTCGCGCGCCCAGCATTCCGCCATCCGCTACAGCCTGCGCAACCTGGTGCCGAACGTTGACGTAACCCCGCCACTGCTGAAAGCCGGCATCATGGGGCCGGCGTTGGACGAAGCCATCCGCGATCGCGCTTCGCGCATCATGAACATCAGCACTATGAGCGAAACCCTGCCCGATCCCAACAACCGGGTACAACCCAACTATGCACGCCGCGATGCCATCGGCCTGCCGATGCTCAAGGTGAATTACCATCTGGACAGCTATGTGCGCGGGATGCGCCCGCAGGCTTATAAAGACTTCGCCAATTTCCTGCAGGCCTTCGGCGGTGACATCATTGAAGCGCCCACCGGCTGGCGCAACCAGTTTCACATCATGGGCACCGTCATCATGGGGAGCAATCCGGCGGATTCCGTGGTCGACGCGGATTGCCGCACCCACGATCACCCCAACCTGTTCCTTGCCACTACCGGCGTGATGCCGACTTCCGCCACCGTCAACCCAACGCTGACCGGGATCGCGCTGGCGTTGCGCATGGCCGACACCATTATCAGGGAGATGTGAACGATGAGACTTCCCATAATGCGCACCGTTACCGGCACGCTGGTGTTAAGCCTCTGCGCCGCCGCCCACGCCACCACCACGGATGCAGATCCGGCACTGGTTCAGCGCGGCGCTTATCTGGCCACCGCCGGGGACTGTGCCGCCTGCCATCAAAACCCCGCGCAGGGCGACGGCTTTTCCGGCGGTTATGCACTGCAATCGCCGTTAGGCACAATTTATGGTTCGAACATCACCCCGTCGTTGAAATACGGCATCGGGCAATATTCACTGGAAGACTTCACCCGCGTGATGCGCAAAGGAGTCGCCCCGAATCATTACCTTTACCCGGCGATGCCCTACACCGCCTTTGCCGGGATGAGCGATGACGATCTGAGGGCGCTCTATTCCTATCTGATGCTCGGCGTGAAACCGGTGGATAAACCCGCGCCGGAAACCAAACTCGGCTTTCCTTTCTCGCTGCGCCCGGCGATGTTCTTTTGGAATGCGCTGTTCCTGAATCAGGGGGTGGTGCCCGGCGCCGATGCCGCGCCGGGCAGCAGTGAACGCGGCGAATATCTGGTCAAAACCCTGGCGCACTGTTCCACCTGCCACACGCCGCGCAACCTGATGATGGCGGAATCCGGCGATAAACTGCTGGCCGGCGGCAAGGTGAATGGCTGGACAGCGCCCAATATAACCCCGGATCCGGCGGCTGGTATCGGCAATTGGCGCCAGGATGAGATTGTCACCTACCTGAAAACCGGCGCCCTGCACGGCAAAGCGATCGCGGCCGGTGAGATGGGCACAGCGGTTTCCGCCTCTTTTTCCAAACTGGACGACAGCGATCTGCTCAGCATCGCTCGCTACCTGCGCGGCGTGCCGCCAATCAACAACGGCGAAACTACGCCGCGTTCGGGCGGCACCCACTCGGCGCCCGCGCCGCTGGGGCAGATTGAAACCGGCATGTCCGCCGATATTCGTAGCTATATCGACACCGCTAACATGAGCGGCGCACAGATATATAACGGCGCCTGCGCGGCCTGCCATGGCAACGACGGGCGCGGCACGCAAGACGCGCAGCACTTCTATCCGTCGCTGGTCGGCTCATCCGCCGTCGGTTCGGCCGATCCGGCTAACCTGATCATGACCGTCGCGGAGGGGGTTAATCGCGTAACGCCAGCCGGGCATGCCTTTATGCCGGCCTTCGCCAACCAGTTCACCACCGCCGAACTGACCAAGGTCGTGGACTATGTCTCGACAGCGTTTGGTTCGCCGATGCATCACGTTAGCCAACGCACGGTGGAGGAAACGTTGCAGAGCGGCCAGCCCAACGCGTTGTTGCGCTATGCTGGGGCGATAATCTGGGCGGGGGTTGCCGTGGTGGCGTTGGGGGTGTCCGGGTTCAGCATCCGGCGGCGTAAGAAAAAACGCGCTTAGCGAGCGGCGCATGCCAGCCAGAAACCTGGCTGGCATGTTTTATCGGCGTGATGTTAACCGTGGTGGGCACTCAGTACCGCATCATGCAGGTTCAGGCGCTGCCAGAAATTCTGCTCGCCCTCACCGCCGGACAGCGCATAACCATCCGCCAGCGCCGTGCGCGCCATCAGGCGGCGGCGTTCTGCACTGCTCAGGCCAGGCAGCGGCGCTTCCAGCAATACTTCGGCCCCGGCCGGCACCGTTACCGTGCCGGCGGCGTTAGGCACGGCTTTCGGCAAGCCATAGGTCATGGTATAGCGGTAAAAATGCGTCATCGCCGGAGCGGTGTAAGGATCGCTCTCCCCTTGCGGGCGGGCGCACTCCTTCAGGCTCATGCCGCAGGCTTTCGCCAAGGCCGCGCGCAGTTGGGTTTTGGCCTCGTCAAACAGCACCCGGTATTTAGGATCGTTCAGGTAGTTGGCGACGTTGCGCTCGGTGATCATCCGCGAACCCATAACGTCCAACGGGTAGTGTACCCCTAACACCACGCGCGAAAAGCCATAGCGCGCACCGCGATCGACCAGCGGCACAAAACGCTCTGGGATCATTTCCGCCATCAGCAGCGCATCGGTATAACCGGTATTGGTATGGCCGCTGGGGAAAGCGCCGCCGTCTGCGCTGTAGGGTTTATTGTCTTTTATCACCACCGAATCCGGCACCAGATGAATGGTGTTGCCCGGCACCTGGAACGGGCGTGGGTAATTGAAGTGTTTTTTAGCCGCGCTGGTGCTGACTTCGCTGGCTTTAATCAGCGCCGCGGCCTTGTTCAGTTCGCCTTTGTTATAGGCTTCGATGAAGGCGGCGCCCAGACGCGGGCCGAGGGCTTCGGCCAGGAAATACAGGTGGTTGATACCTTCAGCATCCACCAGCGCCTGCGCCCTTTCCCCTGCCGGGGCTTCCAGGTTGATCTGGGTGACCGTCGCCAGGCTTTTGGCCTTAATGTCTGCCGATAAGGTGTTGAACGATTCCAGGATGGCAATGCCGGCCTGCTGGTTTTTCTCGGTGGCGAAATCATAGCCGCTGGCTTTCAACCAGGCGGTATCCGCCTGCAGTTTGCTCTGTTTCGCTTTCTCCAGCATATCGCGCTGCAGCACCGGCGCATCGCCTTTCAACGCCTGCAGCAGGCTTTCCCGCACCTGGTTATCCAACGTAATAAACGCCGGCTGCCGGCTATCAGGGGTGGTCGTTTCGACAATGGCGGTCACCCGGCTAAGATCGGGCGCAGCATCCACCGTTTTAGCGGCAACGAACTGAGGTGACAATAACGAGCAGGTTATCGCCACGACGAGGGGGGAAATACGCATGATGGGTTCCTTAATGGCACTTATTTTAATCAGCAACGCAATGCTGTATTGGTCTGCCATGAAAATAGAACCCTTAAGTGACAGTTTTATGTCAAGAAATATCAGCTCACACTTTTTCGCCAGCGGTGCTCTATACGCCCGCCAAGCGCTCCCCCCGCTACGTTAACTGGTGCTGCGGCTATGCACCGGCGGTATCACCGCGGTAACGGCCGCCATCGGTTGCAATTTCGCCATAATGACCCCTTTCAGGATGGCGAACTGGTCGGTAATGGCTTGCAGCTTTTTCGCCGGCCCCTGAACCAGAATGACCTCCATCATTTTATTTTCCGTCAGGTGCACATGCAGCGAGCTGATCACTTCGGCGATATTGTTGTATTGAATATCCGACAGTTTTCTTTGCAAACCACGGGTATTACGATCGTAAAACAGGGTGATGGTTCCCACCATCACCTCATTGCCCAGTTGCCGCTTATGTTCCACCAACTGCTGATTGATCATGTCGCTGATCGCCTGGGAGCGGCTTTCATATCCACGATTCTCGACCATCTGATCCAGTTCCTGGAGAACGTCAGGATCCATCGAAATGCTGATGCGACTCACCGATAAGGTGGACTTTTCGTCTGGGCGACTCATAGGCTCTCCAAGGTAATGGCTTAAAAAATATCGCTATAACGGTCAATTTCCCATTTACTGATGGAAAGATGATACGCCTCCCACTCATTAGTTTTATAGCGAATAAATTCATCGCGCAGCGCTGTGCCCAGCGTTTTTTCAACCAGCGGATCGGCGGCGAAGGCGGCGACGGCATCCTGCAGCGTCTGCGGCAAAAACTGAATGCCCCGCGCCTGGCGCTCCTCTTCGCCGATCGCATACAGGTTATCTTCGTTAGGCTCGCCGGGATCGATGCCTTCCCGGATGCCTTCCAACCCCGCCGCCAGCACCAGCGCAGCGGCCAGATAAGGATTGACCGCCCCATCCGCGTTGCGTGATTCGCAGCGCCCGCCGCCGAACGGCACCCGCACCGAGTTGGTACGGTTGTTGGCACCGTAAGAATTAAACACCGGCGCCCAGGTAAAATTGCTCATCGCCCCGCGCCGTACCAGGCGCTTGTAGCTGTTGACGGTCGGCGCCAACACGGCGCAAAGCGCACGGCCATGCTTGAGGATCCCCCCGATGAACTGGTAGCCCAGCGGCGTTAACCCCAGGCCGCGCGGATCGTCTTTGACATCGCACTGGAACAGGTTGGCCCCGCTTTCCCTATCATAAAGCGACATATTGAAATGCGCGCCGTTGCCGGTCTTATCGGCAAAGGGTTTCGGCATCATGGTGGCGATCAGCCCTTCTGCCTGCGCAAAATGTTTGGCCATAAAACGGAAAAAGACCAGGCGATCACAGGTGGTCAACGCATCCGCATATTTGAAATCGAACTCAAACTGGCCATTGGCATCTTCATGATCCAGGGAATAAAGATCCCAGCCCAGCGCGTTAATCTGTTGGGCCATGTTGTCCAGCCACGAAAAATTATCGACAAATCCCTGCACATCGTAGCAAGGCTTGGTCAGTTTATCCCCGGCGTGAGGAACGGCCAGCGAGCCATCCGCCAGCTTTTTTAGCAGGAAAATTTCACATTCAATCCCCAGGTTCATGCCAAAGCCCATTTTATCAGCTTCCGCCAGCTGATTTTTCAACGCAACCCGGGTATTGAGCGGATAGGGTTTCCCCTGAAAAGCGTTATCGGCGGGCATCCAGGCAATTTTGGGCTGCCAGGGCAACTGGATGACCCGGCTTAGATCCGGGATGGAAGTCAGCTCGTCATCGTTAGGCGCCTGGCCTAACCCGTCCAGCGCATAGCCGGTGTAACGTTCCGAGCCATTGACCATCTGCGGCAAATGGCCAATCGGCACTACTTTGCCTTTGGGAACGCCGTGGATATCCACAAAGGCGCCGATACAATACTGCACGCCTTTGGCGAGCAGTTCATTTTGGATACGGGTGATTTCTTCGCTGGAATACATAATACCGTCCTTATAGAAGTAGGCGCTAGGTGGGTGGAAACGCAAAACGGGTTTATCCGGCACAGTGATACGGCTTATCCAACGGCGGCGTTTCAGCCTGCCCGCGGGCAATCAGTTGGCTGAGATCCTCGACCATCCACTGGAACCAACGCTTGCCTTTGTCTGCACTGGCCTGGCTTGGGGTTCCGGTGACGCCATTGACGCTGGTGTGGTTGACCGGGTGCGCAAAGACATGATCGACGGTGCGATCGGGATCGTCCGCCGCGGCCAACAGGCCCGGGCGCGCCATGTCCGGCGTCTCCGCCAGCATTATTGAGGTTTCCGCATCGTTGGCATGCCAATCATCCGCATCGGCAAAGTGAAACGCCCGCACCCGCTCACTGATGGTGGCGGAGTTCACCACCGCGACCATCAGATCGTCATACTCGGCACGCAGCATCTCCAATGCGCAGCGCAACGGCGCCGCGTTGGTGACATGGGCGTTGACGATAAACAAGCGCCGCACCCCACTGGCATACGCCCAATCGCCAATCTGCTTAACCAGTTCAATCATGGTTATCGGCTGCACCGCCAACGTGCCCGGCCATTGCCGGCTATGGCCGATGGAACACCCATAGGGCAGCGTCGGCAACATCGGCACCCCGGTGGCGCGGGCAACCGCGCTGCACAAGCGTTCCGCCAATACGGCATCAACGCCGCACCCCAAATGCGGGCCGTGCTGCTCCGTCGCGCCCACCGGCAATATGGCGGCGTGATTAACGGCGGCCAGACGTTCCGGCAATTCAGACCAGGTGAGTTGGGACCAGAACATAGTGTTTTCCTTTTCTTCAGTCTTGGTGGTTGATGACGTCGGTACGATTGAGCAATTGCGGATGCATGGTGATCTGTTCTTGCTCTGGCGGATGGATCAGCGCTTCAAGGCGGGCACGGGTCGCCAGAAACTCGGGGGAACCCAGTTGCGACAACGCGCGGGGATGGGGAACCGGTACTTCGATAAATTCCTGTACCTCCCCCGGGTGCGGTTTAAGCACCAGAATCCGGTCCGCCAGGAACACCGCCTCATCCAGATCGTGGGTGATGAACAGGATGGTGATATCAATATTTTTCCAGATATCATGCAGATACGCCTGCATTCTGGCCCGGGTCTGGGCATCCAGCGCGCCAAACGGCTCGTCCATCAGTAAAATTCGCGGGCGGTTGGCCAGCGCCCGGGCAATCGCCACACGCTGTTTCATGCCGCCGGAAAGCTGGTGTGGATAGGATTCGCTAAACCGGGCCAGGCCAACCAGAACCAGCCACATAAGCGCTTCCTGCTCGGCCTTCACCCGCCCGCTGCCGTTCATTTCCAAACCAAACATCACGTTCTTTTTCACCGATAGCCAGGGGAACAATGTATAACTTTGGAACACCATGCCACGGTCGCGCCCCGGGCCGGAAACCGGTTTGCCGTCCAACAGCGCCTGGCCGTGGGTATAGGTTTCCAGCCCGGCCAGCATGCGGATCAGGGTGGATTTGCCGCAGCCGGAAGGCCCGATAACACAGACAAACTCCCGGCGATGGATCTGAAAATTGATGTTGCGCAGTGCTTCCACCGGCTTGGCGCGTGCCGGGTACACTTTCCCCAGGTTCTTCACTTCCAGGATCACCTCCCGCTCACGGATCCGCGCGAAGCGCTCGCGGACGGCCGGTGATTGCGCCAGATAGCTGGGCAGTTCGATAGGGCTTTGCATGTTGCTCTCCTTCAAGTATCCCGGTCAGGATGTTTGCGAACGAACCCAGGGAAAAAGCCGGCGCCCAAGCCATGCCAGCAATTGATCGCACACCAGGCCGATAATGCCGATGGTCATAATCGCCGCATAGACATTCTCAAAATGCTGATAGCGCGCTTGCTGAGTGATATACCAGGTAATGCCGGAGCTGGTGCCAATCAATTCGGCGACGATCAGGTAAGTCCAGGCCCAGCCGAGCAGGATGCGCTGATCGCGGTAGAGATCGGGCAAAACGCCGGGGATCACCACCTTGGTAAGCATTTTGAATGGGCGCGTGCCGAGGGTCATTGCCGCCTCCAACAGCGTGAAGTCCAGCTTGCGCGTGGTATTGGCGATAATCAGTATTTGCTGGAACAACGTGCCAATCACGATAATGGCAATCTTCGGCGCGTCATAAATACCGAGCACCGCCACCGCCAACGAGCCAAAGGCCGGTGCGGGCAAGTAACGAAAGAACTCAATAAACGGCTCACTGAGGCGGGAAATCGCGCTGTATGTTCCGCAGAGAATGCCAAGCGGCACGCCGATCAGCGAAGAGATCAGGAAGCCCCAAAAAATAATCTGAATACTGTGCCACAGGCTTTGATAAAGCCAGGGGGCATCCGGTTGCGGGGGCGGTGTCATCAGGCCGTGATAGAATGCGCCAGCAACCTCCAGCGGGCCGGGAAGATAAATGGGATTAGCCGGCGTCCCCTGCGGCGGCGCTTTATGTGCGGCCTGCATGTCGGCGGCTTCGGCGTTGAACACCGCCTTATCAACCAACATGCCCACCTGGAAATAATCCACATCGCCCGGTTCGGTGATCGCCATTTTAGGGTGCCATAGGCCCGGAACGTAGCTAATCGCCGCCCACATCAGCAGCGGCAGCAGAAACGAGCAAATCCCCAGCAGGGTGCGCCTTCCCGGCGCCAGCTCTGTCCGTACAGAAAACCATTTCGCCTGATTCATTCCGGCCTCGCACAAGAAAACTGTTAATCACAATCCCCCGTCACGGTGAGGCTTAACGGGCCGCATTGGTCAGGGTGGGATCGATATAGCTGTCGATATCCTGGGGCTTCGGATACAGGCCATTGGCGACGTTGAATTGGTCGGCGATGGCGGTTGAACCGTATAAAGAAGAGAACCCCTCTCCTTTAACGAAAATTTTGCGCCCTTCGCTTAACGGCAGCAGTTTGGTCCCCTTCAGCAACGGCAAATACGCCGCAGGCGCCAACCCCACCCTGGCTGCCATGATTTTCACCGCATCCGGCTGGGTTTCAGGGTTATCGATATAGGCCACGACCTTGTCCCATACCTTGACCACCTTCTGCCAATCTGCTTTGCGGGTGGACAAACTGGCGGGATTGACGGCAAGGACGTCATAAATCAAGCCTGGCTCATCGGCCGATGTGTAGATTGGCCGCGCGCCGGGCAGCGCTTTCATCGCCTGGCCGGATATCGGTTGCCAGGCGCCGATCGCGGCGATATCTCCGGAAGCAAGCACCTGGGGCATTTCGTTGGTTTTGGCATTCACCAGTTCCACGTCAGATTCCTGCATACCGGCTTTTTTCAGCCCGTTAAGCAGCAATAGATGCTCTACCAGCCCTTTCTCGACCGACACTTTCTGGCCTTTCAACTCACTGAGGCTTTTGATGCCTGGTTTGGCAATAATCATGTCATTGCCGTTCGAATAATCGGTCAGCATAATCATCACGCTTTTCCCACCGCCGGCGCCGGTCACCAGCGCGTCACCGTTGGTCATGGTCACCGCATCGATCTTGCCTGCGGCAAATGCATCCATGGAGGCGGAGTAGTCAAACCATTCGAAATCCACCTCAACGCCGGCCTGTTTGAACCATCCTTTATCAATAGCAACCTGCCAGGCGACCCAACCGGGCCAATCGCTATAGCCAATCTTTAACGGCTGGGCGGCATAAACCGAGCCGGCCCATAGCAAAGCAGCAACCGGAACAATCAACTTCGCGATACAGCGTTTCACTTTCGTTCTTGCAGTTCCAAAGTTCATGGCCGTTCTCCTGGTGAGTATTACTAAAATTGAAAAAAGTAATAATGCAAATACAACGAAGCAATCGGCATGCCAACACCATTTATGCGGTGAAATATAAATAACCACTTGTTTTAACAGGTTAAAGTAAAAAAACGGGCAGCATACGGCATGATTAACTGGCGGGCAAAAAATCACCAATGCGGTGCAAAAACGCACTGCAACGCAGCAATGCGCCATCGGGCTATCGCGATGCAGGTAATAAGAGGATCAAGCGGAGGAAACGCCGTGGCAGGCAACACACAAAACAGTGAAATCGGCAGGCCGGCGCCCCAGCCTGCCCGGGAGGGTTACTCTTCGGTATAGCGCTTGGCTTTGTAGGCCGGATGCATCAGGTTATCGACCGAGAAGATGTCATCCAGCTCCGCTTCGGTCAGCAGCCCGCGCTCTAGCACCACTTCGCGCACGCTCTTGCCGGTTTCGGCGCAGATCTTGCCCACGATGTCGCCGTTGTGGTGGCCGATAAACGGGTTCAGATAGGTGACGATGCCGATGGAGTTGAACACGTAGTGCTCGCACACCGCTTTGTTGGCGGTGATGCCGTTGACGCATTTTTCCAGCAGGTTGTAGCAGGCGTTGGTGAGGATATGAATGGATTCGAACATCGCCTGGCCGATCACCGGCTCCATCACGTTCAACTGCAGCTGGCCGGCTTCGGCCGCCATGGTCACGCAACTGTCGTTGCCGATCACCTTAAAGCACACCTGGTTCACCACTTCCGGCACCACCGGGTTGACCTTGGCCGGCATGATCGACGAGCCCGCCTGCAGCTGCGGCAGGTTGATTTCGTTCAGCCCGGCGCGCGGGCCGGAAGACAGCAGCCGCAGATCGTTACAGATTTTCGACAGCTTCACCGCCAGCCGCTTGAGCGCGCTGTGCACCATCACGTAGGCCCCGCAGTCCGATGTGGCCTCGATCAGGTCTTCCGCCGGCACCACCGGCAGGTTGCTGACTTCCGCCAGCTTTTGCACCGCCAGGTGCTGGTAGCCTTCCGGGGTGTTCAGCGCCGTGCCGATCGCCGTCGCCCCCAGGTTCACTTCCAGCAGCAGTTCTGCGGTGCGCTGCAGGTTGCGCACCTCTTCATTCAGCAGCACGGCAAAAGCCTTGAACTCCTGGCCCAGCGTCATCGGCACCGCATCCTGCAACTGGGTGCGCCCCATCTTCAGAATGGTGGCGAATTCCTGCGCCTTGCGTGCAAAACCTTCACGCAGTTCGTCAATGGCATCCATCAGCTTAAGGATCGAGGCGTAGACGGCAATGCGAAAACCGGTGGGGTACGCATCGTTGGTGGATTGGCTGTGGTTGATATGATCATTGGGGTTCAGGTATTGGTACTCCCCCTTCTGGTGCCCCATCAGCTCCAGGCCGATATTCGCCAGCACTTCATTGGTGTTCATATTGAGCGAAGTGCCCGCCCCGCCCTGGAACACATCCACCGGGAACTGATCCATACACTTGCCGTTATCCAGCACTTCATCGCAGGCGCGGATGATGATATCGGCAATGCTGCACGGGATGGCTTGCAACTCTTTGTTCGCCAGGGCGGCGGCTTTTTTCACCATCACCATGCCGCGTACAAATTCGGGAACATCGCTGATTTTACCGTTGCTGATATAAAAGTTTTCAATCGCACGCAGGGTATGAATGCCGTAATAGGCCTCTGCGGGAACTTCACGGGTGCCGAGCAGATCTTCTTCAATACGGATAGCGTCAGACATGATGAACAATACCTTGTTGAGTAAAAAATGGTCCGCACCGGCGAGTGCGGACGGGGAAATTATTTATTTTCAAACTGCGGTACGCTGCGGTTGGCAAAATAGTGCGTCTCATAGATGCGCGCGCGCTGCCTGTCGAACTGGCGCTCCCATTTGGCGATGACCAGCACCGCCAAAGCGTTGCCCACCACGTTGAGCGCGGTACGGGCCATATCCAGGATGCGGTCGATACCGGCGATAAACGCCAGCCCTTCCAGCGGGATCCCAACGCTGCCCAGGGTGGCCAGCAGCACCACGAACGAGACGCCCGGCACGCCGGCAATCCCCTTCGAAGTCACCATTAAGGTCAGAACCAGCACCAGTTGCTGGCCAATGGACAAATCGATGCCGTACAGCTGGGCGATAAAAATGGCGGCGATGCTCTGATACAGCGTCGAGCCGTCCAGGTTAAAGGAGTAGCCGGTGGGCACAACAAAGCTAGTGATGGCTTTCGGCGCCCCGTACTGCTCCATTTTTTCAATGATGCGCGGCAGGACGGTTTCCGAACTGGCGGTGGAAAACGCCAGAATCAGCTCATCTTTCAGGATGCGTATCAGTGTGAGGATGCGCAGTTTGCAGAGCCTGGCGATAAAGCCCATCACCACCAGGGCAAAGAACAAGATCGCGCCATACACCACCAGCACCAATTTCACCAGCGGCAGCAGCGAGGCAAAGCCAAAGTTGGCGACGGTGGTGGCTATCAGCGCAAACACCCCAATCGGCGCATACAGCATGATCATATGGGTGACTTTGAACATGGTTTCCGAAACGGCTTTGAACACGTCGAGCAACGGCTTTTTGGTTTCGGCCGGCAGTGAGGAAAGCCCCAGCCCAAACAGCACGGAAAAGAAGATAATCGGCAACATATCCCCTTTGGCGATAGCGGCGAACACGTTCGAGGGGATCAGCGAGAGAATGGTGCTCACCAGGCTGTGGCTGCCGCTTTGCACCTGTTCCGTGGTCTTTTCATAGCTGGAAATATCCACCGCGTGCAGCGTCGCCATATCAATCCCGCTGCCGGGGTGAAACAGGTTAGCAAAGACCAGGCCCACCAGGATGGCTACCGTGGTCACCAGTTCGAAATACAGGATGGTTTTCACGCCGATGCGCCCAAGCTTTTTGGCATCGCCTACGCCAGCAATCCCCACCACCAGGGTCGAAATGACGATCGGCACGACGATCATTTTGATCAGCGAAATGAAAATACCGCCCGCGGGGTTAAGAATGTTACCCACCATCCAGCTTTTATAATCCGCATGGCTATGGATAATGGCGCCCACAAGAATGCCGAGGCACAGCGCGATCAGAATTCGCCAGGCAAGGCTTTTGCTGTTTTTCTTCATAAGTACAATCCCATCAATATCTTTAAACGCCACGCTGGTGCAGCCAGCACGGCGATGCATTTTTGGTGATCCAACAATTGAATCGTTTCAGTGGTTATTAATGCCCATCGGGCGGCGTGAGTGTGGTGTGAATTTCCTTATGGATCAGGGCTGTCGTTCGGCGAAGTGAATATCCTGGCGTACGTTCCGGCAGGTTGTGCGCGGTGTGAGGCGGGAACGGCCCCGCGAGGGGGTTGGCGGCGTTACAGCAGCGGGGGCCGTAAAGTAATACTGCGAATTTCTCATAGCTCTCTCATCAAACATCGGTAACCTGTTTAGCAAGAGAGTTTAAGCATGAACTATGCCATTCATTAGCAACGTTAATTTTATTAATACAATCAAACAAATATTAATAACGGCCCGAACGCGCTACGGCCCGTGCAGAGCACCACAAGGCATCAAATGCACCCGAACAGTGCAAAATGGGTGAAACTTTTTCCGCCGTCGACGCCATAATGGTTCAGCGCCGCACTGGCATAGCGGCGGCAGGCTAACGCCGAGCGTCGGCGAGCATCCGCACGGCAAGGGCCGCCAATACCGTGCCCATCAGCCAGCGCTGCAGCACTATCCACAGCGGCCGGCCGGCGAGAAATCCTGCGATAGCCCCTGCGCTCACGGCGATCAGCGCGTTAACGCTCACGCTAATGGCAATCTGCAGGCCAGATAAAGCAGGTACAGCGCGCCGCCAATGCGCAACGTATTGTAGGCATAGGGAACGGCCATCACCAGCGCCGTGATGCCGAACGCCGCGCAAAGCATATAGAAAACAAAGCCCAGCGCTACGCCGCCAGCGAAATCAGCCCGGCCGTGCGGCCCTGGCAGATCGACCGTGAAATCAGATACACCATATTGGGGCCAGAGGTGAGCACCATCCCCAACGCCACCAGGCCAAACGCGAACAACGCAGACAGTTCAGGCATGTTTTTCTCCAGGAGCGCACCCAACGGCTGGGCGCGCTACCACTAAATCCCTGGCCGACGTTTGCCTAGCGTAAAAACGCTTTTGTTAGCCCGCACAACGTTCAGACGGGGCAAACTGCGCCTTCAGCCGCATGAGCTGTAGCCACAGGATGGCAATGCACAGGCAGCCGGTGATGGCATCCGCCAGCGGCACCGCGTAATAGATACCGAATACGCCGCAATACCAGGGCAGCACCAACAGCAACGGCACCGTCAGCACAACGTAGCGCAGCAGTGAGATGTACAGCGCCGTTTTGGCAACGCCCAGCGACTGAAAGTACATCAGACACACCTGTTGCAGAGCAATAAACGGCATCGACAGGTGGAAAATGATGATGGCCAGTGCGGCAACGCCGATAACCTGTGGATCGGCAGAGAAAAACGCCGCCATCGGCCGGGAAAAGAAAAAGCAAATAAGGGTATATAGCAGCGCCGCGCCGCATGAAAACAGCGATAACGTCTTGATCACGCTGTGGACACGCTGCACCTTGCCGGCCCCGAGGTTATAGCCGACAATCGCCTGCGCCCCCATGCACAAACCGTTTAACGGCAGTGCAGCCACCATCAACAGCCGGGAGGCAATACCGACGCCGGCCACCACCGTTTCGCCATAGTGCATGGCGACACGGTTAAGAAAAGCGATAGAAAGCACCTGCAGCAACGCGTTCAATGCGCTGGGGAACCCCACCCTGACGATACCGCATAGCTCCCTGGCCGAGGTTAACCCAGCCTTCAGATTAATAAGGCTGCGCCCGGAGGACCAATACGCCATATACATGGCCACAGAAACACACTGGCCGATCAGCGTGGCGATACCGGCGCCTTCGATCCCAAAACGATAGTAAAAGATGAACACCGGATCCAACAGCCCATTGCAAATAAAGGCCGCAAGCTGCGTGTACATACTAAAACGGGTATTCCCTTCGGCCCGCGCGATAAAACCGCTGGTCATATTGATCACCACCAGCACATAGCCCACCAACAGCCAACGCAAATAGCGCTGTGATAACGCCAGGGTTTCATTCGCCGCCCCCATATAGGAAAAAATCTGTAGCGAAAAGTATTCAATGAACACGCATAACACGATGGCGCAGACAGCGCCCAGCGCTAGCGAAGAGAGCGCATATTGGCCTGCCCGTTGATTGTCCCCTGCCCCCAGATAACGGGAAATAAAAGAGGCCACGCCGGTGCCGAAACACAGCCCAATACAGGAAACGGCGATCGCAAAGGGAAAGGTCAACGCCATTGCCGCAATGGCTTGTGTTCCCAGGCAGCCAATAAAAAACGCATTTAGAATTTGATATAAGGCGCTGACGCTCACGCCGATAATGGTCGGCAACGCCAGCCTGATGATGAGCGGTAATATCCGGTCATTGGCCAGTGCGGAAAGCCGCACTGTATTATCTGTTGCTGGTTTCATACTCCATACCCATTAATCTCTGTCATGCTGGTGATAGACTCGTTGAGGCAAAAATATCGCGCAAAGCGAATCCGTATTATTATTATTTTCACCGGGGCTATATCACGCTCAGAACGCGAAAGGGACGCTTTTGCGCAACAATATTTGCGCGCTAGCGGGAGCCTCACGAGTGATAGCTACATTCTTCATACTTCATACTTCAGGTTCAGCACGGCGGCAATTGACGTATGACGAGGTATACGGGGAAGGCAGACTGAATAAGGGAATAAATTTCACGGTGCTTTAAAGTAAAAACACGCACAGTCAAAAAAACGCATCCACAAATAGAAAAACCGGGCCGATGGCTAATGCGATTTAAATCACCACTACGCATCAGGCACATTTTAAAGATACCCCCTGCGACATTAAGAAAAATGACATAAATCAATGCTACGCCTCTAATGGTATAAATTCAGCGTAGAAAATCATTGTGAAAATAATAATTTTATTTTGGAAATATATAGATACATGCTATTTCCTAACGACAACGGTCAGGCGCCCTCTCGCTGGGCTTCACATTACCCGCCAGGAAAATAAATAATCATATCTATAATTAATATATAGGCCGCAAGACTCTGTTGCTACGATAGCCATTAATCCGCCCTGCATTTTAGCCATCGCCGTGTAAGGAAGAACCCATGACTATCATCGAAGAGATCAAACCCGCCACGCCTGAAGTCCATGTCAATTCCACCGAGCCGTTTTCGCCCTTACCGCGCCCAACCACGCCTGCCCACGTTATTACCAGCGATGCCGAAGCGATAGCCGTCGCGGAACGCCTGGCGGCGCAATTCGCCAGCGGCGCCGCACGCCGCGATCGCGAGGGGCTGTTGCCGATAGCCGAATTGGAAGCCTTCTCGCAAAGCGGCCTTTGGGGCATCAACGTGCCGAAAGCTTATGGCGGTGCGCAAGTGTCTTATGCCACTTTGGCTCGGGTTATCGCCACCGTTTCCGCTGCGGATTCCGCTCTGGGGCAGATACCGCAAAACCATCTGGCCGGGGTAGCCCACTTAATTGCCGACGGCAGCGAGAGCCAGAAAAAAACGCTGTTGGCCGGCGTATTGCAGGGGCTGCGTTGGGGCAATGCCTTTTCTGAAAAAGGCTCGGCTACCGTGGCCGATTTCAAAACGACCCTGCGCCAGGAAGGCGATGAGGTGGTGGTCAACGGTGAGAAGTTTTACGCCACCGGCGCGCTGCTGGCGCACATCGTTCATGTCGTGGCAGTGGATGCCGAAGGCAAACCACATTTGGTTATCCTCGAACGCGATGCGCCAGGGTTGAAGGTGATAAACAACTGGTCCAGCTTTGGGCAGCGCACCACCGCTTCGGGCACGGTTATCCTTGATAACGTCCGCGCGCCGCGCGACCGCGTCATCCCGGTATGGCAAGCATTCGATCGCCCAACCGCCGCCGGGCCGATTTCGCAAATCATCCAGGCGGCGGTTGACGCGGGTATCGCCCGCGGCACCATCGCCGACACCCTGAGTTTTGTGCGTGAAAAATCTCGCCCCTGGATCGACAGTGGCCAAACGCGAGCCGCCGACGATGTGTTTACCATTGCCGCCATCGGCGATCTTAAAATTCGCCTGCACGCGGCCGAAGCGTTGCTATGGCGCGCTGGTCAGTTGATCGATACTGCGCTGGCCACACCGAATGAAGAAACAGTGGCCGAGGCCGCTGTCGGCACTGCCGAAGCCAAGGTGCTCACCACCGAGATCGCCGTTTTGGCCGGGAATAAGCTGTTTGAGCTGGCCGGCACGCGCGCTACGCTTGCCGAATATAACCTTGACCGCCACTGGCGCAATGCCCGCACCCACACGCTGCACGATCCGGTGCGTTGGAAATACTTCCACGTCGGCAACTACTACCTGAACAACATCAACCCACCGCGCCACGCATGGAATTAACGCTCTACGCCTTGTAAACCCGCCGCCGGAATAACACCGCATTATTCCGGCCTGGCCGGCTCAGCCAACATAGCCAGGTTTACTATGCGTTATCTACGGCTGCACAGCCTCCACAACGTTTTTACAAAAAACATCGCAAGGGTTACTATCCCGTGGAACTTTCAAGGAGTGACCCACCATGTTTTATAAAACCCTGGTACCCATTATTCCCTTTCTGCTCTGTGGCTGCATGGCAATCAGTCCGTTTAATGGCAAAAGCCAATTGACGTCGCTGCAATCTGGGAAATCTTCTATAGATTTAAGAATTTGCCTGGAACGCGCTTTCAGTAAACAGGGCTATAGTCTTCAAAGGCAGTCTACTTACGGCATCAACGATCCGCAGCAGCTCTATTATGTTTATCCCGCCGGCGCGGCCAAAACGGATGAAAACGTGCAGGTTGAAATAACCACGACGGATCATGGTGAGCAACAAAACAGCAAAATGAAAAATTCACGCAGCTCGGGGGTTGTGATCGCCAAAGAAAATGCGCCATTGGGGACATTTATGGCGACGATTAAACAGTGCGAAGATAAGTTTCACGTTGTTTATTAGGCGCTGTTTTGGAATAACTCGCCTGAAACCGCCGTCCTGGCGGTTTCGCCTATGCTACGTTTCGCCGTTCGGCGCCTTCAATGGCTTCAACCCCGGTGCCCCACCCACCAAATGCGTTGTTTTTGGGGTTAACTTATGTCAAAGCCGAAGGTTAGATTGCCCGGTTACGATAGATTGGGGGGTTGACGTTTAGCGCGCATCTTGGGCTGCCGAGCAAGGCACCGTTGCCAGGGGCAATCGTCCAAGGACGGACGATTGAGGCGAGACAAACAGGGAGGTTTGTCGTAGCCGACCCGCCCGGCGACGGGGACGCGGCGAGGGTACCCGCGCAGCGGGCAGGCCATGTTAAGCGCAGGCCGGGGTGTCGGGGCCGGGCCTTCGGCCCTGACAATTGCCGTGCGCAATGGCCGCAAAGAAACACAGTACGATTAAGGCAATTCCCTTTACGCTGGTGGCGGCAGAGTACGGTTTCGTCAATGTAGAGAGAAAGGATCTCTTTCACCATAACACCGGCGTTATCTATAACCCCCAGTTGCCTATGCCCTTCCCCCGCTGGAAACACAAAAAATAAAACCAACACCTGATGAAAAGCCACTCTCATTGACAACAATCAACAATAAAATCATTAGATTAAATATATTAATCCGTATGAAAAGTATAATTTATTCATCAAAGCACGGGGGCAAAAAACGGATTATTGAACAAAAAACGCCCATATAAAAATGGAAATGCTCATTTTTAAACCCACAACACTGGGCCCTCTCGCACAATACGCCCATCAGTTTCTATACTGTTTATCAGCGTGCTGAAAATTCTAAAAAACGAAAACAAACGCTTCGAATAATTACCAGGCAACACTTTCGCTCATCGTGTATGGCGAGGCGACGGGTGACGAATGATCAGAGAAAGGCGGCAGGCTAATACGGCAGCAACCAACACCATCCACCCCGGCTTTCGGCCCGATCACGGCTCGCTTCGCATCTGCAATGTGCTTAGCCTTGAGGATAAAAATGAAAGCAATGAACTACAAAGCATGGATGATGACCATTGCCAGTATTCTGGTAGGCGCATTTTGTATGCTGCTTGTCTGCCAAATATCAATCGCGATGCTGGATCAGAGCAAAGTCAATGACTATGCCGATAGCATTATCGCCCGGGCGGATGAAGTGGTTACCGAATCGATGACCAGCATTGAAGATGTACACACCTATACGTTCAGCCCCTGTTCGCCCGAAGATATTTTCCAACTGCGTTACCAGGTTTTTAACGCGCATTATCTGCACGATATCGGCCGCCTCAAAAATAATGCATTAGTCTGCACCGCAGTACGCGGCATAATCGATCCCCCAATTCCCCTGCCGAAAGCGGATATGCACCAGGCAGACGGTATGCGCTTATGGAGCGGCGTAACCGGGTTGTTTGACGCCAGAATACAAACCGACATCGCCAGCCGTTATGATATCGCCGTATTTACCTCCCCCAGCGCATTTCAACGCTTCACATTACCGATGCGCGGTTACAGCGCGCTGTTGACATCGCCTGATAACGGCCATGTCTATCAATCATTTGGAGCGATACACCCCGATGTATTAACCCGGCCCAGTGCCTGGTATAACCAATACCGGCAGCAGCACCGGTGCAGTAGCACCCATGATGTCTGTGTCTACGCTCGCCTCAATGATTCCGGGATCCTGGCTCTGAAACCGGGCATCATTGTGGCTATCGTGTTAGCCGGCGCCGCCATCGGCGGCGGCGTATCCATGTTGTTTTTCCTGTTGATGGAGCGCAGCAGTTTGCTGTGCCGCCAACTGCTGCACGCGGTGAAAAAACACGAGCTCTACCTTGAGTATCAACCCATCGTATGTATGAAAAGAATGCAGATCATCGGCGTGGAGTCGCTGGTCAGGTGGAACAACAAAGGCAAAGAACCCATCTCGCCGGACGTTTTTATCCCGATCGCGGAGCAACAGGGGATCATCAATGAAATTACCCACCAGGTCACCGACCGGGCGCTGGCCGAACTGCAGGCTGTTTTGCAAAAGCACCCGGCGTTTTACGTCAGTATCAATCTTGATATTTCGGACGTGCTGGACGACGATTTCCGCAACTATCTGAATACCCAGGTGGAGAAATATGGCCTATGCCGGCGGCAAATTATGCTGGAAGTGACCGAGCGATCAACGGCGACGCATGCCGAACTGGCGGACAAGCTAAACGCGCTGCGGCAAGAAGGATACCGCATCGCGCTGGACGATTTCGGCACCGGCTATTGTAACCTGTCGTACCTTTCCAGCCTGCCCTTCGATACCCTGAAGATAGACAAAATGTTCACCAGCGCCATCGGTACCGGTTCGGTCAATGCCAAAATCGTCGATTTGCTGTTTAATCTGACCGCCGACTTCAACACCAGCGTTACCGTCGAAGGGGTTGAAACGCCAGAACAGGCGGAATACATCCGCCAGCACAGCCCCAATGCGGCCGTGCAGGGGTGGCATTTCGGTTACCCCATGAGTGCGAAGGCGCTGCAGGAAAAATACTTTTAAGGCCCCAGGCGCCGATGAAAAACCTGGCGCCCGGCGTTATTTGAGTTTGGCCATCAGCATCACATCGCAATACTGCCCGTTCCTGAAGGCAGCTTGGCGCTGCACGCCCTCGGCCGCAAAACCAAATTTCCGGTACAGGCCGATGGCGCTTTCGTTATCGGTAAACACTTCAAGCTCCATGCGCACGGCGGCAAGCCAATTGAAGGCATAATCAATGCCGGTTGCCAACAGTTTGGAACCCACCCCACGGCCGGCGAACGCCGGATCGACGCCGATACCCAGCCCGACCACGTGCCGTATTCTGGGGTTGTTGTTGGTAAATAGCGTGATATCCCCCACCACCCGACCTTCTACTTCCGCCACAAAGCTGACCCGACCAATGCTTTCGTTTTGCGCCAGCTTATTGCGCCACTGCGCTACCGATGGGTACGGCAGTTGCAGCGTATTGGCATACAGCGTTGGGTGACTGTAAATCCGTTGGTAACTTTGAGCATCTTCCGGCTCACCGCCCCGGATAATTATCTCCATATTTTTGTTAACCCCTGAATGACACATTAAAATAAATCTAATCAGTTCTTTTATAAAAGGTCTACCCTTCATACTGCAAGTTGCAGGTGTGTTGGCTTGGTTACTCGGTACATCCCTGGGCCTTGCCCCTTCGGGCCAGCGCTATCGCTGTTCAACAAACCCGTTTGCGTTTTTGTCCTCTAACGCGAATTATTTGGGGTATATATGGGCTGACGTACAACGTCCACCGCCCCCCGGCGGCCGAAACCTCGAGTGCGTAAAGGAGAACCTATCCCTATGTTGCCCTTCGTTTTTATTCCCGGCCTGCTAGGCTCGCCAAGGCTTTACCAGCAGCAAACCCATGTGCTTTGGCAGCACGCGCCGGTGATGATCGCCAACTCATCGCAGGATGACTCTCTCCCCGCCATCGCCAGGCGCATACTGGCCGCCGCCCCGGCGCGCTTTATTCTGCTGGGGCTGTCGATGGGCGGTTACGTGGCCTTTGAGATCCTTCGCCAGGCGCCGGAACGCGTGCAACGCCTGATCCTGCTGGATACCTCCGCCCGCCCGGACACGCCAGAAGCCAGGCAGTCCCGCGAACAGCAAATTCAGGCCGCCGGCGAGGGCGCGTTTTTAACCCTTATTGAGGATGCGTACCGTTTTTGCGTACACCCTTCGCGGCTGGAAGATCAAGTGTTACGCACCGCCATGCGCGAGATGGCACAGGATGTGGGGCCAGCGGGCTTTATTCGCCAACAGCGCGCGATTATGAGCCGCGTGGATTCGCGCCCGTTGTTACCGCAGATTGCATGCCCGAGTTTAGTGCTGGTGGGGGATTCTGACCGGCTGACGCCACCGGAGGCCGCGCAAGAAATCGCCGGCGCCATTCCCGGCGCAACGCTGATTACCGTGCCCGTCTGCGGCCACGTTTCCACGCTTGAGCAACCGGCCTTCGTCAACCAGGCGATCGTGAACTGGCTTCAAAGAACATAGCCGCACGCCTGAAAACGCCGGCGGCTATTCGGCGCTGACCAGATCGCAGCGGATACCAAGCTCCGCCAATTGGCGCTGGTAGCCGGCGGCCAGGCCGCCGTCGGTGATCACCCGGCCGATCGGGCGCCCAGCGCTAAGGGGGTATGGCTGGATCAGGCCAAACTTGCTGGAATCCGTCAGCACGATGGTTTCGATGCCCTTATCCAACACCGCGCTGACCACATCGCAGCGCATCATATCGCGCCCGGTAAAACCGGTGTCGGCATGAAAGCCGTCAATGCCGATAAACGCCTTATGAAAGTGCACCTGCTGGATGCCGCTGCGGGTTAGCGGCCCGACCACCGATTCGCTGTGTTTTTGATAGTGGCCGCCCAAGGCAATCACATCGCAGGCCGTATCCTTCAACAGCCGGGCGATATAGTGGCTGGCGGTCACGATGGTGATATCGCGCACATCGGCCAGGTAGCGCGCCAACAGCGCATTGGCGCTGCCGCCTTCAATGAACACCGATTCGCCGTCCTCCACCAGCGAGGCGGCATATTCCGCCAACGATTTCTTCAGTTGAAAGTTATTCTGCATGCGCGTGTCTACGTCATCGCTTTCCACCGCGACGGCAAAACCATGCTCTCGTTTAAGATAATGGTTGCGCTCCAGCGCATTGAGATCCTGGCGGATGGTGACGGCCGAGACACCGGAAAGCTGCGCCAGCTCATTAACGCTGACGCTTTTACGTTGATTAACCACCTGCAGAATATTTTGCTGACGTGCGTTCATAGGCGCTGATAACCCATTATTCGAATGGTGCACACTATATCAGAACCGCGCAAGAAAACGAGGCAGCGCCGGCGGTACCCGGCGCTGCAACCGTTGGGGCGGCGCCCTTACAACGTGTGTTCTGTACGAGCGATAATATCGTCCTGGGTATCCGGCGAGAGCGCGGTAAAGAACGCCGAATAGCCGGCCACGCGCACCACCAAATCGCGGTATTGGTCCGGGTGTTTCTTCGCTTCAATCAGCGTGGCCCGTGAAACGATATTGTATTGGATATGCCAGCCCTTATGATCTTCAAAGAAGGTGCGCAGCAGCGCCATCAGCTTCTGCCGATCGCCGGTGTATTCCAGCGTGGCGGGGTTAAGCTTCTGGTTGAGCAGGACGCCGCCCAGGATCGATCCGGTTGGCAACTTGCCAATGGAATTGATCACCGCCGTCGGGCCCAGATGATCGGTGCCTGAAGCCGGGCTGGCCCCTTCGGCCAATGGCGCGTGGGCCTTGCGCCCGTCCGGCGTGGCCATGGTCGCGGCGCCGAACGGCACGTTGGCGGAGATCGACGAGGTGCCGGCGTAATAACCGCCGCCAATCGGCCCGCGCCCATAGCGGGGATTATGGTATTTTTTCAGCTCATCGATGTAAGTCTGGTAAGCGCGAACCAGCAGTTGATCGACGCTGTCCTCATCGTTGCCGTACTTCGGCGCGTTGTTCATCAGGCGCTGGCGCAACTGTTCATTGGTCAGGCCATCGAAATCGCAAGCCAACGCCTGCGCCAACTGTTGCTGGCCAATAATGCCCTGTTCAAATACCAGTTTCTTCACCGCCGCCAAACTGTTGCCCAGGTTGGCGATGCCCACCTGCAGGCCGGAAACCCAATCATATTTGGCGCCCCCCTGCTTGATGCTCTTGCCGCGTTCGATGCAGTCATCCACCAGTGCCGAACACAGGATATCGTGTGCGTTCTCTTCCAGCGCCGTATCCACCACGTATTCGATTTCAATCGATTTGCGCGTGTAGTAGCGGATTTGCCGGTCCCACATCTGCAGCACCTGATCGAAATCAGCAAAGTTACCCTGTGACAGCGCACAGTTCTGCGGCAGGAACACCTTGCCGCTGGTGGCGTCTTTCCCACCTTCAAGGGCGGCCAGCATCACCCGGGCAAAGTTGATAAAGCTCATCCCGGTGCAACGGTAGCCCCACTTACCGCCAACCGCCGTCTCGATACAGCCGATGGCGGCATACTGGTAGGCGTCCTCCGGTTCCACTCCCAGGCCGATAAACGCCGGGATAACGATCTCGTCATTATTGAAGGCCGGCATGCCAAAGCCGCAGCGGATCACCTGCACGCAGGCATCGAGGAAATCGTCGCTGATGCCGGCGTGATAGCGCACGCTCAGGTTCGGCTGGGTGGAGCGCAAACGCCCGCACGACTCCAGAATGGCATAGGACAACGGATTAACCGCATCCTGCGCGCGGCCGTTGACCAGATTTTGCCCGCCGATGGTTACGTTCTGGTACAGCGGGCTGCCGGCCGATGCTTTCGAGTGCGAGCCGGAGCGGATTTTGTTCACTTCCAGCAACTTCAACCAGCAGCTTTGCAGCATTTCAATGGCGCTTTCACGCGCCAGCGTCTGCGTCAGCTCAACGTCACGGCGGTAGTACGGGTAGAGATACTGATCCATACGGCCAAACGACACCGAGTGGCCGTTGGATTCAATTTGCAGCGCCAGTTGCACGAAGTAACACAACTGCAACGCCTGGTAGAAGGTGCGCGGCGGCTGGTGGGCGATCAGTTCGCAGTTCTCGGCAATCAGCAACAGCTCATCGCGACGACCGGGCCGCGGCTCGCTTTGCGCCTGGGCCCGCGCCAGTGCGGCATAGCGTTCGATATGTTCGCTCAGCGCGGCAAAGGTGATATCTATCGCCTTCAGGAACTGTTCCGCATGCAAATCGTCCAGCACCGTCAGGTTGATGCGCGAACGGCGCTCGGCCACTTTTTCACGCAGGCCGTCCAGCCCTTTTTCCAGCAACAGCGGGTAGTTCACTGCCAGGTGGGCGTCGCCGGAAGTCATGTTCCCTTCGGCCTTGATGATACCGGTAGCCAGTAGAGCCTTTTGCTCGTCGGTAAACATGCCATAGCAGCGATCCTGCACCGTCTGGCCGCGCCACCACGGGCAGATCTGATGCAGTACGCGTTTGTTGTCTTCGCTGACGGAGAAACCGGCGCCGGGCCGGTCGGCCAGTTCGTCAATTTCTTGCTCAATCCAGCCCACGGTGTATTCGGGGAAAATCGGTGCGGCGCGTACTTCGCTGGCCTGGTTTCCGACGATCAATTCGTCATGTTTGATCCAGATAGTGCGCTGGGATAAATGGCTGGCCAGCGCCAGTGCGCGGCGCACCGGCACCGGCTTATCCATATTGGCCTGATAGGCGGCCGTGTAGTGTTGCGCCCGCTCGGTGCAAACCGGCGGTTTGACAATATGAATCAGTGCATTTTTATGAGCCTTGATACGCTCACTCAGGGTTTCCAGGTTCAGGGTGACCATAGCGCTATCCTCTCAGTGTCACGGCTAACCCCTGCGTGCTTGCATAGCGTTCAGCAAAGGCAAGCAGTTCAGGATCGTCAAGCGGCTTATCCGCCGCCAGGTATGGCTGGTTAAGCAGTTGGTATTTGTTTTTCCCCAGGGTGTGGTAAGGCAGAAAATGAATGTCGCGGGCGCCCAACTCCCCGGTCGCAAAATCGGTTATCGCCCGCACCGAGGCAGCATCGGCGTTAAAGCCGGGGATAAGCGGCACGCGGATCACCAGCGGTTTGCCGCTGGCGGCGACACGGCGTAAATTTTCCATCACGCGTTTGGCCGAGCCGCCGGTCCATTGTTTGAAGATTTTGCCGTCGACGTGTTTCAAATCAGCGAGGAACAGATCGATATAGGGTAATGAAGGCGAAACGTAGGCCCAGGGCACGTGCAGGCAGGTTTCCACGGCGGTATGGATGCCCTGCTGGCGGCTGCGCTGAAGCAGCGCCCGCGCCAACTCCGGCTGCATAAACGGCTCGCCGCCGGAGAGCGTGATGCCGCCGCCGCTGCGCTGGTAGAAGGGTTTATCACGCAGCACGGTTGCCATAATACTGTCGACGTTTGCCGTTTCGCCGCACACGCTCAGCGCCTGGGTTGGGCAACAGCTTTGTAGTTGCGCGAAATGCGGCGCTTCCAGGCGCTCACGGTGGATAATCATGCCCGCCGGCAGCCGCTCAATGGCGCCGGGTGCCGCACGCTGGCACAGATCGCACTCCGCCATGCACAAACGCGCATCGAACAGCACTTCTTGCTTGCCCGAACGGCTTTCCGGGTTCTGGCACCAGCGGCAACCCAGCGAGCATCCTTTCAAAAACACGACGGTTCGGATGCCGGGGCCGTCATGTGTGGAATAACGCTGGATGTTGAAAATCATTATCGCCCCCTTATTTCATATGAAGGTGATAACATTTCGAAAGAAAGCTATTTTGATTTTTATCAACAAGCCACGCCCTTTCTTCAGCGCACGCAGAGAAATCAGCGCTGCCTCACATTTTTAGCAGCGCCTGCAGCGCGGCAACGGTGTGCTATTCATGCCTTTCCTTAGCCCGGAGCCATGACATACTATCTAAGCGAGTCCCCACAACAGATTGTGCGAAATATCGCCTACGTTAGCCTGGCACTGATTCAGGACAAAAAGGATAAACAGGAGAAAACATGAACAACAGCCTATCCGGCAGTCACCTCACGGTGGCGCAGGCGCTTGATAAACTGGAGGCGATGTACAACGCTTCAGTTAAAGCGCTCCGTGCGGCCATTGGGGAATTTATTAGCCACGGCACATTGCCCGATGAACAGGCACGGCGCGCAGGATTGTTCGTTTATCCAGAGCTGAAGGTGAGCTGGGACGGCACCTCCCCCAGCCAAAAGAAAACCCGCGCCTATGGCCGTTTCACCCACCCTGGCAGTTATAACACCACCATTACCCGGCCAGAGCTGTTCCGCCATTATCTGGCGGAACAGTTGGCCATGCTGCAAGACGAATACGCCGCCACGATTGAGGTGGTGCCTTCACAGTTGGAGATCCCGTTCCCCTACGTTATCGACGGTTCCAACCTGAGCCTGGATCGTTCAATGAGCGCCGGGCTGGCGCAGCATTTCCCCACCACCGAACTGGCGCAGATTGGCGATGAAACCGCCGATGGCCTGTTGCACCCCACCGGTCCGTTCCCGCTTTCGCATTTCGATGCGCTACGCAGTGACTTTTCACTGGCCAGGCTGCGCCACTACACCGGCACGCCGGCCGAACATTTCCAGCCGTTCGTGCTGTTTACCAACTACACGCGCTATGTGGATGAGTTTGTGCGCTGGGCCTGCAGCCAGATCGCCGATCCCGCCAGCCCTTACCAGGCGCTGTCCTGCGCCGGCGGCAATCTGATCACGGCGGACACCGCCGCCCCCGAACAGGCGGTATCCGATCTGGCGTGGAAAAACCACCAGATGCCGGCTTATCACCTGATCGCCGCCAACGGCCAGGGGATCACGCTGATCAACATCGGCGTTGGCCCGTCCAATGCCAAAACCATCTGCGATCACCTGGCGGTGCTGCGCCCCAGCGCCTGGCTGATGATCGGCCACTGCGGCGGCCTGCGCGAAAGCCAAACGATTGGCGATTATGTGCTGGCGCACGCCTATCTGCGTGACGATCACGTGCTGGATTCGGTTCTGCCGCCGGATATCCCAATCCCGAGCATCGCCGAGGTGCAGCGTGCGCTGTACGACGCCACCAAAGCCATCAGCGGCATGCCGGGCGAAGAGGTCAAACAGCGGCTGCGCACCGGCACGGTGGTCACCACCGACGATCGCAACTGGGAACTGCGCTACTCCGCTTCAGCGCTGCGTTTTAACCTGAGCCGCGCCGTGGCGGTGGACATGGAAAGCGCCACCATTGCCGCCCAGGGCTACCGCTTCCGGGTGCCCTACGGCACGCTGCTGTGCGTTTCCGACAAGCCGTTGCACGGTGAAATAAAGCTCCCCGGCCAGGCCAACCGCTTCTATGAAGGCGCGATTTCCGAGCACTTGCAGATCGGTATCTGCGCGATCGATCTGCTGCGCGCCGAAGGCGAGCGCCTGCACTCACGCAAGCTGCGCACCTTCAACGAACCCCCATTCCGTTAAGCGCAAGGCGCACGGCTGCCGGCCGTGCGCCAACGCCCCGCACTACCGACAACAAACGATAGCTGTGCCCGCCCATTTATCGGCTCGGCCTTTTATGATAATAATTATCATTTAAACCAACCTCTAGCGTCAGACCCCGGTCTGGCAGGGCGTAAAGATGTCGGAGACGGATCTAAAACACCTTTTCAGTCATTATTCGCAGGCACTACAACGATATTTGACGCGTAAAGTTCGCGATCCTCATCTGGCCGCCGATCTGCTACAGGAATGCTTTTTGCGCCTGGCGCAACGGCTGGAACAAAACGAGGATATCAGCGATAAAAAGGCCTATTTGTTTAAAACCGCCAATAACCTGGTGCTGGATCACCAACGCTATCAAGCGCGTTGGCAAATGCAGCCGCCGGCCAACGACGGAGAAGCGGCGCTGGACGCCCTGCCCGATCGCCGGCCGCAGATGGAGCAGATGGCCATTAACCAGCAGCAGTTGGCGCTGCTGGCGCAGGTGCTTGCGCAGTTGCCCGAACGCACGCAGCAGATATTTTTGCTGCACCGGCTGGAGCACCTCACACAGCAACAGGTTGCCCGGCAATTGAACATTTCCGTCAGTACGGTAGAGAAACATCTCGCCAGTGCGCTGGCGGCGATGCTGCGCGTCATTTAAATTAATTGCATAAATTTTACGGTTTTTCCGTTCCCAGACGTCAACATAATAAGAGACCCTTATTTCACCAAGCCTATACATGATGAACGATTACCCCACAGAGATCAGGCAACAGGCCGCCGCATGGGCGCTAAAATTGACCGAAGCCAGCCCAGACGCTGCGCAGCAACAGGCGTTGCAACATTGGTTGGCACAGGATCCGCGCCATCACCCCGCGCTGAAGCAAGCTCAGGCACTGTGGCAAGCGTTAGGCGCGCTCAACGGCGAGCAGCAAAACCAGCTGCGGGCCGCCGTCGCCCCTCGGCCGCGCCGCGCCCCGGTGCGCTGGAGCATCGCTGCCTGTGCGCTGTTGGCGCTCTGCGCCGGCGTGCTGTGGGGGCCGGGCGCCTGGGTGGACATCCACGCCGATTATCACACCGCCAGCGGGCAAACCCGCCACCTTCGCCTACCAGACGGCAGCCAAGTTGATATGGACAGCGACACAGCCGTCGCCCTTGAGTATAGCGGCGCTGAACGCCGCGTCAGGCTGCTGCGCGGCAACGCCTGGTTCACCGTGGTGCCGCTCTCGCCAAGCGAACCGCGCCCCTTTCGGGTGGCGGCCGATAACGGCGTAACCCAGGCGCTCGGCACGCAGTTTATGGTGCAGTACGACGATAACGCCACCACCGTCGGGGTGGCGCAACACAGCGTGCAAGTGGCGGCCGGGGCGCAATCACTGGTTCTACAGGAACAGCAGGCCGCCACATACGACGCGCATCAGGGGTTGAAACGGATCGCCAGTTGGAATAGCCACGACGCCGGCGACTGGCGGCGCGGGCTGTTGATATTTCATCAACAACCGCTGGCGGAGGTTATCGCGCGGATCAACCGTTATCATCGCGGCAAAGTGATCGTCCGCGGCGCACGCTTGCAGCAGCGCCAAATCAGCGGTGTGTTTTCCCTTGGCGATCTGGATAACGCTCTGGCCGCCATTAGCCACGAACTGGGCGCCAGGCAACTGACGCTGCCGGGGCTTATCGTGCTGTATTAGGCTGTATCCCGCAATAGTGCGCGGGTGCCCGCAGGTGGCGCTTATCCCCGTTTGCAGGGCGTGGCGCAAGCACTCCGCCGCCGCTTTATCCTTCCGGTTGCCGAACGCAGCCAGCGGCATTCATTGCTCCGCCCACAATCTCATCCGACCAGTAAAATTCTTTTACGGTTTTTGTCATTATCTTCGTCTTGGTAACTATGGAATGATTTTTATTATCATTCTCGTTTTGAGAGTTTAAACCTTAGCGGGTGATTTTTTACCCGCAATCGGTTCACGAGCCTTTTTACCAAGAGCGCGCATAAAATGCAGACTTCACAGCAAATTACACTAACAATCAGCCGGCTTGCGCTGGCTATCGGGATGGCGTTCAGCACACTTGTCCCGTTTTCTTATGCCAGGGCCGAACAACCCACAGCGGCCACAGCGCACGGCGAGCAACAGGCCGAGTTCACCATTCCCGTACAGCCGCTCAACAGTGCGCTGTTGCGCTTCGCCGAGCAGGCCGGCCTGCAAATCCTGTTGCCGACATCCGGCCTGCTGGACGGCATGCAGGCCACGCCGTTACAAGGGCGTTACCCCATCAATCAGGCGCTGCGGCGGTTGATCGGTAACAACCCGCTGGACTACCAGATTAGCGCCACCGGCCAAATTACCTTATCCAAACGGGCCAATAAGGGTGCCGCGGAGCAAACGCTCATCATCAAAGCCGCGCGTATCGAACATGAAGGCGACTGGATCTACGATCAACCGCGCGCCATCAGCGTGATCTCCCGCGAACAAATGGACAACCGCCCGGCACGCCATGCCGCCGATATGCTGGAACAATCCGCCGGCGTCTACTCCAGCGTTAGCCAGCAGGATCCGGCGCTGTCGGTCAATATTCGCGGCATTCAGGACTATGGCCGCGTCAACATGAACATCGACGGCATGCGGCAGAACTTTCAGAAAAGCGGCCACGGCCAGCGCAACGGCCAGATGTACATCGACTCTGAATTGCTCTCCGGCGTCACCATCGAAAAAGGCGCCACCAGCGGCATGGGCGGCGCCGGCGCCTTCGGCGGCATCGCCACCTTCAACACCGTTAGCGCCAGCGATTTTATCTTCCCGCCGACCAAAGAGATCGGCGGCAGGCTGCATGCCAGTACCGGTGACAACGACACGCAATTTATCGGCAGCGGCATTCTGGCGCTGGGCAGCGAAACCGGCGATATTCTGGTAGGCGCCAGCGAGCGCCATTTAGGCGACTACTGGCCAGGCAACAAAGGCGATATCGGGGATATTCGTACCTCAACCAGCGATGTTTATAATACTGGCACCACGACATCCAGCCTACAGAACGCCCTTAAACACACTAAAGTTCTCGACTCAAATTACACTATGCGCTCGCGCCTGGCCAAAATAGGCTGGAATCTGCCGGCTAATCAACGGATTCAACTCAGCTACCTGCAGACTCAAACCTCTACACCAAGTGCCAGCATGATCACAGCTATTTATGCCGAACCCGGCAACACCCGCAGCCCCTACACGCTGGGATGGACCAGTTCAGGCTTTAGCGAAGCGATGTCGCGCAGCGCCGCGTTAGATTACAGCCTGCATCCTGACAACCAGGACTGGCTCGATTTTAAAGCCAAATTCTATTACGTAGATACTAACGACGATACGGATACCTACAGCACCAGTACATCAACTGATAACAGCTACCAGGCCCGGACTCAGTTAAGAACATACGGATTTCAGGCGGAGAACACCTCGCATTTTCATCTTCCTGCCATACATAGCTTACAGGCCAACTATGGCCTGGATATTTTCTACGATAAAGCGAACAGTGATTCCAACAAAGAGACAATGGTCGGCGTGACGCCCGCCGGTAACCGAACGATGGCGAGCCTGTTCACTAATTTGACTTATGAATATGACAACTGGCTGAGATTAGAAAGCGGTATACGCTACGATCGCTATCGATTGCGCGGAAATACCAGTATGAATATCTGGAATATTAAAAACCCGTGCAATGAAAGACGCATGTCATCGTGTACCTATCAGGATGTTAAAAGCTGGGATGTCGATCGGGAAGAAGGCAAATTATCGCCCACCTTTGGCTTGGGTATTAAACCCGGCGTTGAGTGGCTGGAATTATTCGCCAATTACGGAAAGTCCTGGCGGCCACCCGCCATCACAGAGACACTGACCTCAGGCAGCGCGCACAGCTCAGCAACGCAATATCCTAATCCTTATCTGGAGGCGGAACGTTCGCGCTCATGGGAAGTGGGTTTCAATATTCAAAATCCCGATCTCTTCCTCGCTGAGGATCGTCTGGTTGCCAAAGTCAATTACTTCGACACGCGCGTCGATAATTATTCATCTCTGGCAACTAACCGCATGTTGCCAGGTTATGGTGAGCTAGTGAGCTCCGGCTCTGCCGCTTACGTAAACAACCTGGTGAAAACCCGTTTCCGCGGTCTGGAATATCAACTTAACTATGACGCCGGAACATTCTATGTCGACTTTACCTATACCCGTATTATCGGCTTTAACGATTTCTGCGCCAAAGTCGCCTATCTGGGTGACAAAATAAAATTTGGCGGTGAGGCCTATAATTGGTATCCCGTTGAGTATGAAAATAACACCGTGGCATGCCGCTATTCGACATTAAAAAGCACGCCATTCAGTAATCTGAACTATTTGCCAAGCGATCGCGGCTCTTTGACCTTAGGGGGGCGCGCATTTGATCGCCAACTCGATTTCGGCATGGTGCTCAGATATAACCGCGGCTATCAGGATCACTCTGAAGTGAGTTCCAGCGGCGCCGTCAGCGCTTTCTACGTTGCTGACTGGCCGAAATACACCCTGATCGATCTGTATGCCAACTATAAAGTCACCGATACGCTCACCCTACGTGGTTCCATAGAAAACGTTGCTAACCGCGCGTATATCGTGAGTTATGGCGATTCGCTCTCTTATACCTTAGGCCGGGGAAGGACAATTCAGGGCGGGGTGGAATATCGTTTCTGATTTTCTTTGCTGAACAGCGAAGAAATGGGCGGCGCGACTCAGACTGTCTCCGCCCACTCGATGTAGGGCCAACAGGCTTTACATTTCACATTGTTAAATTAGTGAGAGGAATTAATCATGAGTTTCAGCATTCAGTACGACACTGATTTTGCCAGCTACACGATTGCCGAATACCTGGATGAATGGGCAACGCTATTTGGTGATTCCAACCACACATCCGGTAATGTGGATGATAATAACTCGGGCGGTTTCTGGGGAGAAACCAACGCGACATATGGCGGTACGCAATACTCACTCACCAGCACCGTCAATAATACGACAGCATTTATTGCCGAAGGCGATCTGGTCTACGAATTTTCCACCCATACACTGACCGGTACCGTTGACTCCCTTGATTTCGGGGAAGATCTGCAGTTGAGCAACAGCACGGGTTACTCTCTGCAATCGCTTGAAGTCACCTTCAATGGCCTGGCTGATATTGTTACCGATGTGCATGACGTCATTTACGGTTTGATGCGCGGCGATGTCAGCTACCTTCTTGATTCGCTAGAAACCGCGGGTATTGATACCAACGCCACGCTCGAAACCTATGCTGCAACCGCCGCCGCCTTGACGGCCGATAGCACCACAGTTGACGTGGTGGGCGTGGCCGACAGCGCAGATCTCCTGCTGGCTGCCTAAGAAAAGCGGCTAAAAGTACCCGCTTTTAGCCGCCCGGCACTACGCCGCCGCGTCCGCAACGTTACCGGGCCGCGGCGGCGTTTCAGTGTAATCGCTGCCGTTATTACCCGCAATAACGCAAGGTGTAACGGATGCGCTTAACAGACAACCGGTTGCGGCATGGCGCAGTGCGCCAGCGGCAACCTGCAAGATGGATGACCTATGCGTATTGCAAGCGGCAAGGAAACACGTTTTTCTCCTCCGCCCTCCCCCTCGCCGCGCCACGAAATTCTCGGCGCGCTGGCGGCTTACCGCCAGGCGTTCTGGGGCGTAGGCCTGTTCAGCGCGGTGATCAACCTGCTGATGCTGACGCCAGCCATCTACATGCTACAGGTTTACGATCGCGTGCTGTCTTCCGGCAACACGATGACGCTGGGCATGCTGACGGCAATGGCGCTCGGCCTGTTCGCGCTGATGGGGCTGCTGGAATGGGTACGCAGCGCGGTGGTGATCCGCCTGGGCACCCAAATGGATATGCGGCTGAACCAGCGGGTGTACAACGCCGCGTTCGCCAGCCAGTTGCAAGGGCAGCCGGCGCGCGCCGGGCAGGCGCTGAACGATCTGACCGCGCTGCGCCAGTTCGCCACCGGCAACGCGCTGTTCGCCTTTTTCGACGCCCCGTGGTTCCCGGTTTATCTGCTGGTGATCTTCCTGCTGCATCCGTGGCTGGGCGTGATGGCGCTGGCCGGCGCTGCGGTGCTGATCCTGTTGGCCTGGCTCAACCAGCGCCTGACGCGGGAGCCGCTGGAACAGGCCGGGCGTATCGCCATTCAGGCCACTCAACAGGCCAACGCCAATCTGCGCCACGCCGACGCCATCGAAGCGATGGGTATGTTGCCCGCCCTGCGCGCCCGTTGGCTAGACCAGCACGTGTACTTCCTGCAGCAACAAAATTTGGCCAGTGAAAAGAGCGCCACCGTAACGGCACTGACCAAATCGCTGCGGCTGGCGCTGCAATCGTTGATGCTGGGCCTTGGCGCCCTGCTGGCGGTGGCGGGCGAAATCACACCCGGCATGATGATCGCCGGTTCGATTTTGGTCGGCCGGGTGCTAAGCCCTATAGATCAACTCATCGGGGTGTGGAAACAATGGTCGCAGGCACGGCTGGCCTGGCAGCGAATCAGCGTGCTGCTGGCCGCCTATCCCGAACGCGCGCCCGGTATGCAACTGCCTGAACCACTGGGGCGCTTGCAGGTTGAGCAAATCAACGCCGCCCCGCCCCATGCCCGCACGCCAGTGCTGCGCAATATCGCCTTCGCCCTTGAGCCAGGGGACGTACTGGGCGTTATCGGCCCATCAGGTTCCGGCAAATCGACGCTGGCGCGCCTGTTGGTGGCCGCGCAACCGGCGCTCAGTGGCAAGGTGCGGCTCGACGGCGCCGACATGCACCAATGGGACAAAGGCGATCTCGGCCGTTTCATCGGCTATCTGCCGCAGGACGTGCAATTGTTCGCCGGCACTATCGCCGAAAACATCGCCCGCTTCAGCCAGCCGGATGCCGCACAGGTGGTCGCCGCCGCCCGCCTGGCCGGCGTGCACGATCTGATCCTCCGTCTGCCCCAGGGTTACGACACACCGTTGGGCGAAAACGGCAGCGGCCTGTCCGGCGGGCAAAAGCAGCGGGTGGCGCTGGCGCGGGCCGTCTACGGCCAACCGAAGCTGACGGTGCTGGACGAACCCAACGCCAGCCTGGATGAGGAAGGCGAAAAAGCGCTGCTGGCGGCGATCGCACAGCTAAAGGAACAGGGCGCCACCCAGATCCTGATAACCCACAAACCTGCCCTGCTTAGCTGTGCCAATAAGCTGCTGTCGCTGCGTGACGGACAAGTCAGTTTCTTCGGCCCGGCGGAAAAACTGCAACAGCAGATGACGAAACGCAAGCCGCCGCCCGCCGCCGGGGCGTTCTCTCCTGGCCTGAGCATGGTCTATAACGCCAAAGGGCCACGCCAGGCTGCGCCCGAACGTTAATTTTCACTATTTGTGGGCATTTCTCGGCCACGCTACCTTCACGGCGCGTGGCACCACGGAATCCCTTTATTGCACGAGGAACCGCATGTCTCTACACCCTGAGTCAGCACCGCCCCATGTTAACCACCCGCCGACATCCTCCGCGGCCCGCCCCGCGTCAGCGCCCGCCGTGTTGCCGCTACACACCGACTCCGGGCGCTATCTCAAATACGGCCTGATACTGGTGCTGCTGGGGTTCGGCGGTATGCTGCTGTGGGCCGGCCTGGCGCCGCTGGATAAAGGCGTCGCGGTTTCCGGCAAGGTGATCGTCACGGACAACCGTAAAGTGGTACAGCCCGCCGCCGCCGGGCGCGTCGCGCATTTATATGTCCGCGAAGGGGACAGCGTGCAGCGGGGGCAGGTGCTGGCCGAACTGGACACCACGCCGGCCAAAACCCAGCGCGACAATCTGCGCATTCAATTATTGGAAGCCCAACTGCGCGCGGCGCGTCTGCAGGCCGAACGGGATGCATTGCCGCAACTGCCCACGCCCGATGCGGCGCTGTTCACCACACTACCCGGCGATGAACACCCTGCCTTAACCGTGCAGCAGATCCAACTGGGGCAACAGCAGCTGTTTCTCAGCCGCCGCGCGGCGTTGCGTCAGGAAATCGCCGCCATGCGGGCCGCCATCGACGGTAACCGCGCCCAGCAGCAAGGGACGCGCGCGCTGTTAGCAAGCTACACCCTGCAGTCCCGGCTGCTTGGCGAACAGCTCCGCAACCTGCGCCCACTGGCCGCAGAAGGCTACATCCCGCGTAACCGGCTGTTGGAGACGGAACGGCAAGCGGCCCAACTGCACGGCGATCTTGCCCAACAGAACGGCACGCTGGCGCAGATTGGGCAGCAGATCGCCGAGCTGGAACAGAAAATGCTGCAGCGGCAGGAGGAGTACCAAAAAGAAGTGCGCACCCAGTTGGGCGAGGCCCAGCTCAGCATTCAGGATCTCGCTCAGCGTCTTGCGGCCGCAGAATATGAGCTGCAAAACACGCGCATCACCGCGCCGGCCAGCGGCAACGTGGTCGGCCTGACATTGCACACCGAAGGCGGCGTGGTCAGCAATGGGCAAACGTTGATGGAGATCGTGCCGCAGGGGCAATCGTTGCAGGTCGAGGCGCAACTCCCTATTGAGTTGGTAGACCGGATCGCGCCCGACTTGCCGGTTGAACTGATGTTTTCCGCGTTTAATCAAAGCACCACGCCACGCGTAACCGGGCGCGTCGCACTGGTGGGCGCCGACCAGCTCATCGATCCCCAAACCAACCTCCCCTACTACCCGCTGCGCATCAACGTCGACGAACAGGGCAAGCGTCAGCTATCCGGCCTGCATATCCGCCCTGGCATGCCGGTCGAGGCTTTTGTCCGAACCGGTGAGCGTTCACTGCTGAATTATCTGTTTAAACCGCTGTTCGATCGCCTGCATATCGCTTTATCGGAGGATTAACTATGCGCGTTGCCGTTCGCCCCGGACGTTCATTTACCCAGCGCGTTCGTCTGCTGTTATGGTGCGTTACGCTGGGCTACAGCGCGCCAGGCCAGGCGTTGGGATTGGTCGAAGCCTGGCGGCAGGCGCTAAGCCACGATCCCGTTTTCCAGGCGGCCATCCATGCGCGCAACGCCGAAACAGAAGAGAAAAACATCGGCCGCGCCGCGCTATTGCCGAAAATCAATTACGACTATAGCCATTCGCGCAACGATTCCACCGTCACCAGCGGCGAGCTGCGCAGCGATCGCCACTATAACAGCCATGCCTCGACGCTTTCATTCCAGCAACCGCTGCTGGATTACGAAGCCTGGTCGCGCTATCAGCAGGGCGGCGCTGCAGCGCAGATGGGCAATGAACAGTTGCGCGACGCCGGCCAACAACTGCTGGTGCGGTTGTTTCAGGCCTACAGCAACGTGCTGTTCAGCCAGGAAGAAATCGCGCTGGTTGAGGCGCAACGGCGAGCCTACCGGGAGCAATATCGGCTCAACCAGCGGCTATTCGAACAGGGGGAAGGCACGCGCACCGATATACTGGAAACCGAAGCCAGGCTGAACCTGGCCGACGCGCAGTTGATCGAAGCACAGGATAACCTCAACCTGAGTGAACAAGAACTGGCGAAACTGCTTGGTGCGCCGATCGCCGCCGTGCAGCTCGCGCCGCTTAACGCTCGGTTCACCCCGCGCCCGTTGCAGCCGGCCAACTTCGGCCACTGGCAAAATCTGGCACTGCACCACAATGCGCAACTGCTGGCGCTCAGCCAGTCGCTGGCGGTATCACGTTATGAAATTGAACGCAGCCGGGCCGGCCACCTGCCGCGCGTCACGCTGGTCGCCAACGCGCGCAAAAGCAGCTCGGACAGTGAAAGCAGTTATAACCAAAAATACGACACCCGCTCAATCGGCGTGCAAGTCAGCGTGCCGCTGTTTGCTGGCGGCGGCGTATCGGCCGCCACGCGGCAGGCCGGCGAACGCTATCAGCAGGCGGCGAAAGAAAAAGACGAACAAATACTGACAGTGCAATTGGAATTGCGCCGCCAGTTTAATCTGGTGACCAGCAGCCAAGCCAAAATCAAAGCGTATCAGTTGGCGGAACGTGCCGCACAAGCGCTGGTGTTGGCGACGAGGAAAAGCGTGAGCGGCGGCGAACGGGTCAATCTGGATGTTTTAAATGCCGAACAGCAGCTTTACAGCACCCGGCGCGATCTGGCCGAGGCTCGTTACGCCTGGCTGAGCGCCTGGCTACAGTTACGCTACTACGCCGGCACACTAGATGAGCAAACGCTGCGGCAGTTGGCGGCCTATTTCGGCTAGCCATATGAAGAAGCCCGCTTCACCAAGGTGACAGCGGGCGGAGTGATTAGACTTGGTTGTGCTGCAACCGTTCACTGCGGTAAAAGTGCAACAGGCACCAGCCCAGCGCAATCAGCGCCAGCGGCGCGCCCACAAAGCCGACGTTCGACATCCCCAGGTGCAGGCTCACCTGGTTCCCCAACAGCGCCCCGCCGCCGATGCCCAGATTGTACAAGCCGGAATAGATAGAGGTCGCCACGTCGGTGGCATCCGGCGCCTGGTTCAGCACCTTGGCCTGCATCGACAAGCCGATCGACATAATGGCAACCCCCCAGACGGCGCACAGCATGGTCATGGTGGATTCACTGTAGGAAGCCGGCAACAGCAACAGCAGGCTTATCGCCAGCAACGCAATAGCGCCGATGAAAAAACCGGATGGAAAACGCTCGCTAAAGCGGCTGAACAACACGCTGCCGATGATGCCGAATGCGCCGAACAGCAACAGCATCAGGGTGGTGAAGTTATCAGACAGGTGCGCCACATCCTGAATAAACGGCTCAATATAGCTATACGCGGTGAAGTGCGCGGTAATCACCACCACGGTCATCATATACAGGCCGACCAGCTCCGGGCGCTTGAACAGCATCGGGACGCTGGCCAGAGAGCCGGAGTGTTCGCTCTTGAGCACTGGCAGCAGGCGCCACAGCATCAGCAACGCGACGGTAGCCGCCACCGCGATACCGATGAACGTCATGCGCCAACCCAGCAGTTGCCCGACGATACGCCCCAGCGGCAGGCCAAGCACCATGGCCAGCGCCGTACCGCCCGCCAACATGCTGAGTGCATGCGCTTTTTTGCCCGGCGGGGCCACACGGATCGCCAGCGAGGCGGTGATCGACCAGAACACCGAGTGCGCCAACGCCACGCCGGCGCGGCTCACGATCAACGTGGTGAAATTCCACGCTACTGCGGTCAGCACATGGCTGGCGATAAACAGAATGAATACCCCGATCAGCAGCTTGCGCCGTTCAATCTTGCTGGTCAGCAGCATGCAAACCAAAGAGAACGCGGCCACAATCCAGGCGTAAATGGTGATCATTAAACCCACCTGCTCCGTTTGCATATCGAAGCTGCGGGCGATATCACTCAATAAGCCTACCGGGATAAATTCCGTGGTATTGAAAATAAATGCGGATACGGCAAGCACAAGAACGCGCATCCAGGCGGTCGAGCGCGAAACGCGGGATTCTTC
Organism: Gibbsiella greigii; assembly: GCF_039540155.1. Lineage (NCBI taxonomy): Bacteria > Pseudomonadati > Pseudomonadota > Gammaproteobacteria > Enterobacterales > Yersiniaceae > Gibbsiella > Gibbsiella greigii. The sequence continues at coordinate 170,508 of NZ_BAABEM010000008.1, forward strand.
TTCCATTTTTAATAAGGTCCAGAACGGGTGGGTGCAGTCAATGCGGTATTTTAGCCAAGCATGATTACAAATGCGACATTCATCACATTTTTATTACGTGTTTTTATCAACAGCATCCTATCAAGAAACATTAGCGATAAACGTCGCCTGGCCGGAAAACTTCCCTGATTTCAATCACCGGCTAGACTTGGTGGAGATATAAGATATTCAACTCACATTTTGGGGCCACCATGTCAACAATGTACGATCGGGCCGTCGCCGGGTTACGCCATCTTTACGACCGCCGCATCAGCAGCCCGCCGGTGCTTAATAGCGCAGAATTATTCCCCGCCGCGCAGCACTTCACGGAAAACTGGCGGCAGATACGTGAAGAAGCGCTGAATGTGGCGCACAACCTGCAGCACATCCCGCGTTTCCACGAGATTATGCAAGAGCAAGCCTCTATTTCCGCCAACGATGCCCGTGACTGGCGAATGTTCGTGATGCAAGCATACGGCCAGCCAATCCGCCGCAACCTGGCGCGTTGCCCGCAGTTGGCTGCGCTGATTGCCCGTTCGCCGGACGTGCTTTCCGCCTCTTTATCTTTCCTGGCCCCAGGGAAACTGGTACCGCCGCATCGTGGCCCGTTCAGGGGGATACTGCGCGGTTATCTGGTGCTCTCGATGCCCAAACACGCCGACAGCACCCCCGCCGCGGTGCTTAAAATCGCCGGCCAGGAATATCGCCTTAACGAAGGCGAGTTTTTACTGTGGGACGATACATTTGAGCATGAAGTCTGGAACGACAGCGACCAGGTGCGCACCGTTTTGCTGCTCGACGTACGCCGGCGCGATCTGCCCACCGGGCTGCGGCTACTGTCCAGCGCCATTATCGCCATGGTGAGGCTGAACGTCCGCGTGTTCCAACGCAACTGGTGAAACCGACCGCCCAAGCGGCCTACTTTATAATCACAACGGCCAATCCTGTTTAAAAATCATTCATTTCAAACGGATAGCCTTTTCTCTTCGTTATTTAACGCCATACTTACAACACCAGACAAACCACAGAGGAGTAAGAATGGAATTTCTTGGCTGGACTGCCGCAACTGGCGGTTTATTACTGTTGATGTCGCTGGCATCGGGTTGGATCAAACGTGGCCCGATCACCGTTTTCGCACTCTACCTTACCGCGGGCATCGTATGCGGCCCCTGGGTGTTAAACCTGCTGCAAGTGGATATTACGGCCCACGCGGAGCTGGCGAAAAATATCACCGAAATCGCCATCGCCGCTTCGCTGTTTATTACCGGCCTCAAGCTCCGGCTGCCGCTGAAAAGCCAGGGCTGGTACATCGGCCTGCGGCTTGCCTTTCCCGGCATGCTGTTGACGGTCGCAGGCGTGGCGCTGGCGGCGCACTATCTGGCTGAACTCTCTTGGCCGCTGTCACTGGCGTTTGGCGCCATCGTCGCGCCGACCGACCCCGTGCTGGCCAGTTTGATTTCGGTTAACGATGCCCGCGACAGCGATAACCTGCGCGTCTCGCTTTCCAGCGAGGCGGGCATGAACGACGGCAGCGCCCTGCCGCTGCTGATACTGGCGGTAATGATGGTAACCACGCCGGGTGGTCTGTCGCTGGCGGCGTTCGGCCACTGGGCGCTGGTGGACGTGTTGTGGGCCATTACCGCCGGGGTGGGCATTGGTTTCGCCATGGGCCGCCTGGTTGGCCAGTACGCCACGCATCTGCGCCACACCCATCAGGACGTGGCGCCGAACGATTTCCTGGCGCTGGCGCTGATCGCCCTCAGCTACGCAGCGGCACAGGCGCTGGATGCTTCAGGCTTTCTGGCGGCCTTTGCCGCCGGCGTTGGGCTGCGGCGGGCCGAGATCCGCGTGGTCAATCTGCAACCTGCCGATCAGTTTTCCGACAGCAACAACCGGCCGCCCGCCGAAGAACTGGTCAACCCGCATATCCGCCACGAACCGGGTGAAACCAATCCTACCAGTTCCGCCGGTTTAGTGGTGGGTGATGCCTTGTCGTTCGGTGATACGGTGGAAAGGCTGTTTGCCGCGATGATTATTATCGGGCTTGGCATTACGCTGGCTCAACACTGGGCGCCCATGGGGCTGGTGATGGCGGCGTTGCTGTTTGTGGTTATCCGGCCGCTCTCCGTCTGGATCGCCACGGCCGGAATGAAAGCCCCCGTTGAACAGCGCCTGATACTGGGGTGGTTGGGCATTCGCGGCATCGGCAGCATTAACTATATCGCCTTTGCTTATACCCATGGGCTGGCCGGCGATGAGGTGACGCGCATGGCCGATATGGCCTTTACGCTGATCGTCGCCAGCGTGGTGGTGCATGGCATGTCGGTCACACCGCTGCTCAGCTGGCGGCAGGCCAAAATTACCGCCAGAGAGCGCGATAAGCACTGAACCACAGCAGCCCAAACACCTTTGAAATAAGCTGGGATTCCAGCTTAACCCCGCGGGGCTACCCCCTGCGGGGAGGATGTTAGCCGCGGCGGAATATTATCCCAGTAAATTCACGCGGCTGTTTTTTATAAAACAGGCCTTATTTAAAACAAAACAGGAACATTGCAATAACAAAAAATACATAATAGCACATGGAAATAGCAGAAATAAGCCAAATTAAAAACAGAGATAAAAAAAGAAGATAAAAGCAATAATCATCATGCAGATCACCAGGTTAGCAAAGGTTCCTCTCAATAAAACCGTATTAATATCTATTTGTTATTGGGATCTACATCTCTTATTTTACATAAATTATAAAATTTTTTTAATTAATAGAGTTAGATCAAAAAACCATGGTTAATGAGGAACCTATAGTAACCCCTAAAGAAGTAAGTCAAATTTTTAATTAACGTAAGTGTCTCTGTGAGCTATGGGGTTACTATGGACTTTATCATTCAACTGGTCATTGTCCTGATCTGCCTATTTTACGGCGCAAGAAAAGGTGGTATCGCGCTGGGGTTATTGGGCGGCATCGGGCTGGTCATACTGGTTTTCGTCTTTAAACTCGAACCGGGGAAACCGCCTATCGATGTGATGCTGGTCATCATTTCCGTTGTGGCGGCGTCGGCGACGCTGCAAGCTTCGGGCGGCCTTGACGTGATGCTGCAAATGGCGGAAAAACTGCTGCGGCGCAATCCTAAATATGTCTCGATCATCGCGCCTTTCGTCACCTGTATCCTGACCATTCTCTGCGGCACCGGTCACGTGGTGTACACCATTTTGCCGATTATCTACGATGTGGCGATCAAAAATAATATCCGCCCCGAACGGCCCATGGCGGCCAGTTCGATCGGCGCCCAAATGGGCATCATTGCCAGCCCGGTTTCCGTTGCGGTGGTATCGCTGGTGGCGATGCTGGCTAACTTTACTTTTCACGGTAAGCACCTGGAATTTCTCGATCTGCTGGCGATCACCATCCCCTCCACCCTGCTCGGGATTCTGGCGATTGGGATTTTCAGTTGGTTCCGCGGCAAAGATTTAGACAAAGATCCGGAGTTTCAAAAATTCATTTCCATGCCGGAAAACCGGGAATATGTTTACGGCGATACCGCCACGCTGCTGGACAAAAAACTGCCGCGCAGCAACTGGGTCGCAATGTGGATTTTTCTCGCGACTATCGCCGCCGTTGCACTGCTGGGGGCGGTAACAGAACTGCGACCGGTGTTTAACGGTAAACCGCTGTCTATGGTCCTGGTGATCCAGATGTTTATGCTGGTTTCCGGGGCGCTGATCATCATCACCACCAAAACCAACCCGGCTTCCATCTCCAAAAACGAGGTTTTCCGCTCCGGGATGATTGCGATTGTGGCGGTATACGGCATCGCCTGGATGGCGGAAACCATGTTCGGCGCCCACCTTGAACAAATTAAAGCCACCCTCGGGACGCTGGTGAAAGAGTATCCTTGGGCGTATGCGCTGATCCTGCTGCTGGTGTCCAAATTTGTTAACTCGCAGGCAGCCGCATTGGCGGCCATTGTGCCGGTGGCATTGGCGATCGGCGTTGACCCGGCCTATATCGTGGCCTCTGCGCCGGCCTGTTACGGCTATTATATTCTGCCCACCTACCCAAGCGATCTGGCCGCCATCCAGTTCGACCGCTCCGGGACAACGCATATCGGGCGCTTTGTAATTAACCACAGCTTTATTCTTCCCGGTCTGATAGGCGTGACAACCTCCTGTATCTTTGGCTGGGTGTTTGCCGCCATGTACGGCTACTACTGATTGTTAGCCCACGCGCTGGCGCCCTTGTGCAGGTTGTTCAGGATGCACAAGGGCGCCGCGAGGATGAGGTTAAAGACGCAAAATCGTCGGTTCGATAATCTCTACATCCGGGTTGGCGGCCTTCACCGCCGCCAAAAAGCCTAAAAAGTCATTATTAAAAAAAGTGATGTTATGCCTGAAACGGAACTCTTTTGCCCCACCATAGCGAGAATATCGCACAGCCCAGACGCGCCGGTTATTAATCTTCACCTCTGTCGGGCTGATTTTAACGATATCTGATAGCGGCACCTTGTAAACTTCGCTCCCTTTAATTTTATAAATATACGCTAAATCATAAAAATAGTTATCCGTTTTAATCCCCAGCAGCCTTCGAAAAAAAGACCTTTCAGAGATACGTTTTATTTCGCCCAGTTTAAAATTCATATTATTTTTGGCCGAGGATTTATAAGAAGATAACTTGGATGAGAAAACCATGATGATAGCGAATAAAAACAGGATAATTATAATGTTCAGGATGATATTCATTCGCGGAACCTTTAAATACGGGCTACAAGATATAACATCAGTCTTTGTTGTGGTCAAGGCTAAAGCTACGGCACCATAAGTTGTATATAAACACTCCACCCAGAACAAGGTTATATCCTGCGATTTTGGTAAGAAAAATATTAAAATATTTTTTTGCAAAAAAACGTTTGGCTGATAAAAAATGAACACCATTACATTAACGTAAACTAAAGGGCAACTCATTCATGAACATTTACATCCACGAAAGATATTAATCCATACGGATTATAAGCCCCCCCCCCCCGGAATGTATCTTTACATTCCGGGGCGTGATCATCAGAACCAAATTTCAGTTTGCACACCAAAGCTCCAGTTGCCGCCGGAGGTAAATCCTGCACTACCGAAATCATCATTAACAGCATAACGATCCAATTCTTTATCCCAGTTCATGTACGTGACAAAGAAACGAATTTCCGGCCGAGCTTTAATATCAAACACATCGCCCACTTTAAACGTAGGGGAAAAAGTTAATTTGTAAAAATCCCCTTTTACTGCCTGATAGGTCTCTACAACGCCGTCATTATTGTACGTCCTGCCATTCGGATTTAGATCCATGTATTGCCACGAGGTTTCGTAGAGCAACGCAAAGTTTTGAGTGATTGCCTGTGAGGCACGCAGGTTAAAGGAAGCCCAGTCGTAACGGTCACCACTGCGATAACGATTTTCACTGTGTTGTGCAATCATTGACGGGGCGATTTCCCAGTTTTTCGTGACCGGCAGAATACCGTACGTTGCGAACCTCATCGAGGTTGCATCACGGGTCAGGTCACCATCACTTCCCGGCTGCCGTGCTTCTGCGCCAAGCCCACGCCCGAACTGCAACGCACTTTCTGAGCTGCCCGGCAATAAACCGTAAAATCGCTGTTTGTCGTGATAAGCCAGCATCGCGTAATAGCCATGCTGAGCTGTGTTGTCACTGCGCAATGCGTAACTTCCCGTGGTCGACGCATTGTCTTTCAGTCCATCATTACCCTGAGCCGTCATACCGGTAAGCATCAGTTGCCAGTTGTCATAGAAATTATTTACGGTCAGCATCACGTTTTGCACATCATTATCGTGGTACCGATCACTACCGAGATCGCCAAAGTTACGAGCATAGAGCGAAAAGTCGTTTTTGAAATGCGGGGTCCACTGTACGTCATTGATCCCGCCCCCCGTACCCCCGAGGAACATGATGTCGCTGTCGGTGAAATGGATATCGAAATTATCTCTGTCGAACCGTTTGCCTGCCCACAAGGTGGCGTTTTTCACCGGCCCACCGAAACTCGGCAAGTCCATCATTTCCACGTAAATCTGTCGAATATTCAGATGATGGCTGTCGTTATCCTCAACCCATGGATTTGGATTATTCGCCCCATCGGCCATCATGGTTTTAAACCGCGCTTTTGATCCGTCATCAAACTGAAGGTGTTTGATAAAACTGAGCTCAACGTAGTTATCTTTTTCATTACCCAGACGACCAACGTGCGCATCACCGCCGATTGAGCTGGCAGGAGAAATTCCCGGCCCACCCCGCGCACCGTGCCCATTACTATTGAATAACATACCGGAGCGAGCATAGCCAGAGAACTCAAATCCATCGGCTGTCGTGGTATTTTTACTCGAAGCCAATGAGGTTTCTGCAATTTTTTCCCCCGTAGTGGCCGTCTGTACTTCGACGGCCGACGTGCGGTATTCTAGCTGCCGTATCCTGTTTTCAGCCACCTTTGCACGAGTATTAGCATCCAGTGTTTGCTGCTCAGCCTGTGTGGCGCGTAACTGAGCCTGTCTGGCATCGTTTTCAGCCTGATTCAAACGTTTTTCCAGTAAAGACAGGCGTTGTTCTACGGTTAAAGTTCTTTCGTCGGCGAAGCTAATTGCCGGTAACATCATGCCAATAAAAAGACATAACATTCCTGCGTAATTTGTCGTAAAACGCATAGAGAGTCCCTTTGTCGTGGTCAGGAAATATTACTGTGCTTGACGGTTTTTCGTAAAATATCATTCACTGTTTAATTATTAATATCACGCGTGGCACTACCAATGGCATTACATTTCCTTTCATCAAGCTCATTTTTTATTTTTTCATAATTATCATCAAGGCGATAATAACGGCCAATCCAGAACATTGAGCAAAGAATAAGGGCCGCGGGGATATACAGGTAGCAAGCTTTGATAACCACTAGTGCCTGGGTGTTTTGCACCTGATTTGCCGCGTAACCGCCCGCAGAGAGCAGTATGCCACTGATTGCGCCAGCGCCGGCCATAGCAACCTTACCCAGAAAACCGTTGATTGAGGTCAGGATACCTGCCGTATTGATACCGGTTTTCCATTCGCCATAATCGACAGGATCGGCCTGCATTGAAAAATAGATGGCCGTGCGTTGCCCTGCACCTATAGATAATATAGTCACACCGACAAGCAGCCCCAAAATGGCACTCCCGGAGAATATCATTACTAACATACCCGCTAAATTAATGGCACAAGCGAATAAGTAGACGTAGCGCTTTTTCATTTTCTCCGCCATAAATGGAACGGTTAACGTCCCTAGTAAGGGGACAAAAGTTGAGATACCTGCAGCAATTGCCGTAATATTCGGGTTACCAACATAATAATTAAAAAAATACACCAGTGCGCCAGTCTGGAAAAAAAACGCTCCCCACATCAGAAAAATATTAACGGCAAAAACGAACCAAGGACGGTTGTGACGCAAGCTGGTCCACGCCCGGTGAAGGGTCATTTTTTCATTTTGAACGTTAATGCTTTCTTTCACGTTAGCAAAGCTCAGCAACAGGAAAAAGACGGCAATCCCGCCGAAAATCACTGCGGTATAAAAGAATCCGGATTGTTGATTGCCATTGCCGAGTGAATGTACCAGCGGCAAGGTCGCCACGGCCACAACGGTAGAGCCAAGCGACCCCATAACAATGCGCACTGCTGAAAGTGTTGTGCGTTCTTTCGAATCATTGGTGAGAAAAGGCAGCATTGCGCAGAAAGGGATATTCACCAACGTATAAAGAAACGACAGGCACAAATAGGTTAGAAATGCATACCAGAGTTTGCCCGTCAGGCCGAAATCAGGGACATAAAACGACATGATGCACAACAAACCAAACGGCACCGCGCCGATCAACAGATAGGGGCGGCAACGCCCCCAGCGGGTATTGGTATTGTCAATAACGAGCCCCATCAGAACATCGGCAACGCCATCGACCAACCGGGTTACTAAAAACATCAGTCCGGTATAATAGGCGGGTAGCCCCATAATATCGGTATAAAAGAACATGAGGTAGAGCGAGATCATCTGCCAGACCAAGTTACAGGACAAATCGGCGATCCCATATCCCAGGCGTTGCCGCCACAGGGAAAATGTCGTTTTTTGCATGGTTTATTCTCTTGAGGGTGGTGGTTATTTTTTAAATGCGTTACAACCCGTATTTACGAATGAAATAAGCGGGAGTACAGCTCCAGGCATGGCAATAACTGTTAATTAATTTGCTGCCATAGGGAGAAAAATCGGGACGATTGGGGTCGTACAACTCCCAGAACGTATCAGCTCCGGCCTGAACCATGCCCCCCCAGTATTTTTTAATTTCGTGCACTGCGCGCTCGGTTTCACCGACACTTATCAATGCGTCGATAAAATGGTGCATCATGTAAGGCGTGTTCATCCCGATTTCGGGTTGTGTGGCCAACAGATTAGCAACCAGCCGTGAACGAAACGCTTCATCACCGACCCCCGCCAGCACCAGCCAAACCTGGGATGCACAGGATATTTGCCCATCTGAGCCACTAATGAAAAAGCCTTTATCTTCGTCCCACAATTCACGCATTGCCGCTGTTTCCAGTCGTCTTATATTCAGATCCAGCAAGGCGGTTTTGCCACGATCCGTCCGTTCTGCCAATTGGTCTGCTTTTTTAAGGCAATAAATCAGCACCCCCTGTGTAGCAGCTTGCTTATTCAAGGACGCATGCCAGTCAATAAACGACCACCAATTGTCACTGTCGCGAAGAATGCCATTTTCTTTGACGAGTTTGAGAGCAAGTTCAATCTGACGCCAGGCCGTTGGCCACAGATCATCCAACGTTGCCAAATCGCCCGTTACGGCAATGTAATCAGCAAGTGTTGCAACAAAAAATAGTGCGTAATCAAGCAAAAAAGTATCGTCGGCAATCACCTCGGGTTTTATAAACAGGTTGGAGGAAACCATGCCATCCTCACGTGTCACCCCGGCAAACAAATACAGGCAGCGTTTCACCAGATCGTTCTGACCAAAAGTCTGGTAATTGACCAGCGCCTGCAAACGCAAATCCCCCAGCCACAACCGACGGTCACGTTTAGGCCCATCCTCAAACACTTCCTGCATGCAATTACGTAACGTCAGCACGCTGACCTGATCGATGTTCCCCAGCAGAGCATCTGGGTGATGGACCTCGGAGAGCGAAGTGCTATCTGCCGACGTCACTGTAGTAAGACGGATATCACTGAGCCGGAGATTGAACTTCGCGGAAGTCGACACAACGTGAATTTTTACGTACCGGCAGCAATAGCGACGTGGTAACCGAAGCTGTACCGGCAAAACGTCAAGGTACACATCTTCCTGCTGTAACCAACTGCTGCTCAGCCAGCCATCATAGCCACTGAATGGTTCGGCGACTTCGGCCGGCGTTTCACCAAATATTAATTGCAGATGCGCCGGGGCGTCCGGTGGGCTCCCTGCCGCTTCGCAACGCAAGCTCAAATAACCGACACAATGCGTCCCGAAATCGATAATGATCTCATCGCCGGGAGCCAGTTCCCGCTGCGCCAGACTGGATATCGCGCCGCTCATTTCAGTTCGCCATCCCAAAACCTGCGAACTGTCCTCTGCGACATGAATCAAACAAACCGGCAGGCAGCAGGACTGCTGCAAAGTCGGCAGCAGTCCTGCTGCGGTAGTAAGAAAGTGTGGGTTGCGGTTAAATATAAGGTCGTTATTTTTCTGAATCCCTTGAGACATTCACTTACTCCTGTTCAATAATGTTGTGGAATCAAGTGTGCTCTCGGCGATATCTGCCAGCCATTCCGAAATTGCCAGTATTACTGTTGTAATGGCAGCCATAGTGGGATAGTTACGGTAATGATCACAAATCCTGAAAAACTATTGGCTGCCCTGCAGGCAATAATTTATGTTGGTTTTCTGCCCGGAGTTAAGAACGATATGAGATACGTTGCCCTATGGATAAGCTCAGAGTTGAAGCCTATTTCCCATCCGTTGATGAAAAGCTGTCGATCTATTCCAGTGATCCGGAAGATAATAACCGCGAGCATTGCCATGATTTCAACGAACTCGTGATCGTCGACAGTGGGCACGGCCTCCACGTGATCAACGGGAAACCGGTGTTTATTCAAGAAGGCGATGTTTTTTTCGTGAGAGACAACGATTACCACTTCTACGATGAGCTGGGCACGCTCAAGCTGATTAATGTGTTAATAAATCCACAAACACAATTCCATTACCTGACGAACACCGAGGAGTTACTATCCCGCTTTTCAGCTAGCGAAAATAGCCATTACGGCTGGTTGATGCCGGAAGTGAAAAATCATTGCCGCAGCTTGATTGGTCAGATGTTTGAAAATGCACCAGACATCCAGACGTTACAACAAGAAGGGTTGTTTTTTCAGCTGATAATGAACCTGGTCAATCAGCAGGAAATCGGGGATCGTAGCCATACCCAATATAAGCTGCATCGGGTGCTCAATTATTTGCAAGAGCATTGCTTCTCTGAAATTAACTGGATCGACGTAGCGGATGAGTTTTTGTTGACGCAACGTACGCTATTTCGTCGCATCAAAGAAACGACAGGTATGACGCCGGAAAATTATCTAAAAAGACTACGGCTAGTTTCTGCCCGAATGAAAATTAAAAATACTGAAACATCCATTACCGATATCGCTTTTATCTGTGGATTTTCAAATAGCAATCATTTCACTGCATGCTACAAAAAGGTTTTCGGGATAACCCCAAGTCAGGAACGGAAAATAAAATAAATGCTACATAATTACAAATCGGGGCTTATAACTATTGAACAATAGATATTTTAAATTTCCAAGTTTATTCTTAGCATTTACCTGAGTATTTTCCTATCATAGGCTAATAAGAAAAAATCCACTGCACTGCGCCAATATATCATCAAGCGACCGCGCCCTGTTCATCCAGGGCGCGGTGGGTGTAGATCAGAATTGATATGACAAGCTAACCGAGAAATTACGCGGCTCGCCGTAAACATAGTTATTCATGTAGGTGTAGTAGGTGCGATCGAACAGATTATTGACGTTTGCCTGTACCGCCACCTGTTTGGTGGCCTGGTAACGCGCGAACAGGTTAGCCAGTGGGTAGCTGCCCTGATAAACGCGCTGGGTGCTGCCATCCGGGGCGCTAATATCCTCAAACACGCGGTTCTGCCAGTTGATGCCGCCGCCAATAACCAGATCCGGCAAGCTGGGGACCTGATAACGGGTAAACAGTTTGAAGTCGGTTTGCGGCTGGTCCGGATTATAGCGGCCGTCTTTATCACGCGCGACGTAACGCGTCGCGCCAAACGTCAACTGCAGATTGTCGGTAAGTGCGCCATTCAGTTCAAATTCCGCCCCTTTACTCCGCGCGCCCTTGGTTGCGTAATAAGCCTGCTCGCTGCTGTTATTAACATACACCCCATTCTCTTCGGTGCCGACGTTGTTCTGCTCGATACGGAACACCGCAACGGTGGCGGTCAGGCGGCCATCAAACCAGGCGGCTTTCAGGCCGGTTTCATAACTTTTACCAGTAACCGGCGACAGATAGTGGCCGGAAGCATCGCGATAGGTTTGCGGCTGGAAGATCGAGGTATAGCTGGCATAGGCCGACCAGATATCGTTAATGTCGTACACCAGGCCCGCATACGGCGTGATATTGTTTTTTTCCATATCGCCACTGCTACCGTCTGTGCTCCATTGGGTGTAACGCGCGCCGACAATCAGCGACAGCGGATCGGCCAACGAGAAACGTGCGGCGGTATAAGCGGATTTCTGGCGAATCACATCATCCGCATTCAAATACCACCCCTGCCATTGCGGCTCGGCAATATCGCCATTCCAACTGTTGTTAAACGCGCCAATATCGCTGGCGGCGATATTGTAATTGTCGAGATCGGTAATGCCGTCCTGGCTGTAGGTGGCGTTATGCTGGCGATTGTAGCTGATCCCGGCCATCAACTGATGGTGGCGCCCCAGCAACTGGAACGGGCCGCTGGCATAGCCATCGACCGAGGTAAGTTCACGCTTGCCGCGATCCATACTGCCCCAGCCAGTAGCGCCTTCCCCGGTGCTTTCATCCGGATAAGCCGAGTAAGCGACATACAGTAACTTGTCGCTAAAGGTATTTTCCGCGTGGGTGCCGTTGACGTGGAGGCTCCAGCCGTTATCAAAATTATGCACCAGATCGGCATACACCTTGCGCGCGTTGGTATGGAAATTGGCCCAGTCGGCGGCGGAGTTCAGGCTACGGTTATAGTGCGTCAGTGAGCCATTGCTGTAAAACACCGGCAGCCCGCCCCAGGTGGGGTTGCCGGTGTCGGCGTCTTCATAGTCGTAACCCAGCGATAAAGTTGTGCGTGCGGTGATATCCGCATCCACCACGCCGTAGAGGAATTTTTTGGTTTTATGGTAGCGATCCAGCCAACTGTCCTGATCCTGATACCCGCTCACCACACGGCCGCGTACCGTGCCGTCTTCATTCAACGGCCCAGAAACATCAGCAACGTAACGCTGATTATTCCAACTGCCATAGCTGGCGCTGACGGTGCCGGTGAATTCTTTGCTGTCCGCATGTTTGCGCACCATATTCACTGACGCTGATGGGCTACCTGCGCCGGTCATCAGGCCGGTGGCGCCACGCACCACTTCTATACGATCATAAATCGCCGTGTCTGAAGCGGCATCCCCATAGTTCCACGCATCGCCGACCGACGTAGGAATGCCGTCAAAGGTAAAGTTAGTGATTTTGAAGCCGCGGGAATAATATTCGGAACGTTCGCTGTCGATCAGGTTGCTGGTGATACCAGTGGTGTTATTCAACACATCGGTAACGGTTTGCAGTTGCTGATCCTGCATGCGCTGCTGGGTTATTACGCTGACTGACTGCGGCACGTCACGGGGCGTCAGCAGCAGTTTGGTGCCGGCACGCGTGGTTGTTACCTGATAGTCCTGTTTCTTGCCTGTCGCCACGCCGCTGGCGGCGGCGGTGGCATCCACCACCATATCCTGCTCCTGTTGATTATTGCTGGCCGCCGTCTGGGTGGCGGTTTCATTGGCCTGCGCCAGCATCGGGCTGAGGAAGGTATGTACCAGCATTGCCAACAACGACACCGTGAATGTTTTACCAATACCATAAGCGCATGTTGCAGCGCGAGTTCCCCTGCAATTCAAAGGCATAATATTTCCCGTGAAATTAAGCGTGAGCGGCTTTGTATCGCTTCTGTTGTGATGGCATTACGGCACCGAAATAGCAGGAGAAAATCTGCCGTTCCGGGGCGCATAAAATAAAGAAGCGCATGATTTTGTAAGGATAATGATAATCATTTGCGAGAATAATCCTAAAGAGGTTTCATTTAAATATGTAAGTTTATGTAAAGAACATAATAGTCAATAAGTTATGTTGAATATTAACCCGGTAATTACTGGCGTTTTCATTTTTTCAGCCCGCAATTAAGCGTGAACTGGGCAAAGAATTGTGATTTTTCTGCTGCGGTGGATACCGCTTTGCTCGGCGTCGATTTGCTTAGTTTTCGTTAATGCGTATTATTCTCACTTTTCACTCACCTTTTCGCGGGCTATAAGCCTGACGGAAAGCGTTCGTCCATTAATGGAGTTCTGAATGAAATCGTTTTTGAGTTCGCGTATAGGTGTGGTTGCAGCAGCGGTTATTACCGCGTTAAGTCTGACAGCTTGCCAGGCACCGGCCAAAAAAGCGGAAACGCCGGTGGCGGCCGCCGCGGCAAAACCGGTTGATCAGGCAGTGACGCAGCGTGTATTAGGCGACGGGCTATATGAACTGGCGTATTCGCCGGCGGCTAACGCACTGTATGTCGCCAGTGCGCAGAGTTTTAAGGACGTGAACGGCGGCATGCTTTATCGCCTCGATCCGGTGACCCTTGCGACCAAAGGCGAAACCCACACCGATCTGAAAAACTTCGGTATGGCGATTAATGACGAAGGCAACAGTTTCTATACCACCAATTCGCTGGACGGTAGCGTATCCAAAGTGGATGCGAAGAGCGGCAAAGTAGTGCAACGCCTGGCGTTGGGCGGCGGTAAAGATAAAGACGGCGATGCGATCGGCGCACGTGAGATGCTGCTGCACGGTAACGAGTTGTATGTCGGCCGTGTGGCCGATCCTGGCTTTATTACCGTTATCGATACCAAAACCTTTACCGTAAAAACCACCATCAAAAATGCCGGGAAATGGGTGACGGGCATGATTTATTCACCGCAGACCGGGCGCATTTACGCCGCCAACGGCGGGGGCGAGGTTCTGGTGATCAATCCGCGCAGCCATAAAATTGAGCAGCGCTGGAAGCCGGATGATGGCAAAGCGTATCTGTTCCTGAATATGGCGGAAGATCCGGCCACCGGCCGCCTGTTCGTGACCGATGACTCCAAAGGCAAAACGACACTGGTGTTTGATATCCACACCGGCAAAGTTATCAAACGTATCGACGGCGATGCATTGGGCATTAAGTTCAATGCCAAACGCAATGAGATCTACCTCAGCCAGCGGGAATCGAAAAAAGTGCTGCAACTGGATGCCACCAGCTACGCGGTGAAAAATAGCTGGGCGTTCGACACCAGCCCGAACAGCCTGCTGGTCTCAGCCGACGGCGAAACGCTGTATGTTTCGCTGAAACAGGCGTTTAACGAAGACAGTTCGACGAAAGGCCCGGATAGCGTGGCGCGCATTGCGCTGAAATAAATCCGCCAGGGAAGGCCTGCGGGCCTTCCCTGCGTGAAGCAGGTTTGCTTATGTGAACGCTTTTCAGTCAGCTCGCTAAATAATAATATTTTTTGAGAGTGATCATGTTCCGTTTTTCATGCCACAACGGGCTCAATCGCGCTGTCGATAACGCCTGCGCCAATCCTCTTTTGCCGAAACTTTCGCTTCTGACGGTGGTTATCGCCTCTGCGCTGCATATGCCTTATGTCTCGGCCGCTGACACAGCCAGCAGCGAGGAAACGCTGGAAGTCACGGCGTCTTCGGGTAATGCAGAGAGCACGCAGGATACGGACTATAACGTGCCGGTGACCCGCGCCGCGACTAAAATGGCGTTGACCGCGCGCGATATTCCCCAGTCGGTCAGCGTGATCAGCAAGCAGCGCATGCAGGATCAAAAGCTGGAGACACTGAATGACGTATTAAGAAATACCACCGGCATTAGTGAATTTAATTCCGGCGCAAACCGCAGCAATTTTTATTCGCGCGGATTTATGATTGATAATTATCAGATTGACGGCGTACCGGTCCTGATTGATTCCGCCTGGAATATCGGCGACACGCTGTCTGATACGGCGATTTATGACCGGATTGAAGTCGTTCGTGGTGCGACAGGCCTGATGACCGGGGCAGGCAGCCCTGCGGCTTCTATTAATATGGTACGTAAACATGCCGACAGCAAAACGTTCGAGGGCAATCTCTCCGCGAGTTACGGTAGCTGGGATAATCAACGTTATGTTGCCGATCTTTCCGCGCCCCTGACCGAGTCCGGTAATGTACGTGGGCGGCTTGTGGCGGGTTATCAGGATGGTGACAGTTGGCTGAACAATTATCACAGCCAGAAGAAATTTCTTTATGGTGTCGTCGACGCCGATCTGACAGACTCAACAACCCTTTCCATCGGTTACGATTATCAAGAAACGCACATCGCAGGAGCAACCTGGGGAGGTTTGCCCACGTTCTATCTTGACGGCAGCAAAACCCACTATGATCGCAGCACCAACCTTTCGCCTGACTGGGCCTACAACAACAGCGACGCTAAAAAAGTCTTTGCCAATCTGAAGCAAACGTTTAGTAACGGCTGGGCGTTCAACCTAAGCGGCACGCACTCTGAAGCGACGATGGACAGTAAGCTGCTCTATATCGACGGCTATTTTGACAAGACCACAGGTATCGGTATCGGCCCTTATGCGGGATACGATTTGTTAGGCGGCACGGGCTACAACACGGCGAAACGTAAAGAAAATGCGGTAGACGCTTATGTCAGCGGCCCTTACACGCTTTTTGGTCGCCAACATGAGCTGATGGCCGGCGTAACCTATATCCGCCAGAACGATCGTTATATCGGCACATCAACCAGCTTTACCTCGGCAGACATCGGTGATTTCAACAACTGGGGTAATTATCCGCAGCCTGGCTGGGCCGACCAAACGCTGGCGCAGGATAATACCATCCATCAGAAATCTGCCTATTTAGCGACACGCATCTCGCTGGCCGATCCTCTGCATCTTATTCTTGGCGCCCGTTATACAAAGTACAACGCCGCTACGCTGACGCAGAATATGGAGAAGAACAATATCACGCCGTACGCGGGCCTGGTCTATGACATCAACGACACCTATTCTGCGTACGCCAGCTATACGTCAATTTTTAAACCACAGACCTATCGCAATGCGCAAGGTGCTTATCTGGCCCCCGTCACCGGCAAAAGCTATGAAACCGGGATAAAAGGTGACTGGATGGACAGCCGCATTACGGCGTCATTAGCCGTATTCCGCATTGAGCAGGACCATCTTGGCGCAACAGATTACTCGCTGGTGCCGGGCAGCACTGATTACGCCTATTATGAGCAAAATGGCACGGTCAGTAAGGGGATTGAGTTCGAAATCAACGGGGCAGTAACAGACAATCTGCAGATGACTTTTGGCGCGACACGCTACGTTGCTAAAGACGGCGAAGGTGCAGCGTTAAATCCAACCCAGCCGCGAACCTCGTTAAAATTGTTTACCAGCTATCGCCTGCCGATGCTGCAGGATCTGACCGTTGGCGGCGGTGTTAACTGGCAGACGCATACCTGGGATAACGTTGCCGGGCCGGACGGTGCATCCACGCTCTATGCAGAGCAAGGCAGCTATGCCCTGGTTGATCTTTTTGGCCGCTATCGCGTCACTAAACAGCTTTCAATTCAGGCGAATCTGAACAACCTGTTCAACAAGACGTATAACATCGATGTCGGCAGAAACACGGTATACGGTGAACCCCGTAACGTTTCCGTCACGGCGAATTACAGCTTCTGAGGCGGTTAAGCGCGTACTGAATGGCGTTTTCAGACGCTGTACAGGCTACGGCAGAGGATAACGGCCTGGCCTGTGTGAGATGAAAAAACGTTCAGGTTCAGGCTGTTTCTGTGCCACGGAGCGCCCAACGCCAGAGCGAGAGAATAATTCGCACCAGGCAAGATAGACAAAAGCCCGCTTAAGAAAACTTAAGCGGGCTTTCTAAATATGGCGCCGTTGCCAGTAACGGGAAGATAAGCAAGCTAAAGGGGCTGTTTAAGATTTTGTGTAAAATCCTTACCTCAGAAAATTGGCGTAACCTTTACGATCAATGGCATTGATGCCACTTCCAGTCATTTTCAAACCGCTTGATAATCCAAGAAAACCTATGATGCCCACCGATACGGCAAAGTATCCGGATTATTGGAATTTATATGTCAAATAAATATAAAGTAGCGGGAGCCAGTACACTCCTCGTCTTGGTCTATGTGCTGCAGTTTCTAACGGCGCGAGCCAGCCTTCAGGGGAACATAACTCCGTCTGGCCTGACGATCCTGCGCTTCTACACAGCGGGAGCCCTTTTTTTGCCCTATATCTGCACGGCGGAAGCACGTACGCAAGTCTCCCAGCTCGGCCTGGGCAAGATTATCACCCTTTCCATCCTCGCCGGTTTCCCCTACCTGATGGTTATCAACACGGGGATATCGCTGACCTCTGCCGGTTATGTGGCCGCCGTTGGTCCCGGGTCGATCGTCCTGTTTTCGTTCCTGCTGCCGATGTTCCTGCTAAAGGCCCAACCAGATCGCGCATCGCTCTTCAGCACCGGCTTTATTACCTTAGGGATCCTTCTATTTATCTACAACACGTTCTTGTCCAAAGGTCTTTCCCCTGTGGGGACAGCACTCTTCGTCCTCCAAGGTCTGATGTTTTCGCTGTACGGCGTGCTTATTAAGCGTTGGCAGGTTAGCCCGATTCTTGGAACCGCCGTTATCTCGCTGGTTTCCTGCTTTCCAGCCTTCATCGCCCATGCGGTGATGCCAACCGGCTTCTCAGCCTCCACGATGACGGAACTGCTCTTCCAAGCCTTCGCCCAAGGTATTCTTGCTGGAGCGCTCGCCATATTCCTTTACACCTACATCGTGCACAAAACCGGGCCTCAGCGGGCCTCCCTGGTGATGCCAAGCGTACCCATTATCACAACAGTGGCTGGCTGCCTACTGCTCAACGAATCATTAAATGCAGTTCAGGTCATCGGCTTGATCTCGATGGCCCTGGGCATGGCCCTGCCCGGTTTAGCAGCACTCCGGCATAAAGCTGTTACTTCCGCCTAGCCATGAATCGAAGGTCATAGATAAGAAGCTATCAATTGGTTTCGGACCCGCTTGACAATCGGTGGTATGACCCCTCCCTGCCGGGGATGGTGCGCAGCGTCGGCAACCGGGAATTCGAAGAGGAGTGGAAGCCTGTCGATCAATGGGGGCGCCTGGATTTTTCCGCAGTTTGCACCGACCGACTGGAAAAGGCCTGAGCATCCTGGTCGCCGCTTCTTCGCAGGGTGGCGGCCATCGTTACCTCTTGCAATCGTAAATCACTCATCTACGATCAGATAGTGGTCGTCGTTTGCAGGGGAAAACGCCAGTATGGATGCAGTAAGCAGAAAGGGCTCGGGCCCTAACGTTGTCTGTTTGATCTCGGATGAGTTGCTCGCTTTCGAATTCGGAATTGCCTACGAGGTTTTCGGGCTACCTCGCCCCGAAAGTTGGGATGATTGGTACCGATTCGGTTGCGCAGCCGTACGGCCGGGAAGAATCAGGTCCAGCGGGGGCCTCCCCGTCTACATTGAGCAGGGGCTGGAGGCGCTGAAAGAGGCCGACTTAATCGTCATCCCGGGCTGGCCGGATATCGATTCCCCTATCGAGCAGTGCGTAGTTGAAGCGGTCCGCCAGGCGCACCGACATGGTGCCCGCGTCGCGTCGCTTTGTTCTGGCGTTGTCGTGCTGGCCGAGGCGGGCCTGCTGGACAGCGGCAAAGCGACCACGCATTGGCGCTTTATAGACCGTATTGCGTCGCGTTTTCCACGGGTCGACTTCGATCCGGACGTGCTGTACGTGGACCGTGGAACAATCCTCACGGCGGCGGGCAGCGCTGCCGGCATGGATTTGTGCATTCACATCGTCCGGCAGGATTTTGGCTTAGAGAAGGCTAACATTGTTGCACGTGGTCTGATTATGCCCCCGCACCGCGAGGGAGGACAGTCACAGTTCATTCCCCAGCCGGTCCCCAGAGCCTATGAAGCGACACGTATTGGCACCGTTGTGGAGCACATGAGGCAAAATCTGGGCGACAGTCATCCTGTCAAGGACCTGGCCAAACTTGCGGGAATGAGCCTGCGTACATTTCAACGCAGGTTTGAGGCATTAACGGGGCTTCCCCCCAGCACCTGGTTGATGCGCGAGCGGCTGCGGGTGGCCTGCGAACTACTAGAATGCACGACTGTGCACGGGCTCGAGGAGATAGCGTTACTGAGCGGCTTCGGTAGTCTGCCGACAATGCGTCATCATTTCAGGAAGATGCTCAAAACAAGCCCGAGGAGCTACCGACAAGTTTACCAAGGGGCCTCATCCTTCCAAGTCCCTTCCCGCCGGGGCGCTTTCGATACATGGCTTAGTCCAGAATGATCCACGCCGGTTCCCACCTTCTCATGCCGCTGCTCGCAGTGGCATGAGAAGCATCAACAGGTCAGGGATGGCGCCGCTAGACACCGAATTATCAGGCAGATGCGTAATTTACCGAAATGAGCTTAATATCCCTCCAGCACAAAATGCTTCATGACCTGAAATAAGCGCCTGATGTATCAGGACGGTCGCCTTTTACCGGCATCAACCTTTGAAAATGCCGGACCGCATTGTGGTTAAGGTCATTCTCTACTCAGCTTCACCTTCCTGCTTTTTATGCGGCCTGTGCCGAAAAGCGACGACGAATTTGCACAGCATGTAATGAATGACCGGAATACACCTTTAGTTTCCCGGTAAAGAGGAATGCATTTCGCCAGGGGTAACTTCAGACTCTTTATTATCGCTTTGCACCTATATAGTCTGCAAGCTATATTAATAAGGAGATCCCGTGTGGACGATTAAAACAACGGATACGTTTGATCACTGGTTTGCCTCGCTCAATGAGACCGATCGTGCCAGCGTGCTGGCGGCGCTTATCGTTCTGCGGCAAAAAGGGCCGGGTTTGCCCAGACCCTATGCCGATACGATTAAAGGCTCTCGTTACAGCAACATGAAGGAACTACGCGTTCAGAGCCGGGGCGATCCGATACGGGTGTTTTTCGCTTTCGATCCTTACCGCAATGGCATTCTGCTTTGCGGCGGTAACAAGATCGGCAATGAAAAACGTTTTTATGACCAGATGATCCCGGTTGCTGACCGGGAATTCACGAATTATTTGAAGACATTAGATGATAAGGAGTAACGCGATGGGCAGAACGCTCGAACAACTTCTTGCGGATGAAAAACCGGAAGTCGTGGCCAACGCGCAGGCGATGGCGGCGGACATCCTGCTCAACATCCACCTTGCCGAACTGCGTGAGGTAGTGCAAAAAACACAGGTGGAAATGGCACAGGCTCTGGGCATCAGGCAGCCGACCGTTGCCGGTATGGAAAAACCGGGGCGCGACCTGAAACTGTCCACGCTTAAACGATACGTTGAGGCGGCGGGCGGTAAACTGCGCCTTGACGTGGAACTGCCTGACGGTTCTCACTACGGATTTACTCTATAAATATCGGCACTCTATTCCGGAGGGGGATCAGAACGATCCGGGGATAACCCGCGCAGGCGGACGGCATGGTTCTCCGACCATGTTTTGTTACTTTATGCCAGCTCAGTGCCACCGTCATGAAACTCTTTTCTGGTGAACGAGCCGCTTTTTCAGCAGCACGCTGTTGCCGGGCATAGCCCAGCGAAACATCGGGATAAGCGCCTAAACCAAGGCGAGGCTCTTTGCCACCGATACGATATTTGAGATACCACAAACGTGAACCGCGGGGATTGACCAAAGATACAGGCCATGCGAATCGGCGACTTTACAGGGTTTGGATGTTGGTTTGAAACTGCGGATTTGCGCACCGGAAAGGTTTGTCACGCAAAATAATGGATAAAAAGCAAAAAACCAGACATCCGTAGATATCTGGTTTCTTTAATATGGCTCCTCTGACTGGACTCGAACCAGTGACATACGGATTAACAGTCCGCCGTTCTACCGACTGAACTACAGAGGAATCGTGTGAACGGGGCGAATAATAACGGGGGCCTCGCGGTTTGTCAAAGCGCTAAATAGCAAAAAAAGTGCGTTTGCTGCGCGAATGAACACATTGGCCTGTTTTTATCCATTTTGCTGATTTTTCGAAAGTTGTTGCTCCCCTTTCACCACCACCGGGAAACCGTGCCGTTTCGCCGCCCCTACCACCGCCAGCGCTGCGGCCAGCAAGATAAGCAAGGCGGGAGAAAATGCGCCTGTGCCGAACCGTTCAAGTAAAATGCCGCCGACGATGCCGCCACCGGCAATAGCCACATTCCAGGCCGTCACCAGCATTGATTGCGCGACGTCCGCCGCGTCACCGGCCGTTTTCGCCAACGCCGTCTGAAACAGCGTCGCTGCCCCACCGAAGGCCAGCCCCCAAAGGGCGACCGCTGCATAGACAATGGCGGGCTTATCGCCGGCGACGCCGAGCGCCAGCGCGGCAAAGGCAAACAGCAACGTGCTGGCGAGCGTCAGGGGCCGCAGGTAACGGTCAATCAGCACGCCGGTGAACCAGATACCGGCCAGTGACGCGATGCCGAACACCAGCAGCACCAGATCCGTGCGTTGGGCCAGGCCGGCAATCGCCAGGAACGGCGCGATATAGGTATAAAGAATGTTATGCGCCAGCACAAAAGCCAGCACGGCGAACAACACGGGGCGAATGCCGGGCAGCATAAACGTGTGCCCCAGCGGGCGGCGTTGGTTCTGCGCCTGCCCGGCGAAATCCGGCACCTGAAGGCGCACCCAGACCATCAGCAGCAGTGCCAGCAGGCTCATAATAGCGAAGCAGGCGCGCCACCCTACCACCGCGCCCAACAACGTTCCCGCCGGCACACCCAACGACAGCGCCAGCGGTGTTCCCACCATGGCGATCGCAATAGCTCGCCCTTTCTGGTGCGCAGGCACCATACGCGCGGCATACCCGGCCAACAACGCCCAGAGCAACCCCGCCGAAACGCCGGCCAGCAAGCGTGCCGCCATCGTCAGGGGATAACTGGTGGAAAACGCCGTGACGGTATTCGCGGCGAAAAATCCGAGAATGGCCGCCAGTAGCAGCGGCCGGCGCCGGATCCCTTGGGTCGCCGCCGTCAAGGGGATGGCGGCCAGCAGCGAACCCAGCGCATAAACAGTGACGGTCTGGCCGATCCAGGCTTCGGAAACCGCCATACTGTGCGCCATCTGCGGCAACAGGCCGGCCGGCAACGCTTCGGTGAGGATGGTGATAAACGCCGCCATCGCCAGTGCTAACAACGGTGCCAGGGGCAATTTGGAATCGGTCACGGGAATACCTTGTGGTTAATAATGGTTCCGCAACGATAATTACCCGCCGATTAAAGAAAAAGTAGGCTACAGTTCCTTGTTATGCGGAAACATCTGTCCGCAATGAGGGGGGAGATGGAAAACTTAAACGGCTTTGCGGTGTTCGTGCAGGTGGCGGAAACCCGCAGCTTTGTCGCGGCCGGCCGCTTGTTAGGCGTTTCGGCTTCGGCGGTGGGTAAAAGCGTGGCGCGTCTGGAAGAGAAGTTCGGTGCGCGCCTGTTCCACCGCAGCACGCGCAGCGTCACGCTGACCGCCGAGGGCGCCATGTTCCTTGAACGCTGCCGCCGTATCCTCGCAGAAGTTGAAGCCGCGGAGTTGGAACTTTCGCAGGCTACCGCCGCGCCGCGTGGCAATCTGCGTATCAGCCTGCCGCTGGTCAGTTCGCTGGTGCTGCCGGTGCTGGGCGAATTTATGGCCGCATACCCCGAGATCGTCCTGGATTTGGACTTTACCGACCGGCTGGTGGATGTGGTTGAAGAAGGCTTTGATGCCGTCGTGCGTTCGGGGGAACCCGCCGACTCGCGGCTATCCGCGCGCAGGCTGGGCACCTTCGAGCTGATGCTGGTCGCTTCCCCCGCCTACCTGGCGCAACGCGGCACGCCGCAAGTGCCCGACGATCTGCTCGAACACACCTGCCTGCACTACCGCTTCCCCAACAGCGGCAAGCTCGAAACCTGGCCGCTGCACCGCGCGCCCGGCGAACCCGAGTTGCAACTGCCGACGTCCATGATCTGTAACAACATCGAAACCCGCATGTGTTTCGCGATGCAGGGCCGTGGCATCGCCTGCCTGCCGGACTTTGCCGTCAGAACGCCATTGGCCGAAGGCGGGCTGCGCCGCGTGCTGCCCGAACATGCCCAGCGTTTCGGCACCTTCTATGTGCTCTGGCCGGCCAGCAAGCACCCTTCCCCCAAGCTGCGGGCGCTGGTTGATTTCCTCTGTAGCCGGGTGTTTCCGCAATCGGAAGCTGGCGTAGCCGCAAAAGCCAGAACCAACGCATCACCTGCGGCACGGCAAGATTGACACATGGAAAAACATGCAGGGCCACCAATGCAAGGCCGGCGGAAAAGACAATGGCCTGATCACACCTGCTGTCTGGCAATAGCCCCGAACAGGCTTTATTTATATATACCCGTCATACTTCAAGTTGCAGGTGTGTTGGCTGCGCTCAGTCACCCGAATCACTTACCTGTGTAAGCTCATCGGGATGCCTTCCCTTGCCGCCTTCCTGCAACTCGAATTATTTAGGGTATAGAATAGCGTTTCATGCCATTACCCATTCTTTTAATATCCATTAAAATATCAGTTCCAATCCTATTAAATTACATTGTTTCTAATTTTAAATTAACAAATTAAAAACAACCCGCCACTGCACCAATTTGGCGCCCCGAAATAACACACCTCACCAATTTAGCGCCACGCACCCCAATAAATAAAATTAACCAATTAATATCAAGTAGATAAATAAAAACAATTGGGCGGTAATTTATTATTTATTCATAAGAAAATCACATCATTTTAAAACAACACCACAATGCAGAATTTAATTTCAAAAACCACACATATAAATGCATTAAAATCCAATAAAAAACAAAAAACCAGATATTATAACCAGATACGCATTATTATTGACAATTATATGACTACGGATATTATCAATTATGAAGATTGGTTTTTAGCCGTAATTTTTATCCCACCATGTTATTAACGTTCACGCTTTTTTGCTTGTGAGGATGAATAATGGATATTAAAAAGCCCTATTTATTATTCCTTGGCGACGCACACGATCAGTTAGCCGCTAAAGTGGCTATCGGGATCAAACAGTGGCACCCGGAATATTGCGTTGGCCAGTACCGCATGGCAGGCTGCCATGCTGACTGCCAGTTACCCGATATGGACATTAGCGCCGCCCGTAAGGCGGGTGCGCAAACGCTAGTGATTGGCGTAGCCAACCGTGGCGGGATCATCTCTGATGCGTGGATCGCCATCTTGCAAGAAGCACTGGAAAGCGGCATGGATCTGGCCGCCGGGCTGCATAACCGCCTGGCGGATGTGCCGCAGTTGCGTGAACTTGCCGCCAGGCTTGGCCGCTCGCTGTTCGACGTGCGCCACCCTTCACAAACCTTCCCGGTGGCCAACGGCCGCAAACGCCCGGGCAAACGCCTGCTGCCCGTCGGCACCGACTGTTCCTGCGGCAAAATGTACACCGCCCTGGCGATCGAAAAAGAAATACTATCCCGTGGCGGCAACGCCACCTTTCGCGCTACCGGCCAAACGGGCATTCTTATCAGCGGTGCGGGGGTGAGCATTGATGCAGTGGTCGCCGATTTCATCGCCGGTGCGGTTGAAACTATCGCCCCGGCCAACAATGCCGACCACTGGGACGTGATTGAAGGGCAAGGATCGCTGTTTCACCCTTCATTTGCCGGCGTAACGACCGGTATCATCCACGGCGCACAGCCCGATGCGCTGGTGCTGTGCCATGAACCTACCCGTAAAACCATGCGCGGCGTTGACTACCCGATTCCGGATCTGGCGGCCTGCATGGCCTTGAATTTATCCGTTGCGCAGTTGACCAACCCCAAGGCGCGTTTCGTCGGCATCTCGGTCAATACCGCGGCGCTCAGTGAACAAGATGCGCTGCAGCTAACCCGCGATCTGGAGAAAAAATTTGGTTTGCCTGTGGTGGATCCATTCCGCCAGGGTGTTGGGCGCATTGTTGACCAATTGGCGGGCCTATGATCGACATCGAACTGCTGCAAGAAGGCTGGCCACTGCAGGGCACTTTTACCATTTCGCGCGGCAGCAAAACCCAGGCGGATGTGGTGGTGGTCGCCCTGCGCGCCAACGGCGCAGCCGGCTATGGCGAGTGCGTGCCCTATGCCCGCTATGGTGAATCCGTTGACAGCGTGATGGCACAGATCGCAGCGCTGCGTGACGATCTGCGCCACGGCCTCGATCGCGAAGCGTTGCAAACCCGGTTGCCGCCCGGCGCAGCGCGCAATGCCCTCGACTGCGCCTTTTGGGATTTGGAATGCAAACAGCATAACCAACGGATCTGGCAGCGCCTGAACCTGCCGGCGCCGGGGGTAGTGCAAACGGCCTATACGCTGTCGCTGGATACCCCGGCGCGCATGCAGCAGGCGGCGCGGCAAAACGCCCACCGCCCGTTGCTGAAGCTGAAACTGGCGGACCACGACGATTTAGCCAGGGTGGCTGCGGTGCGCCAGGGCGCGCCTGCCGCCCGCCTGATTGTTGATGCCAATGAAGGATGGGATGCCGCGCTCTACCTGAAACTGGTGCCGGCGCTGGCGGCATTGGGCGTGACGATGATCGAGCAGCCGCTTCCCGCTGGCAAAGACGGCGTTTTGGCCGAACTGCCGCACCCGATCCCGATCTGCGCCGATGAATCCTGCCATGATAGCCATTCGCTGGCGGCGATCGCCGGTTGCTATGACATGATCAACATCAAGCTGGATAAAACCGGCGGGCTGACCGAGGCGCTGCGGCTGCGTGCCCAAGCCCAGGCGCAGGGGTTGCAGATCATGGTGGGCTGTATGGTCAGCACCTCGCTCTCGATTGCGCCGGCGATAATCGTGGCCCAGGGCGCGCAGGTTGTCGATCTTGACGGCCCGTTGCTGCTACAACGCGATCGCGCCCACGGCCTGCACTATGACGGCAGCACCCTGCACGCGCCGCAAGCGGCATTGTGGGGTTAACCGGCGAGCCGCAACAACGCGATAATTAAGGAGTTCGTGATGCAACGTCTTGTTTATGTCGATGGGCACTATGTGCCAGAAAACGAAGCCAAAATTTCAGTCTTTGACCGCGGTTTCCTGTTTGCCGATGCCGTGTACGAAGTCACCGCCGTCGTTAATGGCAAACTGGTGGAGTTTGACGGCCACATGGCGCGTTTACAGCGCTCTTGCCGCGAACTGTCGCTGGCGCTGCCGGTCACGCTTGCCGAGCTGCAGGCAATCCATCAGGCCATGATCGAAAAGAACGGCTTGCAAGAAGGGGCGATTTATTTGCAGATCAGCCGCGGCAGCGCCGGCGATCGCGATTTCAGCTTCCCCCCCGCCGGGGTGCAGCCCACGCTGGTGCTGTTTACCCAGGCCCGCGCCGTGCTGGATAACCCCAAAGCGCAAAGCGGCCTGCATGTCGTTACCTGCCCCGATATCCGCTGGCACCGCCGGGATATTAAAACCGTCAACCTGCTTGCTCCCTGCCTGGCCAAAGAGTACGCCCACGCGCAGCATGCCGATGATGCCTTTCTGGTGGAAAACGGCTTCATTACCGAAGGCAGTTCCTGTAACTGCTACATCGTTCTGCACGATCGCACCGTGGTCACGCGCCCGTTAAGCAACGACATTCTGCACGGCATTACTCGCCACGCGCTGTTGGCGTTGGCGGCCAGCGATGACATCACGCTGGAACAACGGCTGTTCACCCCGGAAGAAGCCTATCACGCCAGCGAGATTTTCATCAGTTCAGCCACCACTTTCGTGCTGCCGGTGGTCACGCTGGATGGCAAAACCATCGGCGACGGCAAACCCGGCCCCGTCACGCGCCGGCTGCGGGAAATATACATCGAGCGGGTGAAACAACAAGTTAGCGATCGCCCGGCACACGCCGGCTAACAGGCTTAGCCGGCCAAACCGAACGCGGCCAGCAATGCGGCAATCTTGGGCGAGCGGTGGCGGGATTTGGCGTAAAGCAGCGTCAACGGGATATCCGCAACCGCAAAATCGGGCAAAACGTCCACCAAATGGCCGCTTTCAATATAACGGGCAACGGCGAAATCCATGATTTGCACGATGCCGATCCCGCAGAGCGCCGCTTCCAGCAACGCATCGGCAGTATCGACGGTCAAGTTGCCGCTAACGTCCAGATGCTGCACCCGCTCACCCAACCGGTAGCGCCATTTGGTTCGCCTGCCGGTTCCCGCCCCCTTCACCACCAGGCAATTGTGTTGTAACAGATCATCCGGCACGGCAGGAGCGCCGTGCTTACGCAGGTAGGCAGGCGAAGCGACAGTGGTAAACTTCAGGTGCCTGATGGTGCGGCCGATCAGCCGCGAATCCGTTAAGTGGCCGATTCTGATCGCCGCATCAAAGCCCTCTTCAACCACATCAACCAGCCGATCGGTCATCACCGCATCAATCTTCAAGGCGGGATAACGGTCAAGGATGGTTTTCAGCAAGGGCAGCGTCACCAACCGGCCATACGCCGATGGCGTGGTGATGCGCAGTTCCCCTTCCGGGGATAGCGCTCTGCCGTTCAGCCGCTGGCCCACATCGTCAAGCTCGCCAATCAGGCGCCGGGCCATGTCATAGAGATACAGGCCATCGGGCGTCAGGCTCACGGCGTGAGTATTGCGGTTAATCAACTTTACCCGTAGCTCGTCTTCCAGGCGGGCAACCGCCCGCGATACGCCAGACTGCGTCAGCCCCAACGCCTGCGCCGCCTGGGTAAAACTCAGCACATCCGCCACTCTGACAAAAAGCTTTAACGCATTTAAATCCATAGCACCTCGCGGGGTTACGGCAGCAAACCATAATGACTTTCGTCTTTACCATACAACACTACTGCGGTTAATTATGATTTTTATCATAACAATTAGAAAAATACTCAGGTTTTCATTTAGATAGGCGCCGATATACTCGCCCAGACCGGCCAATAAATTAGCGTATCTGGAGCCACTCATGAAAACACCTGCGATCCCATTCCCCATCTATATTATGGGGTTCACCTTGTTTGCGATGACCACGTCGGAATATATGATTGCGGGGTTAATGACCTCGATGTCGATTGACCTTGGCGTTTCGATACCGGCCATTGGCTATCTGATCACCGTTTACTCGCTCGGCATGGTGGTTGGCGGCCCGCTGCTGGCAGCCTGCCTGGTCAGGCTGACAAACAAGGCGGCGCTGTTGGTCATCACAGCGCTGTTTATTGCCGCCACGGCGGTAGCTACCCTGGCGCAAAGCTACAGTTTACTTGCCGCCGGGCGATTCGTCGCCGGGCTGGCCTCCGCCGCATTCTTCGGCTTTGCACTGTTGGCCGCCGCCAGGCTGGTACCGCCCTCACGCTTTGGCATGGCGGCCTCGATTGTGCTGGGCGGCATGATGATCGCCACCGTCGCCGGGCTACCGATATCCACGCTGCTCGACAGGTTCTACGGCTGGCGTATGCCGTTCATATTCATCCTGATATTAACCGCGCTCGCCGGCCTGGCTATCGCCGGCTTCATCCCCCAGGGGCAATCCGGCGCCGCGAATAGCCTACGGGCTGAATTGGC
The DNA here is from genome assembly GCF_039540155.1 of Gibbsiella greigii. Taxonomy (NCBI): domain Bacteria; kingdom Pseudomonadati; phylum Pseudomonadota; class Gammaproteobacteria; order Enterobacterales; family Yersiniaceae; genus Gibbsiella; species Gibbsiella greigii. The sequence goes on from NZ_BAABEM010000008.1 coordinate 199,489, forward strand.
TTCTCTCCGCCATAAAGCGATCTGGGCCGCCTATGGCACCAGCTTCTTTGTCATCGCCGGAACCTTCGCCGCATTCAGCTATTTCGTGCCGTATTTCGAGAAGGTAGTCGGCTTTGATCCGATTGTGGTACCGGCAATCCTGTTTGCCTATGGCGCTTGTACCGTGATTGGCAACATTGTTGTCGGCCGGTTGGCCGATAACGCCCCGATAAACGTGATCGCCGCCGGCATTATGCTGCTGATTGCTGCGTTGCTTGCACTGTATGGATTGCACCAGCACAAAGCCCTGGTGCTTTGCGCCATGATGCTTTTGGGGCTAACCGGCCTGACGCTAACGCCCGCGATGTCGGCCCGTGTCTTTAACGCGGCGCCGAACACGTCGCTTATCAACACCGTACACACCTCGGTGATTTGCCTGGGCGTTGTTCTGGGTTCATGGTTCGGCGGGCTGGCGATCGATCACGGCTATGGATATCGAGCGCCTTTGCTCATCGGGCTGGGCTTTGCCGTTTGTGCGCTGTTCAGCGTGCTGCCAATACTGCGCACCAACCGCCGCTGATGTTATTTACCCGCCGCGGGGGCCCAGATCGTCACCGCCTGCGCATCGATCTGCTTGGGCAACAGCCCGGCGTTAAAAAACGCATCGGCGATTTGCTGTTGCTCATGCAAACCTTCACGCGTCACCGGCCGCACCTGGTAAGTGCGGCGGGCATTGGCCTGTTCGACGGTTGCACTGTCCAGATTGCCCCACAGCGGCCCCAGCAGCGCGGCGGCTTCGCTGGGGTGGGCTTTGATCCAGACGCCGGTTTTCGCCAACTCGCGGTAAATCAACGCCAGAATTTCAGGGTGGTTGCGCGCATAGGCGCTGGAAGCCAGGTAATAGCGCTGATAACTGGCGATACCCTGCCCTTGGCTCAGCACGCGGGCGTGCTGCTGGCGTTCGGCGCTGGCGACGAACGGCTCCCAGGTCACCCAGGCATCCACCTGGCCGGTTTCAAACGCGGCGCGGCCGTCCGCCGGCGCCAGATAGGCCGGCGTAATGTCTTTAAAGCTCAAATGCGCCTTGGCCAGCGCGGCGATCAGGAAATAGTGGCTACCCGCCGCTTTGGTTACCGCGATGCGTTTGCCTTTCAACTGCGCCAGCGTGGTTAAGCTGGACGTTTGCGGCACCAAAATCGCCTGCGCGTCCGGCGAGGCCTCTTCACGGGCAAAATAGGTTAAATCCGCCCCGGCCGCCTGGGCGAACACCGGCACGGTATCGGCCACGTCCGCAGAGATATCCACGTTGCCGACATTCAGCGATTCCAGTAATGGCAGGCCGCTGGAAAACTCGAACCAGCTGATTTTCACCCCCTGCGGGCCTAGTTCCTTTTCCAGCGTGCCCTGCAACTTCAGCAGCGTCATCAGGGTCGAGGATTTTTGATAACCGATCCGCAATTCGGTTTGTGCCGCGGCCGGAAATTGCAGCAACAACGCGATAAGTACCATGGCGCTATAGAACACCCGGCGTGGAATAAGGTTGTGAAAAGACATAGCAGCACCGCCCAACAGCAAAGGAAAACCATAAATTCCGGAACTTCCCCTGATAAGTCAAAGCACAAGATTGGCTATAGAAAGACCTTTTCCTGATTTGCCCGGCGCAGGCTCGGCCCTGGCGGCAGCCTACCCCAGGGGCAAAAAACGGCAATAACCGCTGCGGCACCGGCCGGAGTGATTATACTCAGCCTGTCAACACGCTAACGGCCGTGAATCATTTGGGCCCGATCCATGAACCGTTGCCGGCCATGCCGCTGGGGAGTACCTATGGCGAATCTTCATGCATTATTGCACCACGGGTTAAACATTCAGCCAGGGGAAATCCGGGCGGTCGCCGCGGGTTTCATGCTGCAGTTCAGCTTATTTGCCAGCTATTTCGCCATGCGGCCGATCAGGGAAACGATGGGCATCGTCGGCGGCGTTGAGAATTTGCAGTGGCTGTTCACCGCCACCTTTTTCGCTACCCTGGCCGTCAGCCCGCTGTTCGGATGGCTGGCTTCGCGGGCAAAACGCAAACATATCGCCCGCTGGCTTTACAGTTTCTTTGCCGCCAACACCGTGGCTTTCGCCGGTGCCATTTATCTGCACGGTGAAACCCTTTGGCTGGCGCGGATCTTTTTTGTCTGGCTGTCGGTCTTTAACCTGATTGCGATTTCACTGGCCTGGAGCATTCTGGTTGATGTGTTCACACCGGAGCAGGCTAAACGGCTTTTCGCCGTGATGGCCGCCGGCGCCAGCCTTGGCGGCCTTGCCGGCCCGCTGATCGGCGTGCTGTTTGTGACCGTCATCGGTAATGCCGGGCTGCTGCTGGTTGCTACCGTGCTGTTGCTGCTCACTCTGTTCTGCGCCGAATACCTGCAAAAACCGTTCGCGGCCAGCGCCGGTGCATTGCCGCCCAACGGCAATACTGCGCTGGGCGGCAACCCGTTTGACGGCGCTGTCCATGCTTTCAGCACGCAGTTGCTGTTCGGCATTGCGCTGTTCGTCACGCTGCTGGCCAGTGTGAATACCTTCCTTTACTTTGAGCAAGCGCGTTTCGTTGCTGAACACTTCACCGATCGCGCTGCGCAAACACGTTTCTTTTCGGGCGTTGATACCCTGGTTCAATTCCTCACCCTGATACTGCAGCTTTTCGTCACCGGCCGGATTGCCGCCACGTTCGGCATCCGGGCGCTGCTGCTCATCGTGCCGATATTCATGATCGGCGGGTTTATCATGCTCAGTTTTTCCGCGTTGCTGGGGGTATTGGTGGTCGTGATGGTGCTGCGCCGGGTGGGTGAATATGCGCTGATCAAGCCCGGCCGAGAGATGCTGTTTACCGCGGTGGAAACCACGGATAAATACAAGGCCAAGAACTTTATCGATAGCGTGATTTATCGTGGAGCCGATGCCGTCAGCGGCTGGTTGAAAGCGGCCTCCGATCTGCTGCTCAGCCCGCAAATGGGTGGGGTCGCCGGCGCCGCCATGGCGTTCGCCTGGTGGCTTTCCGCCGTTTGGGTATTGCGCCTGCACCGCCGGCAGGAAAAAACACCGGTGCACGCCGGCCCGGGTGAAAACACCGGCATGCGCTAAGCGCGCCATCAGGCGTGGGGCGGATTTTCAGCGCCGGCCGGTTGAACGAGCGACAGCGTGGCCTGGCCGCTGACGGAAACGTCGCCGGATTGGCCTTCCTGCACCCCGGCATCCAGCAAGGAATCGCTGTCGTCATGGGCGATGCCGTCGGCACTGACCTTCAACCCCAGCCCCTGCCCCAGGCCGACAAGCGCCCGCACCAGCTTCGCGCTGGATTCCTGATCCATCCGTTCAACCAGCCGGCGGTCAATCTTGACCTGGTCGAAGTGGAATTCGCTCAAATGATAAAGGTTGGAATAGCCGGTGCCGAAGTGGTTCAGCACGATAGCCACGCTGTGCGCCTGTAACGGCGCCACCAGCGCTTTGGTGGCGGCCAGATCCTGCACCACCATGTTTTCGGCGATGTTCACCTGCAGCCGCTGCGGCGCCAGGCCCGTGTCATCCAGCATCTGCAGGATCTCCGCCGCCAGGCGGGAGTTTTGCATTTGGCCGGGCAGCACGCTGATCGCCAACGCCACCTGCGCCGGCCATTGCAGCGCCTGGGTACAGGCGCGTTGCCACACCTGCATGGCGAGCGTGTGAATCAAACCGGTTTCCGCCGCGATCGGCAGGAAACGTTCGGGCGGCAACGGCTCACCCTGTTGGCAGATCCACTGCGGCTCCACCTCAAAGCCAACCACCGCACCGGTGCGCAGATCGCGCGATGGGCGGAAGCTGGGCTGGATTTGATCGTGATCGAGCGCCAGCTTCAGATCTTTTTCCAACTGTTCACGTTCACGGATGATTTGATCCATCTCCTCTTCGAAGAAACGGTACGCCGCGCGCCGCTCCGCCTTGGCACGATACAACGCCACATCGGCCTTACGCATGGCCTCTTCGGCGGTGGCTGCATCCAACGGCAACAGCGCGATGCCCACGCCGGCGCTCAAATTGTGCGCCACACCGTTGACCATGATGGGGGTTGCCAGGCTATCCAACAGCCGCATGGCGATGCTGGACGCCGCCTCCGGCCCGAGCAGGTGCCGGGCAAGCACCACAAATTCATCGCCGCCCAGCCGGGCGATGGTTTCATCTTCGCGCAGCGATTGGCAAAGACGCTGTGCGACAATCATCAACACCGCATCGCCGGCGTCGTGCCCATAAACATCATTGACCTGTTTGAAACCGTTAAGATCCAGCATCAGCACGGCATGCACCGCCCCTGCACGCGGGGGAGAAGCGACCGCGATATCCAGCGCCTCCTCAAACTGGCGGCGGTTGGGCAAGCCGGTGAGCGGATCCTGGTATGCCAACTCACGCGCGCGCCGTTCGGCATTTTGGCGCCACAGCATTTCACGCTTCTGTTCATGGTAGCGGCGGACGGCAAACACCAAAAAACCCACTAGCAGCACCACGCCGATCAACAACGCTTCGTCCAGTTCGATCATCTCTTTGGCGACGCTGACCCGGCCTTCGTTAATGAAGAGATCATAAGCAAACGCCACATAGCTTAACAAAGCGACCAGAGAGGCGATGATGCCCAATTCGGTCAGGCTGATACGGTTTCTCACGATAAAACGCCATAGGTGACTCAGGGAGGTGTATTGCTCTATCTGGCCCGGCATAACAGCTTTCCCTAACGGTTAATTCAGCGGCGCGGTGGTATCGCCTGCCGCATGTATAGTGCCCATGCTGCGCGGGCGGCCTGGCCTGCACATGCACCCTTACCTGGATTTCGGCATTTATACCCTATTGATACCGCGCATACATGCCGATGGTCTGATGCTACACGAAACACTGCATTCGCATAGCGTGACGACGAGCAATAATACTACCATCAATGCCGGCCAGGCGCCGCTGCCCGCAGCCATTGGGCGCCGGCCCGGCCGGTTTGCGCCACTTAGCGCAGGTTATCCTCAATCATCGCAGAAAGATTATTGACGATCCCGTCCTCGGCACAACCGCGCTCCACCGGGCTGCCGTTCACCACTTCAAAAATGGGCAGATCGAACGCAGCATCATCCGGCAGATAGCCAACCCGGTCGTTAACAATCGACATCAATAAGGTGTTTTTCAATGGCGTGGCGCGCGCCAAATGGCGGGCGGTGTTGGTCATCACCTCCCCCGACACGCCGGCCAACGCCGTCTGGTTCAGGGTGATCACACCAAGATGAATATTCACCTTATCGACTTTCTGCTGGTTGATGCTGCCCATGTCCTTGATACCGCTGCGCATTGGGCAAGAGAGAATACGCTCCTGGGCATTGATTTTCACCTGCGTGCTGGTGTGCGTCACGCTGTTGGCCAAACGCACCATTTCAGCACCGGCCATCGTGCCCTGGGCGCTCACCGCCCTCCAGGCAAATTCAGCATCCTTGCCGTGATCGGCTTTCTGCCCGGCGTTAAAGATACGCGGGTTTTGATCGCCAACCGAACTGAGCGTCCAGAGCACGACCGCATCCCCGCCCAGCTTCTCTTCCGCATAATTCGCCGCGGCGCCGGCCAAATCGCCGCTGAGTTGATTAATGCCCAGGCTGACCACCGAGTGCACCGCATAGTTGGAAATCAGCGCAATCGGCTGCCCCTGCAGATTCTCGAACTTCATCACCCACATCGCCTTATCAGAAGGCCCGTCTGGATTGTAGCCAATATCCCAGCCTTTTGCGCTGTAGGCATCACGGTTGATATTAATGTCCAGTTGGCCTTGCGCGACGCCGAAACGGGCCGGTTGCTCGATACGCTGCGCCTGCTGTAAAGAGGCGATCATCTGTTGGTAAAGCCATTCGCTCCATTGGTTCGATGCCGGCGTGCCGTCATGCGCCAGCGCACCGGGCGAAACGTTGCCCACGCGCGGGGCGCTGTGGTTGTGAGTTGCAGTAATGAAAATGTGATCGGCGCCGATGCCGGTCGCTTGCGCGATGCGCTTGCGCACTTCGGTCATGTCCCCCACTTCAATCGCGTCCACCACGATCAGCGTCGCGCGAACCTTGCCGTTATCAAGCAACAGGGTGCGCATATAAATGGGATCTTGTACGCGGGTAAAATCGCCACCCATCGGGTTCATATCGCGCAAATCTTTGGGCGTGATATCCGTTTTTACCGCCCCCACCTTAAGCGCGCCGCTTTCCGCGGCTTGAACGGTGCCCATCCCTGCGGCAAAAAGTAATGAGGATGAAATAATCATACTCATCAAACGTAACTTCATCATGTTTTCTCCTGGTTCATGCTAAATAAACAGGTGGTTGATTAAAAACCATAATAGACACCGGTAACGATTTTATTCCCGGTTCCCGCAAACAACCCACCGACGTTGTCGGTGTAGTCATTTTTCTCCAGCAGGTTATAAAGAAAGTCTACATACACGCCGGCATGGGAATTGAGCGCGTAGCTCGCCCCCATTTCGATATAATTGGCCATTTGCGCCTTGCCGCCTTTAAAACTGCCGCTGGCTGGCAAATCAACCCCTTGAGTATAAACCCAGGAAAGTGAAGGTTTTAACCCAAAAGGAAATTGGTACTGGCCGATAATCTCAAAGTTTCGGGTTTTATTCGCCACGTTATCGTTAGCCTGCATGGTCATATTGCGGGTTTCTGCATAAACGGTGCCGAAATAAAAATTGCCCAGTTCCCATTTCATGCCGATTGCCCACGCTTCGGCGCTGTCGCCCTGGTGATCCAACTTTTGTTCCGCGGTACGTTCCGAGTGGCTGAAACCGGCGATAATGCTCCACGGCTCAACGTCGTAAGAGAGCGACAGCCCGGCGCCATTTCCGTTGGAGCGGGCCAGCGTTGATGCCTGGTTAGCCGCCTGGAATTGGCCGGTAAGCTGTAATTTGCCATCAAGGCCCAGGAAATCGTTATTACGGTAGGTTAATACGCTGTTCGTCCGGCTGACCATGTAGTTGTCGTCTTTCGCCCAGGTTTTCCCGGTCACCGAAGGCGCCACGTCCGCATAGGCTTCGACGTTGTACATCACGCCAAAGGCGCGGCCGTAGCTGATAAAGTTATTGCGGCCCAATTGCAGGCCGGCATAAGCCTCGCGCACCTCTGTGGTTTGTTCATCTTCCGGCGCCGAGACATAAAAGCGGTAGTTCAAAAAGCCAAAGCCGCTGAGATAATCATTAATCTGGGTTTGGCCGTTAAAGCCGAGCTGGGCGAAACTTGAATCGCCCCGCCCTTCGCGTGCGCCACTGGTAATATCGCTGTATTCGCCAATCATCACGCCGAATAAATCAAGCCGGTTATCATCTTTATCATAAATAACAGCGGAACACGCATTCCATGACATCAGGCACAGCGCGTAAAAACACATATTATATTTTTTCATGCTATCACACCAAAATCAAAGACAGGGGAAGGTATGGGGCGGTTATTCCACCCCGGAGAAGTTATTCTTATAAGTAATTATTTAGAGCAGACAAAATTTTCTGCGATATTAATATCTCCTGTTCCACTATATTTTGCGGTTTGCGGGTAAGCACAAATCGGCCGGCTACGCACGACTTGATTATTTTTCACTCTCAGCGCCTTAATCACATCCGGCGCTTTATTTTTCTCGAACCAGTCATCCAGCGCATCGATTTTATTAAAAGTGTCACAGCCGTCACCGCTATGGCAGTGCGCCATGCCGGGAATAACAAACAACCGCAGAAAATCATTATTGGCTTTTCCTGCGTTGGCAACGACGTCGTTATAATAATTAATCAGATCGAGAGGGTTGTGGAAATCATTCCAGCCGATAAACATCAGCATTTTACCGCCGCGTTGGAAGAACGGGCGCAGGTTAGCATCCACCTGCAAACGACCATTGAGCACCGCTTGCGAATGCGCAACGTCTTTCCGCCAGTCAAACTTTTTCCAATCCCAGTCCGGGTTTTGATAAACCGCATAGCGGAACAGATCCAACGCCGTCTGGTGCGGCTTGCGCAGATAGTCGTCGATTTCAAGCTCACTGCCCTTCGCCGGCCCCTGGAAAATCACCTCACCGGTTTGCGGATCAACCGGGCCGCGGTAGATATTTTCCATCAGCGTAACCTGGGCCGCCGTCAGGCAATCGGCGCTATCCCCGTTTTTACACAACAGCTGTTTCGGTTCGAACTGGCATTTATCCGGTTCTTCGATAAACCCTTGCGCCTGCCCAACGGGTGACGCGCACTGCTTAATAACGGCGTTATGCAGCAGCGCCAGCTTTTCACGTGGTATATCCATTTCCGGGTGTTGATTAACCAGCCACATCGGCCAGAGCTGCGCCGCATTAAAGTTCAGCAAAGGGTTCGGCGGTGCGCCAATCACCATGCCGTCATAGTCTTCCGGGAAGTTTTTCGCTTCAATCAACCCTTCCAGCCCACCGAGTGAACAGCCGATCCAATAAGAACGCTCCGGCCCTAGGCCAAAGAAAGCCCGAATAATTGTTTTGGCATCCACCGCCATCAAATGGTGGGCCCGCCAGGCGTAGTCGGTCAGCTTTTCCGGGTGGCCGGTAATGAATTTACCGCCTTTTTGCAGCGGGTTGCCCTCATCATGCCCGGTGTCGGTGCTGGCCGTGGCGTACCCTTTCTCCAGGCCGCTTAGCATCACCGGATACATAAAGTAGCCGCCCCAGCTAAAGTTACCGGTTCCCATAAACTTGCCGTTCCAGTTATCCATGGGTAACCAAACCTCAAGGCGTATTTCGGAATCGGCAGACGGGCGTTGAATGGCCTTTACCCGGCAAAACGCGGGGTTGGGCGCTAATGTTGTTTGACCACCGGCGTTAATACCGGTGAGGGTTTGCAATAGCACCATTGGCCCCGGCCCGGCCGGAACGGTGAATTCGCCTTTTTTCACCACTTCCGCAGAAACGACCTCCAGCCCCGACAACGCTTTTTGACTTAACGCGGCGCACGCATCGGCGCCGGCTTGCGTTGCCGCCAGCGATTGCCATGAAACTATCTGTAAACAGGCGGCAAAAAATAAGAGCGCCTTGCGGCGGCAAAGCGCATGGGGGGATATTCCCCTTAGCATATTGTTTATCTGCATTTTTACACCATCCTCGCGGGGCACCCCGATGATCCCCCGTCATAAAAATCGGTACCAATGAGTACCACTTTTACTTTTTTTTACAATCTGTTTTTATGCAGAAACCGATGGCGATCACAATCTACGCGCAAGTGATCAGCGAGAACGAAAAATCAAAGAGAAAATAACTTATTGAAATATAAGAATATGTTTGCATTTTCCTTTAATGGAAAATGCAAGTGGGGATAAAGAGGCGGGAAAATCGACATCACTCATCACGGAACCAGTAACAGGAACCGGCAAAAAAAGGCGCTTTTATGGGTTATCGGCATAGCGCTCTATCCCATACAGCACCACCTGTAACGCAGCAATAATATGCGTTTTTCGTGACGGCAAATCATCAAAGCCAGGTCTTTTCGGCACGAGAGCGCCAAAAACAATATCCATGATCATCGAAGCCAGAAAAGTTATTTTCGCTGGATCTTTGATGCCGAGTTTACCCTGTTCCTGTTGTTGGCTTAGCCACTCAATTAATTCCTCACGGTGCCTGACCACGCCGGAATCATACATTAATTGATAAAGTTCGGGGTGCTCGATCGCGTCTTTTAATAACATCGTCAGAAATTGATGCCGTTGCGGTTCTTCTTCATCTTCCGTGTTCAGATGAAATATACCGAGCAGCCCTTCCAGCGTTGTTTCGGCATTTTCGCCTGCGGCGATAGATAATACCTTATGCGTATTACTGGCGATCGCCGCAATATACAGTTCATTTTTATCAGGGAAATACTTATACAAATCCCGTTTTGATATCATACACTTGCTGGCAATCATGTTCGTCGTGGTCGCGGTGAAGCCGTGGCTGAGAAATAGCTCGAATGCCCCTTGTACAATTGCCGCTTTTTTCGTGCTTTCCATTTCTGGTGTTTTTTTCATCGCGTATTTATCTTATCCATCAGGCCACAACATTTCTCCCCTACATACTGCAAATTGCAGGGGCTACTCAGCCCCTGCGGGCAGCGCCAGCGCTGTGCAAAAACGCATTTGCATTTTTGCCCTGCAATGCGAATGCGTTGGGGTATATCCAACAGAATAACCGATATCAGTCATGATTTATATCGGCCGGCTGCCAATTGGCCACCAGCGCCAGCAAGCCGGGGAAGCGCGCATCCAGATCTTCACGGCGCAGCCGGCTGCGCCGCTCCAGGCCATATTGCCGTTGGCGGATCACCCCGGCCGCACGTAGCGCTTTGAAATGGTGCGTCAACGTCGACTTGGGCCGATCGAAGCCAAACCAGCCGCAGGGGTGGTCGTACGCGTCGGAATCCCGCATCAGTTTATACACGATGGTCAGCCGCAGCGGATCGGCCAGCGCCGCCAGAATGGCCTCCAGGCGCATCTCATCGGCCGCCGGTTCCGGAAGCGGTGGGGGAAGGTCTTGCGCTATCTCTGCCTGGCCGGCAGGTGCGTTATCATCAGCTCGTTTTTTCATCGTCATATCATCATAGCTCTTGTACGAGTTTTATCGTACTGTATAGTGGTTCGACAAAACTCGTACAAGGAGTCGGTTTATGTCAGATCCTTCCATGGCCAGCAATGCCGCCCCCTCTATCGCCCGCATGTGGTCAGCGGCCTGGATGGTGACCGGGGTGTTTATGCTCTCCAACACCCCCACCCCATTGTATGTGCATTGGCAAGAGCAGTTGGGCTTTTCCTCCGGCATGCTGACCGTGATATTCGCACTTTATATCGCCGGCCTGCTGGGCACACTGTTACTGGCAGGGCAACTGTCAGACCATTATGGCCGTAAGCCGGTGCTCCTGCCAGGCCTGTTCGCCGCCCTGGCCGCCTGCGGGCTGTTTGCCGGCGCGAGTTCGATCGGTATGCTCGCCGCAGGCCGCTTGTTGACCGGCATCGCCGTCGGTGTGATCGTTTCGGCCGGCATGGCCGCGGTTGTCGATGCCGGCGGCCATGAACACCGGCGCCGGGCGGCGCTGCTGGCGTCTATCGCCATGGTGCTGGGGGCGGGCTTGGGTCCGCTGCTGGCCGGTGGGTTAAGCCAGGCGCTGGCGCAGCCCGTGGTGCCGATCTTCACCCTTGAAGCCGCCATACTGCTCAGCGCATTGACTATCGCCTTGTGCCTGCCTGCACGTAATACACAGGCAAGGCCGCCGTTGCGCCTGCGCTTACCGCACGTGCCGGCGCCGAACCGGCGCCAGGTGCTGTGCGGCATCGCCACGTTCGGGCCCGGCATCACCGCCACATCCTTCGTTCTGTCGCTCGGCCCCTCGCTGCTGGCGCGTTTGCTGCACGAACGTAGCCCGCTCCTCGCCGGCGGCATGGCCTGCGCGATGTTTTTCGCCGCGGTTGGCGTCCAGTTCGCCGTGCGGCGTTGGCCGGTTGCCCGAATCTTTCTGGCCAGCGCGCTGGCGACGGTGCTGGCAATGCTGGGCCTGCTGCTGTGCATCTATGGCGCATCCGCTGCGGCATTCGTGGCCGCCGCCTTATTTGCCGGTGCGGCACAGGGGCTGGGGCAGTTGGGCGGGCTGACGCTGATTGGCTTGCACGTGCCGGATAGCCACCGCGCGCAGTCAAACGCCGTGCTGAATATTGGCGGCTATATTCCGGCGGGCCTGTTGCCGGTGGCGACCGGCTACCTGATTGACGCCGTGGGGCTGGCCCAGGGCGCAACCCTCTTCGCCGTGGTGCTGGCATCGATTGCCCTGATTGGCGGGCTTTGGGCCTGGCGCCAAACGCCATAAATCACCGCGTGCTACCGATTAATGACGCCACACCAGGTCCCCTTCGGGGGCATAAAATAACGGCCGTGTTGACCAAGCGGCTATATAAAAAAGTATCATCAACACCCTTAAACACTTTATACCCTTCATACTTCAAGTTGCAGGTGTGTTGGCTTCCTTGCTCACCCCAGTCACTTACTGGAGTAAGCTCCTAGGGACTGATGAGAGACATCCTTGTCTCTCACCGGAGGCTGGCCAGAGGCCAGGCAAATTCGTTCCTGACGAATTTGTCGCTGTGTTGCCGCATGATTCGGCCATTCGGCCTCACCCCTTCGGGGCCAGCGCTAGCGCTGTTCAAAAACGCTTTTGCGTTTTTGTCCTGCAACTCGAATTATTTTGGGTATAGCGCCGATGGCTAAAGTGTTTTTTTTGCTGTAAAGCACAACGCCACGCCTTTCTTTATCTCTTTTACAACAATGCATTGCCGATATTTTTGGTTAGCGGCTTGTGGCCGAAGGGTATAATACATTCAGTAAGTTACAAAAAATTAATTCATTTTAGCATCGGACTTATTAACCAGCGCGGACAAAAACCACGGTGGTTTTATTATGCTGGCGCGTATTGGTATTCAATGTGCTTTCATCAGGAGCCCCACCTGCCATTTTCACCGTATTTAAACATCGCTAATAAACCCAATATTTTAACTATAAGCCCGAAGCGGGACTGTATTTCTCATGCGTTAAAGGAAACGGCAATGAAAAAAAATCTTTCCATGTTATTGATCGCCGGCAGCCTGTGGGCGACGGCAAGCCAGGCAGAAACGCCGCCGGCGGAAGTGCGGGTGGCCTACAGCGGCGGTTCACAGGTATTGATGTTGGCGAAGGCCGACGGCTCGCTGGATAAAGCGCTCAACAGCAAAGTGAAATGGGTGCAGTTCGCCTCTGGGGCAGACGCGCTGAGCTATTTTGCCAGCGATGCCATTGATATCGCCAATTTTGGCTCCAGCCCGGCCACCGCCGGGGTAGTGCGTAAACTGCCGGTAGAAATTGTCGGCGTTTCCGGGGTGATCGCTACCTATGAGCGGCTGATCGGCAAACAAGGTATTAACAATATTAAAGATATTGAAGGGAAACGGGTCGCCTATCCACCAAACTCCACCGCCCAATATGCGCTGGAAGCCGCAATCAGCGTCAATAAGCTCGATCGGCGTAAAATCACCCTGCTGCCGCTGCGCCCGGCCGATATGGTGGCCGCCTGGAAACGCGGGGATATCGATGCCGGCTACGTATGGGCGCCATTCGCACAGGAGCTGGAATCCTCCGGCGGCCATCAGGTGTTCGCCACCAAAGATCTGCAAAAAGACGGTTACCTGATTTACAACAACTATGTGGTCAGCAAGCGTTTTGCTGAAAAATACCCGCAAACCGTCAGTGCCTTCCTGCGCGTCCACCAGCAGAAGGTCGATGAGTTCCGTAAAGATCCGGAACACGCGGCGGCGTTGGTGGCCAAAGAGGTCGGCGCACCGGTCGCTACCGCAGCCAATACCCTGGGTGGCCTGGAGTACCCATCGCTGGCGGAACAGGGAACGGCGGCCTGGCTGGGCAACGGCACCCAGACCACGCAAAGCGGCATCGGCCAGGCGCTAAGTAAAACCGCGCACTTCCTGGCGGATATCGGTGAGATTCGCCAGCGTGATATCCCGGATAACTGGGATAGCGCGATCAATTCCCGCTACATTCGCGATGCGGCGGCAGCGGCAAAATGAAGCTCGGTCATCATGTCGCCATCAGTATTCTGTCGGTGGCGCTGTTCCTGGCACTGTGGCAAATCGCCGCCAGCCGGCAATGGGTTGATCCGCTATTACTGCCCTCGTTGACCGATATCGGCCTGACAACCGGCGAACTGCTGGCGGACGGCTACCGGCAAGTGCCGCTTTGGCAGCACATCGCCGTCAGCCTGGCGCGGGCGCTCAGCGCCTTTGCCGTCGCAATTGTCATCGGTATCCCGCTCGGGCTGATGATGGGCCGCTCTGCCGCCCTTACCGCCGTGCTGGGGCCGTTTGTGCAATTTTTGCGTCCGTTGCCCAAGATTGCCTTAATCCCTTTGGCGATAGTGTGGCTGGGCATCGGTGAAGCGTCCAAGTTCTTTTTAATCTTCATCGCCACGTTTTTAAGCGTGGTGGTGGGGGCCAGCGCGGCGGCCGAACGGATAAGCGCATCCCGCATCCGGGTGGCGCAAACGCTGGGGGCTTCCCGCCACCAGATATTTTTACGTGTGGTGCTGCCGGACGCCCTGCCGGAATTATTTACCACCGTCCGGCTGTCGATTGGCATCGGCTGGACCTCATTAATTGCCGCAGAGATGGTGGCGGCCAGTTCGGGCCTGGGCTGGATGGTGATCAACGCCAGCTCTTATCTGCGCACCGATATTGTCATGCTGGGGATTTTACTGCTGGGCGGCATTGGCTATTTATTGGATTTATTCATTCTGGGGCTGCAACGGCTGCTGGTGCCCTGGACGGGGAAAGAGTAATGGCCGAACATATTTTACTGGAAAACGTGTCGCTGCAGTTTGCGGCAAAGCCCCGCCCTTTTACCGTGCTGGAAGATATCTCGCTGGCCATCGAGAAAGGGGAATTTGTGGTGCTGCTCGGCCCTTCCGGCTGCGGCAAATCCACTATTTTGAATCTGGTGGCCGGTTTTAACCAACCGGATAGCGGCCGCATACTGTGCGCAGGGAAAGCCATCAAGAAACCCGAGCCGTCACGCGGCATGATATTCCAGCAGCCGAACCTGTTCCCGTGGTTGTCCGTGCTGGACAACGTCACTTTTGGCCCGCGCCTGCACAAATACAATAAGGCGGAGGTTAACGCCCGCGCAATGGACTGGCTGCAACGCGTCGGGCTGCAGGGCTTTGAGCACCATGCGCCGTGGCAGCTTTCCGGCGGCATGAAGCAGCGGGTGGCGCTGGCACGCGCCTGGCTGCCGGGGCCGGAAGTGCTGCTGCTGGATGAACCGTTCGGCGCTCTGGACGCGCAGACCCGCATCATGATGCAGGAACTGCTGCGCGACGCCTGGCGAAGCACCCGCACCACTCTGTTGTTCGTCACGCACGATGTTGAAGAAGCGCTGTTTCTGGCGGACAGGATCCTGATTATGTCCGCCCGCCCGGGCAAGATCGTCGATGAGATTGTGCTGCCGTTTGGCCAGGATCGCGATATCGAAACGCTGGCTGAACAGCCGCAATACCGGGAAGTCAAACGTCACGTGCTACACCGTGTGCGCCAGGAGGCCAAACGGCATCTCGGCTAAATACGGCGCAGGCCAGACGCATAAAAAAACGCCGGCAGCGCACTGACCGGCGTTTTTTATTCCTCTTGGCGCGAGGGATTATGCAGCGCTAGCTGTCATCCTTACACTGGCGCGGCGTGATCTGGTTGGCTTTGGCATAGTCGCTGGCCGATTTTTCAATAATCGGCCGTAGCAGCGCCCAGTCCGGCGCAATCCAATTGCTTATCACCGACCAATGGTTGCCGTCCCATTGCTGGAAAGTCACCCGCCCCTGCCCTTCATGATCTTCACAGGTGACGTTGATCGAATGGAACAGCCCCTTGGCACCCAGTTCCTCCACCCGCGCCGGATCCAGGCGCAGGTGCTCAAACCCCCAGCGGATCTCATCGCCGGTCAGGGTTCGGTGGCCGAACTTGGCTTGCGCAATACGAATGGCCTCAACGTTCAGAATGCCGTTAACGATGCCAAGGTTATGATACACGCTGCCGATACGCTTCCGGTCCTGCAGGTTGCCCTGATTGGCGCCGTAAACTTTATCCACAATCTCTTTCACCACCGGATACACCGAACCGGAAGCCTGCGTGGTCAAAGCAATGTAGCCTTTGGCCGCGCTGCCGGCCGGGATCACGTCTTCTTCCGAGTTGGACCACACGTTGCCGATAATATGATCGGCTGGGTAGCCCACTTTCTGGGCGGTTTTCAACGCCACCGGGTTCATCACGCCAAAGCCGCGCAGCACCACAAAATCCGGCTTGGCCCGGCGGATAGTCAGCCACTGGGATTGCTGCTCATTACCTGGGTGCGGCACTTCAATCTGTTGCAGGTCAAAGCCGTACTTTTTCGCCAGCAGTTCAAAAATCGGGATGGTTTCCTTACCGTATGGCGAACCGTGGTACAGCACGATGATCTTTTTGCCCTGCAGTTTCTCAAGCCCACCCACGCGGCTGCCGATAAACTTGATGATACCGGAAGTTTCGCTGTACGGGTTTAGCAGCAACGGGAAGACATAGGGGAAAACCCGGCCGTCGGTGGAATCGGTTCTGCCGTGATCGATGGTGATAAGCGGCGTTTTATCACGCGTTACGTCGTCAATCATGGCATAGGCAATGCCCACGGAAAGCGGGTTCCATGCCGCAACGTTGGGGCGGCTTTTCTGCCGTTTGTAACACTCCACGCCACGTTCGACTTCGTATTGCGTTTCGCATTCGTCCCAGGTGAGCTTCACGCCATTCACCCCGCCGTCGCGCAGGTTAATCAGCGTCAGATAATCGATAAAACCGCCGAAGAAGCCGCTGCCCGCCGCGGCATACGGCCCAACCCGGTAGCTTTGCAATGGGAAGTACTGCTCATCCGCCCTGGCGCTTAGCGATAATTGCGCCGCCAGCAACATCAATCCAACGATAAAACGGGCAAGCGATGTAATTGCAGGTGATGATGTCATGTTAATTTTGACCATGTTTATACCCTGTTATATAGCATTATTATTTTGGTTATCTGGCCGGCGGCATCAGCTCCAGGCGTGCAGCGGTGGGTTCACGCCATTCAAGGCATAGTTGCCCAAAATGGCATACTTCCAGCGCACCGGATCGTGCAGGGTATGGGTGCGGGCGTTGCGCCAATGGCGATCCAGGTTGTGCTCGGCCAGCGTGGAGCGGGTGCCCGCCAGCTCAAACAGGCGGTTGGTGGCTTCAATCGCGATTTCCGTGCTCAACACTTTGGCTTCGGCAACGGCGATCTGCGCCTTCGCCACGTTTTCTGCAGTGGGTTCGGCCACCGCACGGTCTATCTGCAGGCCGGCCTTTTCCTGCAGCGCTTCGGCGGCATGCAGCCGCAGCGTTAAATCGCCAATGCGTTGGATGGTGTAGGGATCCTGGCTGGCGTGCTCTTGCCCGCTGTCCACCCAGGCTCGCGATTTTTCGCGCACAAAGGCGATGGTGTCGTTAATCGCCGCTTCGGCGATGCCGGTATCCACGGCAACCTGAATAATCTGGAAGATCGCCCCATCGGCGCTGGGGGTTTCATAGCCTTTATAGCCGGGCACCAGATGGGTTTTCTCGACCCGCACATTGTTCAGCAACACGGTGCCGCTGGCCGTGGTGCGCTGGCCAAAAGCAGACCAATCGTCGATCACCACCAGCCCTGGGGCATCGCGCTCGGCAATCGCATACCACGCCCGGCCCTGGTCATCGAGCGCCACAATCGGCACCAAATGCGCCAGCAGCGCGCCGCTGGAATAGAACTTTTTGCCGCTGACCAATACGTGATCACCGTTATCCACAAAGCGGGTTTCAAAATCCGCCGCCCGTTTACTGCCGAACTCGGAGAACGCATTGCCAAAGCGCACACCGCTGAGCACCTGGGCAAACAGCGTTTTTTGCTGCTGCTCGTCGCTGACGGTGCGGATCGCCGCCACTACACCTAAATGGTTTTGTGAAATCTGCGAGATGGATGGATCGGCCGCTGCGATGATCTGCACGACGCGCGCCAATGTGGCATAGGATACCTCCGGGCCGCCGAAGCGCTTGGGTACGTTCAGCGACCATAGCCCGCTTTGTGAAAAGGCGTCCAGCTCGTCGATCGGCAAAATCCGCTGTCGATCGCGTTCAGCGGCGTTCACGGCAAACTGCGTGGCCAGCGCCTGCGCAACGCGAATCGCTTCTTCATCGCTTTTGATGATATGGGCCGGCGCCGCCGGCTTGGGATAGCCCGGAACGCCGCGCGAGGCGCTGTCCGCCGGTGTTTGAGAAACGGAAACGGCGTCTTGAGTTTGAATAGTGCTCATGTTGTACTCTCCTGTAAGAAAGGTCATGCCGCAAAGCCGAGATAAATTCTCTGCACATCTTCCTGCTGGCTCAGTTCCTGCGCATTGCCGGAAAGCGCCACGCTGCCACTGTCCAATACGTAAGCCCGGTGGGCATGGCGTAATGCGACGGTGGAATTCTGCTCCGCCACCAGAATCGACAGCTTTTGCCGCTGATTAAGCTGGCTTAAAACGGTAAAAATCTCCTCGACGATCCTGGGCGCCAGGCCCATAGAAGGTTCATCAAGCAATAACAGCCTGGGCTTGGCCATCAGCGCCCGGCCAATCGCCGCCATCTGCTGTTCGCCGCCGGAAGCCAGGCCGGCCGGCAGATGGCGTTTATCTTTCAGACGCGGGAAAATCTGATAAACCTCCTCCAGCCCCTGGCGTATCTGCCCGCGGGACGCCGAACGCGCCAGCGCGCCGGTGATCAGGTTCTCTTCCAGCGTTAAGGAAACAAAGCAGTGCCGCCCTTCAAGCACCGGCACAATCCCGCGCCGCACCAGCTTGTGCGGCGCTTCGGCGGTGATATCCTGGCCGGCCCACAGCACCCGGCCGGCGCTCACTTCGCCACGGCGCGCCGGCAACAGGTGCGAAATCGCCTGCAGCGCCGTCGACTTTCCGGCGCCGTTGCGCCCGAGCAGGGCGACAATCTCTCCTTCTCCCACGCTGAGGGAAACATCTTCCAGCGCAATAATGTGCCGCTGATAACGGGCGCTAAGGTGAGTGACGCTGAGCAAAGGGGTGCCGTCAGACATGGCGTTTTCTCCCAGATGTGAAGTGGGCGGCCAGGCGCTGCGTTAATGCCGCCAACCCTTTGGGCTCGGCGATCAGAAAGCCGATCAGCAGCACGCCGATAATGATGTTCTGCACCAGGTCCAGCACGCCGGAATCGACCCGTTGCCCGAACAGCCATTCGCTGCCGCGCGCAAGCAGCAGCGGAAACAGCGTCAGCAGCGCCGCGCCGAGAAACGCCCCGCGCACGGTGCCCAACCCGCCGATAATGATGATGAACAGCAACTGGAACGACCGCTCCAGATTAAAACCCGCCGGCTCAATGTTGCGCAGATAGGTAAACGACCACAGCACACCGGCGATCCCGATGATGAAAGAGGACAAGCCAAAGGCGATCATCTTGGTGCGCAGAATCGGCACGCCAATCACCCGCGCCGCCAGCGGATTATCGCGCACGGAAATAAAATTCCGGCCGGCGGACGAATTCGCCAACCGCACTACCAGCCAGGTCAGCAAACTGACCACCGCCAGGGTGAACAAATAACGCCGCACCGAACTGTCGATGGCCCACGCCCCCAGGTGCAACGGCGCCACCGACACCACGCCAGAAGCGCTGTTAAGGGAAAACCAACCGAAGTTATTCAGCGCCCACTGCACGAAAAACTGGGTCGCCAAGGTGGAAATCGCCAGATAAAAGCTGCTGAGCCGCAGGCTGGGCAAGCCGAAAATCAGCCCCAGCAGCGCACTGATGGCGCCGGCCAGCAGCAGTACGATCGGCAACGGCAGAACAGGCAGCCGGCTGATCAGATTCAGCGCGGCATAGGCGCCCACCGCCATAAAAGCGGCGCTGCCAAGCGATATCTGCCCGGTATAGCCTGCCAGCACATTCAGCCCCAATGCCGCCAGCGACAGCGCCAGAAACGGCGTCAGTACCGCATCAAAAAGATATTCATCGCCAATCCACGGCAACAGAACAAACGCCACGCCCAGCAGGGCAACCAGCCCAAGGGGCAGGCTCCGCAGTGGATAACGGCGGAGAGTGAGGGGCAATATCGACATGTTCACAACCTCGACAAACGGTGGGAGCCGAACAGCCCTGCCGGGCGGATCAACAGGAACAGCAGCGCAACGGCATAGGCAATCCAGCTATCAATGCCACCGCCCAATAATGGGCCGAGATAGACCGAGCCGAGCTTCTCAATCGCGCCGACCAGCAGGCCGGCGACAATCACCCCGGCGATCGAATCGAAGCCGCCAAGCACCAGCACCGGCAACGCTTTGAGCACCACCAGAGAAAGCGAAAACTGCACCCCGAGCCGCGCCCCCCACAGCAGGCCGGCCACCAGCGCCACCACGCCCGCCGCCGCCCAGACCACCGCCCACAGGCGGCCAATGTTCAGGCCCACTGCCAGCCCGGCGAAGGTGTCGTCGGCGACCGCGCGAAACGCCAGCCCGGTGTGTGTATAGCGGAAGAACAGGCTCAGCAACAGCACCAGCAGCCCGGCCACGCCGGCGGCAAACAGATCAAACAGGCTGATCAGCACCCCGCCCACCTCAAACGGGGTGTCGTCGATGCCGAGATCCAACGCATGCACCTGGGTGCCCCACAGCAGTTGCGCCGCACCTTCGATGATGTAGGAGACGCCGAGCGTGGCGACGAACAAAATAATCGGCGGCTGATTCACCAGCGGCCGCAGCACCGAGAATTCGATCAGCATGCCCAGCAGCGAGATGATCACCAGTGTGATCGGCAGCACCGCCCAGACCGACCAGCCGCGCTCAACCAGGCAAACGAAGGTTAACGCGGCAAACAACAGCATCGATCCCTGGGCGAAGTTGAATACGCCCGAGCTTTTGTAAACCAGCACAAAACCCAACGCCACCAGCGAATACATCACGCCGGATAACAGCCCGCCGACCAGCACTTCGATTAAAAACAGCCAGTCGATATTCATCACACCGCCTCCTCAGAAGGCGCTGGCCCAGAGGCGGTACCCAGGTAAGCGGCGATCACCGTCGGATCCTGCCGGATAACCTCTGGCGTACCCGCCGCGATATTGCGCCCATACTCCAGCACCACGATACGGTCCGACAGGTTCATCACCACGCCGATATCATGCTCAATCAGCAGGATCGTGGTGCCGAAATGCGCGCGAATGTCACGGATCAGCCCGCTAAGCCGCTGTTTGTCGGCCAGCGTCATGCCCGCCATCGGCTCATCCAACAGCAGCAGGCGCGGCCGCGTCACCAGCGCGCGCGCCAGTTCAGCGCGCTTTTGCAGGCCGTAGGACAAGCTGCCTATCGGGTTATCGGCAACCTGTTGCAGGCCAAAAAAATCGATCACCGCATTGGCCTGTTGCTGGTGGCTGGCCGTCTCGTGCCGTGCGCGCGGCAAACCGAACACTTCACTGAACAGCGCCGTTTGCCGCCGGTGCGCCAGGCCTTGCAGCACGTTATCCCGCACCGACAAGCCATGGAACAACGCCAGGTTCTGGAACGTGCGCGCGACGCCGGCGCTGGCCAGCTTTTGTGCGCTCATGGCGCGGTAGCGCCGGCCATCGAGCACAATCTCCCCTTTATCCGGCCGATACAGCCCGGAAATCACGTTCAGCAGCGAGCTTTTGCCGGCGCCGTTCGGGCCGATGATCGCCAGCAGTTGCGATGGGCCGGCCTGCAGCGAAACATCGGTTAACGCGCTGACGCCGCCAAAAGAGAGGGAAATACCGGAAAGCGCCAAAGACGCGCCGCGATGTTCGGCGTCGATCGGTTCTGCATCGCGCTCCGCCGCCAATGCCCGCTGGAATGCCGCCAGCGAGGAAGGCGATGTTTCTGATAACGTCATAATGATCTCCAGGCCGGTGGGGCTATTGTCAGTTAACCGGGGCAATGGCGGGCCGTGATTGCTTTTCCAGCTCGCGCACCAGAGGGATCACTTCCCTGCCGAAGAACTCGACTTCCTCCTGGAAATGCAGGAAAGCCAGCAGCAGCAGATTGACGCCCGCCTGTTTGAGCGCAATGATGCGTTCCGCGATCTGCTGCGGCGTGCCAATCAGGTTGGTTTTAAAGCCGTCGTTGTATTGCACCAGATCCTCAAAGCTGGATTTGGCCCAGTTGCCCTCGCCCTCCGGCGATGCGCTGCCGGCGTTTTTCACTTCGTGCTGGAACCCTTTCACCGCCTCTGGATTGGCGTTATCGATAATTTCCCGCAGCACCGCCTGCGCCTCTTTTTCGCTTTCACGCGCGATGACAAAGCCATTAACCCCGATCTTCACCTGATGCTGGTTTTGTGCCGCCTTGCGCTGGATGTCATCCACCTGTGCTTTGATGCCTTCAGGCGTGTTGCCGTTGGTGAAATACCAGTCGGAAACGCGCGCGGCCATATCCCGCGCGGCACGCGAGCTGCCGCCCTGGAAAATTTCCGGCAACGGTGCCAGCGGCTTGGGCTTGAGGGAATAATCACGAAAGCGATAGAAATCGCCGGCGAAGGTAAAGTTGGCTTCGCGCCAAATGCCTTGCAGGCAGCGAATGAACTCCTCCGAACGCAGGTAACGCTCTTCGTGGTCGAGCCAAGGCTCGCCGATGGCTTTAAACTCCCCACGGAACCAGCCGCTGACGATATTGACCGCGATGCGTGGGCCGTACAGGTGGCTGATAGTGGCGATTTGCTTTGCCGCCAGGGTGGGGTTCCAGGGGCCGGGAAGCAAGGCGGCGATCACTTTCAGCTTTTCCGTCGATGCCAGCAGCGCCTGGGAAAAAGACACCGATTCATGCTGGTTGTCGGCGCCATAGCCGGCGGTAAAACGGATCTGCGTGAGCGCATAGTCAAAACCGGCGCGTTCGGCGATTTGCGCCAGTTTACGGTTGTAGCCGATATCCCAACTGGTGCGCTGCGGAATATTGCTGATCACTAACCCGCCCGACACGTTCGGCACCCAATAGGCAAACTGCAGCGGATGATTACCTGGCTCTGAAATGGACATAGGGCACTCCCGTCTTTTATTGATGAATTTTTATATCCGCCATACATCAGGTTGCAGGCGAAGTGGCTTGATATGACGTAGGGTGAAAAACGCTTTCGCCGCGAATTATCGTTTTTCTATATAACGTTTTCTGCTTTATGAAAATAAAAAGATAATCATTGGTTATAACGGTGTTAGCAGAATGTGTGCCAACTTCAAGAGGGGAAATAAATGATGAAAATCAATTGAGTGAAAGGAGCATAGCGCCTGGTTGCTGTTGCATTTCCAACCAGCCATGTTGCATCCATGTTACATTTGCAGCAGCCGCTCGGCGGCGGCCGGCATCTGGCGGAACCCGCGCAGCGCGCCGCAGAGATACGGTGTGGCTGATCCCCTGCGTTTTCCCCCGGTTTTTAACGCGCTTTCGCCGGGTGAAACGCATGAAAAATTTTGTGCAAAACGGTAGCAAAAAAGACTTTGCATAATGCCGAATCTTTTACCATCATGATTCAAAACGCTGTTCCACTTTTCCTGGCATCTGGACTCTCTTGCAAAACGTCATCCTCTCTTTGCGCAAAGCGATTGAGCGCACGCCTTGGTATCCCAAACGGCGTTCCTATCGTGTGCTGTTCTGGCGTGAAATAACGCCCCTTGCCGTACCTATTTTCTTTGAGAATCTGTGCGTGCTGTTAATGGGCGTGCTCAGCACCTTCCTGGTGAGTTGGCTGGGCAAGGAAGCGATGGCGGGCGTGGGCCTGGCGGACAGCTTCAATATGGTGGTGATTTCGTTCTTCGCCGCGGTCGATCTGGGCACCACGGTGGTGGTGGCATTCAGCCTCGGCAAGCTGGATCACGAGCGCGCCCGCGCCGCCGCGCGACAGTCTTTAGCGATCATGACGGTGTTTGCGGTTCTGTTGGCGCTGGTTATCGAGTTTTCGGGGCAGCAAATCATCAACATGATTGCCGGCAACGCTGCGCCGGAAGTCAAAGCGTTGGCGCTTTCCTATCTGCAAATGACCAGTTGGAGTTATCCGGCGGCGGCTATCGCGCTGATTGGTTCAGGCGCGCTGCGCGGCGCGGGGAATACCAAAATCCCGATGCTGCTCAACGGCGGCATGAATATTCTGAACCTAGTGATCAGCAGCCTGCTGATCTACGGCTGTTTCTCCTGGGAAGGGCTGGGTTTCATTGGCGCCGGCCTTGGCTTGACCATTTCCCGCTATATCGGTGCCGCCGCCGTAATCTTTGTACTGATGACCGGCTTCAACCCGGCGTTGAAAATCCCGCTGAAAAGCTACTTCCTGCCGATGAACACCAATATCCTGCGTGAAGTGCTGGGCATCGGTATTCCGGCCAGTATCGAATCGGTGCTGTTCAACGGCGGCAAATTGCTTACGCAGGTTTTCGTCGCGGGGATGGGGACCAACGTGATCGCCGGCAACTTCATTGCCTTTTCGATCGCCTCGTTAATCAACCTGCCGGGCAATGCTCTGGGCTCCGCCTCAACCATCATCGTCGGCACACGGCTGGGCAAGGGGCAAATCGCCCAGTCGGAACGCCAACTGCGGCATATTTTCTGGTTATCCACGCTGGGGCTTTGCGCGCTGGCGATGCTCTCGGCCCCGTTCGCCGGCATGATGGCCCGTTTCTATACCAATGAAGAAGACGTTATCGACGTGGTCAAAACCTTAATCTGGCTGAATGCGGCCTTTATGCCGTTCTGGGCCGCCTCGTGGGTGTTGCCGGCGGGGCTGAAAGGCGCGCGCGATGCACGCTTCACCATGTGGGTTTCCATGCTGGGCATGTGGGGCGGGCGCATTTTAGTGGGGTATTTCCTGGGGATCGTGCTTAATTTCGGCGTAGTGGGCATTTGGTTGGGGATGTTCTTCGACTGGATCCTGCGCGGCCTGCTTTTCTACTGGCGAATGGCCAGCGGCCGTTGGCTCTGGAAATACCCGAAGACCAAAAAGACATCGTAAGGCGCCAGGCGCGCTGCCCATACCGGGCTGTTTCAAGCACGGTAGTGTGACGCAACCAGCGCTTTCGCCTGCCGCCCGGCGCTAACATGCCTTTGGTTCAGCCTACCCAGGAGGTAACCCAAATGGTAAAAGTCATCGGTATTGACCACCTCGCCATCCGCGTGAGCGATTTGGCGCGATCGAAGCAGTTCTACAACCGCGTGCTCGGTTTTATGGGGTTCAGCATCGAGTGGGAATTTGACCGCGTAGTCGGTTGGACGAACGGCGAGACCATGTTCTGGATCACCGAAGCCGACGAACAGGGCCGCAAGCACCGCCACCGCACTGGCGACGTGGGGTTCCATCACTATGCGTTTGAAGTGGCCAGGTATGAAGATGTCGATGCGCTCTATGGCGTGTTGCTGAAAGAAAACGTCACCATCGTCGACGCGCCCGCCGCCTATCCAAGCTATGGCGAGGGCTATTACGCGGTGTACTTTCTTGATCCGGATGGCCTGAAACTCGAAGTGATGTTCTTCCTGGAAAAACAAAAGCGCCGCGCCGCAAGAACGCAGTAAAGCACTGCCGGTGCCGATGCACCGGCGTGCTGATAGGGAAAGAGCGTGGCCAACTACACCAGGTAGCGGCGGAACCAGTCGATGGTCCGCCCCCAGGCCAACTCTGCCGCCGCCTTGTCGTAACGCGGCGTGGAATCGTTGTGGAAGCCGTGATTCACGCCAGGGTAGA
The DNA here is from genome assembly GCF_039540155.1 of Gibbsiella greigii. NCBI lineage: Bacteria > Pseudomonadati > Pseudomonadota > Gammaproteobacteria > Enterobacterales > Yersiniaceae > Gibbsiella > Gibbsiella greigii. The sequence goes on from NZ_BAABEM010000008.1 coordinate 224,799, forward strand.
TATACGCCTCGTAGTTTTTACCGGCCGCTTTAAGCGCCGCCTCGTAAGCTGGCCAGCCTTCGTTGATCCGGGTATCCAGCTCCGCGTAGTGGATCAACAGCGGGGCCTGGATGCGCGGCACGTCTTCCGCGCGCGGCTGGCGGCCATAGAACGGCACCGCAGCCCCCAATTCCGGGTAGGCGACGGCCGCCGCATTGGCGACGCCGCCACCATAGCAAAAGCCGGTAATGCCCACCTTGCCGGTGATCGACTTATCGGCCATCAGAAACTCAACGGCGGCAAAAAAGTCATTCATCAGCTTGGTGGGATCAACCTGGCTTTGCAGCTCACGCCCTTTATCATCATTGCCCGGATAACCGCCGACCGAACTCAGCCCATCCGGCGCCAATGCGACAAAGCCAGCCTTCGCGACCCGGCGCGCCACATCTTCGATGTAGGGGTTCAACCCACGGTTCTCATGCGCCACCACCACGCCCGCTAGCGGCCCTTCGGTTTTGGCCGGGCGCACCAGATAGCCGCGCACCTCCCCATGGCCGTTAGGCGATGGATAGGTAATGTATTGCGGCAGGATATCCGGATCGGTGAATTCAATCTGCTGCGCCAACGCATAGTTGGGGCTTAGCGAAGACAACAGCGCGGCGGCAGTCAAACCGCCGACGGTATACTTGGCGGCGCGGTCAAGGAATTCACGGCGAGAAATCTTGCCGTGTGCATAGTAATCGTAAAGCTCAAGCAGTTCAGGGGGGAAATCTTTCGCGGTGAGACGACTCATCCATTCCTCCTTACATTATGACATGCACGTGGTATTACCCATGAGCCACGAAAACAACCTATGGCGTTGGCCGCGCCCGGCGCTGCGGGCACGGTAAGATCCTTAACGCTGCAGCGGCGTATAAGGCGTAAAGAAGTCTGCACCAGCCCAAGCCGGCATGTCAAAGGCAATCGCCGGGCCGCGGACAAAACTGGCGTGCTGAAACCATAGCGGGCGGCGTTTTTTGTCATCGTTTATACATTCACACGCCAAATCTCCATATTGTGTGTAGAGATGCCGGCAAAAATGAATATTCAGCTTTATGACGCCGTTTCCGCCAACAGCTTAACGGCGCCATGAGATGACAACCGTTATTTACCACCATACTTCTGCCTGAACGCCCACGCTGAGTTGGTCGTCTTTATCATCTGCGAAGCTAAATTGAGAAATGCCGTTTTGCAGCGATTTCAAATAGCTGGCATAGAAGCGAATTTCCGGGCGAGAGGTCAACATACTGGTATTGACTTTAAAGGTATGGAACAGCGTGGTTTTGTACCCTGATTCCCGGTAGTTGACATCGTTAGCCGTATTTTTTTGATTAAAATAGGCTAACTCCACCCCGCTCTGGTTGTACTGATCCCAGATATAGGCCGGGCGCAACACGGCGCGGAATGTTTCAAAATCAGAGTGAGGGCCGGTCTCGTAGCTGTAGAGATCGTTCCCGCGGCCATAAACCAGCGCGTTCGCTACAATAACGTCCGGACGCAGGTATGCCTCACCCTGTGAGATAATGCGCAAGGCGGTGCCGCCGGTATGCTCACCGTAGTAATATTTACCGTCGCCGTAATCAGGGTTAGCATCGGAAATACGCATAAACCCGCTGGCAATAGAGTTATTGGCAAACTGTACGGCAAGTTCATTAAACCCGCCTTTGGTGAATTTTTGCCTGATAATCCCCGTCGCCAACCATGCGTCTTTCAACGCGAAATAGTTGCTTGATTTTTGGTTATTGCTTTTATTCGCCGTATTATATTTACCGTCAATTTCCAGCGTGGCGTTATCCCACAGCGGGATCTCGCGGTAGCGAATGTCCAGTGCATTGGTGTTAACCTGGGTAGTTGTTGAATAATCCTTTGAGTAAAGATCAAGATCCTGGCGCAACAAGGCCACGTCCAGTTTTCCCCCCGCCACATCGATATTTTCTAACCCAACAGCCCCAGCAGAATCCGCTTTATGGGCTTTCCAGTCCAACATCTGGATTTCATAACTGCGCAGATAGTGTTTACCCACCCAAAAAGACGCCTCCGGCAGGAAGGGAATAAAACCGGTGGTCGTTACGTACATATCAGAAAACTGCAGCAGGTTATCACTGCTGGAATCAAACATCCCATTACTGTACGACTGCCCTACGTTGCCATCCAGCCAAACAACTGCATGGACAGATTTGCCGTCCTGTTCATAAACTCGCTGATTAAGGATCAAATCAAACCAGCCACTGTGCTCATTGCCGAAACGGCCAAGCGAGCCAATGGCATAAGACTTGGGAACACCGTGCGACGCCGTGGCCCAGCCAGCACGGAAATAGCCAGAGTAAGTAAAGCCGATATCATTTTTCACGTACTTGCTGATATCGTCCAACGAGAGCGCCGGCTGGCCCACGCCGGCAGTGGCGGTTGCAGCCGCCGCCGGTTTATCCCCCCCAGTTTGTTTATCTTTGGCAGCCACCCGCGTTTTTTCCGCCACCGGAATATACACCTGCTCTTTGCCGGATAATTTATCCTGACGATCTTTTGCGGCTGCAGCCTTATATTCTTTTAACTCTTTTTTGGTTTCAATAAGCTCTTGTTCCAATAATGCCAACCGCTCCTCGACGGTTAATTTTACGGCAACTGCATTATGAGGAAAACCAATAGAGAGTATTGTTGACAGAACAACTCCTGCCGACAAAGCGTTAGTCTTAGCCATCATCATATTCCCATGTCATTATTATAAATAGGCACGGGGATGCCCGCCGATTATCCCCGGCCGATTATCGTTGTCTTAAACAGTGCTGTTTATCGATATTGTTTTCGCACGGCGCCGTTTTATCGGTGCAAGCCGCCTTCGCGATTATTCCCTTTGCGCAAACCCATTACGGATAAAGTAACTGGGGGTGCAGCTCCAGGCATGACAGTAGCTATCGATTTGCTTACTACCATAGGGCGAAGACAGCGGGTTCTGGGGATCAAACGCTTCCCAAAACGTATTTGTGCCGGTGCGCACCATCGCCCCCCAATATGTCTCTACCAGAGATTGCGCCTGCAACTTCAGCCCGCAACGTATCAGGGCATCCACCATATGGTGATACAAATACGGCGTCATCGGGCGAACGGCCTGGGGCATCGCCATGACGCGCTGCAACGCCTGCGCCATTTGTTCACGCGGCAAGACATTGGCCAGCGCCATCCAGGCCTGGGATGCCCAGGAAATCTGGCGCTTTTCACCACTGACGAATACGCCCTGCGATTGATCGAAAAATTGACGCACAGCGGCCTGTTTCATCAACGCGACTTTGTTTTCGATATCCACCGCTTCTTGCTGACGGCCAACTTCACGCGCTAACACCAGCCCCTGCTGGCAGCTATAAATCAGCAGACCTTGCATCGCAGCCTGCTTATCCAACCCTTTCAACGCTTCGTTCTGATCCTGCCCCGGGTTCCAGTCAATAAAGACATAATCTTTCTCCGGCGCCACAAACAGCCCCTGGGCGTTAACGTTCTTCAGAGCCAGTTCCAGCTGTTGCTTCGCCACCGGCCACAGCTCCGCGGCGGTTTGCGTATCTTTGGTCGCATGCAAATAGTCAAGCACGATGCTGCCGAACAGGGCCGCATAGTCAATCAGCACCACTTCGCCAATGCGGGGTTGAGGTTTTTCATAAACGCAGGCGGTAATGTAGCCGTCTTCACGTTGCAAGCCGGCAAACAGATACAGGCAGCGGCGAACTAACCCGGTATTATTGAAACTGGCATAGTTGACCAAGGCCTGCAGGCGCAAGTCCCCCACCCATAAACGCCGATCCCGCTTTGGCCCATCTTCAAAACAGGTTTGCATGCATTCATGCAGGGTTCGGATGCTGACCCGATCGATATCGCGCAGCATTGGGCTGGGGTAATTCGCGGGCCGCAGCCGATCGGCGCCGGCGGAAGACACTGCCTGCACCTGAAGATTGCTGAACGTCGCGCTGAAATTTGAAGACGTAGAGATCACCTCGATCTTGACGTAGCGAAAGGCGTGGCGGCGCACAATCCTCACCTGCTGCGGCAAAAAGTCCACGTTAAGCACCTCGTCCGGCAGCCAGGAAGCGCTGATCCAGCCTTTATAGGGATACAACGGCTGGGCGACATCGGTGCTGACCTCACCGAAGATCAGGCGCAGGCGCACCGGCGCGTCGCACGACACCCCTTTCCAACCCAGCGTGAAGGTCAGATAGCCGGTATAGTGCTCGCCGAAGTCGATAATGAAACTTTCGCCGCTCTTAAAGCTTTTTCCCGGAAGTTCGGCAATGCCGTATTGGTTATCCATTACCACGCCCAGCAAATTGGTTTTGTCTTCACGCGGCACAACCACATCGATAGCGGGATAAGGCGTTTCTTTCAACGACGGTTTTAATATTTCAGCCATCTCAAGCCAATGCTGCTGCCGGGTAAGCGGGGCCGGCTTATTGTTTGCCGGCGTTCCAGACGTTGCGCTAACCGCGCTAGCAGCCTGCGCAGCCGGTAGTGCTTTTACACAACCAGCGACCACGGCGGCTTTGATTAATAACTCTCTTCGGTTCATCGTCATTCCTGTCCTGATTGGCGTTCAACAATCGTTCAAACACTAAAATTTAGGCAAAAAAAAACCTAAACCCCTTTAATGCGGTGTAAAACACCACAGATAAAGAGATTTAGGTTTTGCCTCATGGCGCGGTGATGAAAACTCGCCGCCCATAAAGTAACAATCCTGAATACCACCGCCCCAAAATAGCTGGCATTGGCAATAATTTGAGTATGTTGTTATTTGGCCAATGAAGCAACAGCCCGCTGAAACACCTGTTTGCTTTTGTGACTAACTGCAAACTTTAAGCCTAATCGGTGACGCAGCGTTAAATACGCGTCAATTCCCCCTACCTCCCCATCAGGCGCTGGCACGCCACCGCCTGATTTCTCTCCTGATACCGCCCCAGACTGCCAGTGAACCCCGTTGACGGAGCGCGTGGGTGGGTATAGGTGCGGGCACGGTAAGCTCCTTAACGCTGCAGCGGCGTATAAGGTGTGAAGAAGTCCGCACCAGCCCAAGCCGGCATGTCAAAGGCAATTGCCGGGCCGCGTACAAAACTGGCAGCCTGGTTCACATCCCCTTTGCCTGCGTAGCTTACGGTATACGGCCACGGGTAAACCGGGCGAGTACGCAGGATCTTCACCGCCAGGGGCGCTGCAGGTTGGTGCGCTTGCTTACCGGCTTTGCCCAGCTTATCGCCCACCGGGGCGCCAAAGTCGCTGGCGGCGGCTTGTTCAGGCTGGCTGGCGACGACCACTTCCGGCGCGGCGCCCTTTTCAACCCAGCTCATCATCGGGGTGAGCAGATCCACCTGATACGGCCCTTCCCCGTTGCCGCAGTGATACATGCCCGGGAACAGGTAAAGACGCGTAAAGGCATCGGCCTGGGTTTTGCCCATCTGTTTTTCCACCGCCGTGTAATAGGCAATGGTGTTAATCGGCGATATGTGCTGATCGGCCCAGCCGTGCCAGAGGATCAGCTTGCCGCCCGCAGCGGAAAAGGCGCTTAAATCCGGGTTGGTGGCATCAAACAGTGCGTGGCGCGGGCGCAGTTTATCGAAAGTGGCCAGATCGAACTTCATGTCGGCCAGGCCAAAACTGGCCGGCGGATTGGTTTCAAACGCCATATTGCGCAGCACCTGCAGCGAAACCATCTCGCTGAAGATTTTCTGATCGTGGGAGCTTGGCACGTAAACGCCGGCCCAGGCCAATTCAGAGCCGAATTGCGGGCCGCCGGCCGTCAGGCGCGTGCCTGTCGCCGGATCGCGCGGGCCATCGTAGAATTTACGCACCACCCCCACTTCCGCCGCCGTCAGGCAAGCCGACGTGTCTTTAGCGCCCGCCGGGCACTGCACGGTGGCCGGATCAAAGTGGCAGGCCAGCGGGTTCTGGATCAGCCCATCAGCCAGGCCGTCGAGTTTGTCACAGGCCGCGAGCACCGCTTGATGCAGGATCGGTAAACGTGATGCCAGCAAAATCGGCTTGCCATCCGCCCCGGTATTGGCGCGTGCCTGCCAGGCATGGAACACCGCATTCTGCGCCTGGAAGTTCAGCGCGCTGGCGCCGGCGATAATGCCATTAAAATCATCAGGATAACGTTGTGCTTCAATCAACGCCTCACGGCCGCCGTCCGAGCAACCATTAAAGTAAGCATAGGCGGCCTTCTGCCCGTAAAATGCCTGAATCAGCGCTTTGGAGGTTACCGCCGTTAGATGTTGCGCACGGTGGGCAAAGTCCGCTCGCTTTTGTGGATCGCGCCCGAATGAGCCATCCTGATCCTGGTGCCCCATATCCGTGGCGGCAATAACAAAGCCGCCGGCGTTCAACGGCACGCAGCCATCCGCCGCCCCCACGTTTTTTGCTACCCGGCCGCACAGCCCGCCGCAGCCAATCTGCAGGTAGCGCTGCGCCCAACTTTCCGTCGGCAGTTCCACCGAGAACGTAATTGACGGCGCCAGCACGCCCTCGACGGCGCAAACCGCCGCCCCCTGGCTGGAGCGTTGTTCTTTCGCTGAAGTCACACGGCTGCCGGCGCCGCCGATAGCCGTCAGATCGAACGTAGCCAGGTTGGCGCAGGCCGTAACGGGTTTAACGATCTCAAGCGCGGCATACTGTGGGGCCGGCGGCGTTTGCGCCATAACAGTCGATAAGGCGCCCCACGGCAACAGTGCGGCAGCCAGGCATGCCAGCCACGATGAGCCAGATCCGCCTGAACGAACTTTAGGTGTAAGCATGAATGAAACCTCATTTCTTGTTGTTGATAGCCACGGCGTTCGCATAACGCGCGCCCAGCGCCGTGCCGACAAAGTCAGAGAGAAGCCTAATATAAACCAATCATCCGTCAGGTTTCTGATAAGAAAGCGTTATTATTTTCCGTAATACCGGCGCGTATTATTGTTGGCGCGTGATCGGGCAGTGGCGGGTGTTCAACTGCGCAGGCCACAGGAAAAATCTATTGGCGATGAAGAGAAAAAACTGCGTGGCAAATCGTTCTTCCACGCATGTCGATTATGAAAAAAGGGCCGAATGAGAGGCGCCCCATTCAGCCCTAAATCAAAAATATTTTTTTAGCATATTGCCTTGGCCGGTACCTGCGCTACCAAGGATAACCCGGCCATGGCGATGCCGATTAGAATGACATGGTCAGCCCGGCATGATAAGCACGGCCCGGCTCGTTATAAGTCAAAGCCCCTTCATTCTCACGGTAAATATTTTTATCCAGCAGGTTGCTGATGCCTGCACTTACCCGCAGGTTTTTCATCACGTCGTAGTTAACCCCCACGCCGACGAGGGAATAAGCGCCGACTTCGTTGGTTGACAATGACCCCACTTCCGTGCGGATGTCTGCGTACTGCCGCGGTTTTTGGCGGCCGTACATGGTCCAGTTAACGTTGGTGGACAGTTTGTCGGTCACCTGCCAATCCAGCATGGTGTTGATGGTGTATTTCGGAATAATCGACAGCGGGTTACCCGTCTCTTTATTCTTGGACGTGATCATGTAGGTGGCATTGGTGCGCCAGTTAAGCGTATCGCGCACCACCGGCACCACCAGGTTAGCTTCCAGCCCTTCCACCAGCGCCTTACCACCGTTTTCCCAACGCAGGATGTTGCCGCCGTCAGAAGCTGTGCCATAAATTTCCGTACCGGCCACAATTTTATTTTTGTAATCGTTGCGGAAGTAGGTGATGCCGGCATTGTAACCGTTCGCGGTAAACTCCAGACCGATCTCTTTGTTAATGCTGACTTCCGGATCCAGATCGTCATTACCCATCAGATAACAGGAGCCGCTTGAGACACTCACAGGGCAACCGTTACCATTAGTACGGAGCAAATATCCCATACTGGATTGATACAGGTTAGGCGCTTTGAACACCCGGGCGATCCCCGCTTTCACCTTGAAGTATTCGCCCAGTTCCTGGGAGAGGTTCAGGCTTGGGCTCCAGTTGCCGCCGAATTTGGTGTGGTAGTCGAAACGCAACCCAGGGATGATAATAGTGCCCGGCACGGCTTCGATATTATCCTCAAAATAAACCGCGCTTAATTCCGCGCTGTTTTTGCTACTGCGATAAGCCGGGTTGCCCGAAACACCGCCAACCGTCGCGTTAGGCACGCTGGTCGCGGTCATTGAGGCCGGATCGTCCAGTTGTTCACGGTTCCATTCCGCACCCAGCGTTACCGTTTGCTCCACCAGTAAATTGAGCGGAATATTCACTTCACCGTTGGCTTTGTAGTTCTCCAGGCGGCTGGTCGCGTATTCATCGCTGTTGATCATCCCTTCAACACGCCCGGTCGAACCTTCCTTCAGGCGGGTGTTATTGGTTTTTTCATAGTAGAAGCCCAGGCGGGACTGGCCCCAATCCCAGATGCCGTTATGGGTGACGCCATAGGACTGACGATACATACGGTTAGTTTCCGCGCCATACAGCGCTGGCACCAGTGAACTAAGGTTACCGTTACTGTACTGGGTATCGCCGGCATAGATATTGCCCTGGCGGCTGTAGGCGTACTCGAAGTCCATAATCTGCTGCGGGTTGATTTTCCACGAAAACAGCGTGTTTATGTCCCTGTTACGCACCCCTTCACGCCCGGCCGCGTAGGAACCGTTCTGCAGCGTATTGATGTCATAGGCATCGGCGTCGGTTTTGTTGATATTGCCGTACAGACGCATGGTCAGCACATCGTCAATCAGTGGGCCGCTCAGACTGAAGTTGGCTCTTTTGGTCGCCCCTTCTTTATTGTCTTCCGGCTGGTTGGTATACAGGGAAAGCGAGCCATGCCAGTCTTTGGTTGGGCGCTTGGTGATGATGTTGACCACCCCACCCGCCGCACCGGAGCCATAGCGGGCAGCCGCTGGCCCGCGCAGCACTTCAATGCGCTCAACCATTTCCGCCGGTACCCAGTTGGTGTCGCCGCGCGTATCACGCTCGCCGCGCCAACTGTAACGCACGGAGTTGCGTGACATCACCGGTTTGCCATCGATCAGGATCAGCGTGTTTTCCGGGCCCATACCACGAATGTCGATTTGGCGGTTGTTGCCACGGCTGCCGCTGGAGCTGTTCCCAGTCAGGTTAACGCCTGGCATTTTACGAATAATATCGGAGAGATCGTTTACTGGAGGTTCTTTTTGGATGTCTTCAGCGGTAATGATCGAAACACCCGGCTGCTGTTTGAGTTCTTGTTCTGCGGTGGCATGCACAACCAGAGTATCAGCCGTATCGGTTTGATCTTCATCAGCAGCATAGGCATTGGCGCTGAGCAAACCGGCCAGCAGCAAGGCGAGCGGTGTTTTTTTGTAATCTATTTTTACATTCACAGACCAAATCTCCATATTGTGTGTAGATATGCAAGCAAATGCGCATGATAATGATTACTATTATTATTGTAAACAATGTAAATAAATCTCCATATTTTCCTCACAATGTTCCATATTGTGTAAATTGATGAATATTTGATTTATTTCATTAATGAACAATTCAGTTTTGCAAACGTAATTTTTCACCAATCGCTTAATAACGCGCCAAAATACCGAGTAATAGGTAACAAATTTTTACTTATGGGTTTTCTTTGCGAAGGCTTCACAATCTGCATAGGAGCCGGCAAACGTGAGAGGTGCTGCGCCCAAGGGTAAAATGGCGAGAAATGGCCCACAGTGGCGCACGCTGGACGCTTGGTACACAGGCCGAATTTACACGTGTTCTCTCTTCTCCGGGCGTACGGCCCACATCGCTGATTCCCTGGCCAGCCCCCTTTGTATGCGCCAAATTTTGATTACGGCCCGGTGTATAAAAAAGCGTCTTTTCGCGCCGGCCTCATTAGGGCAGTTTCACTTGCCAATTACGCCGACAGCGGCAATCCTTAAATTTACTTTTTGATAACATGCGAGAAACATTAAATAACCGCTAGCTCCCGTTACCGATTTTATATTTCGCTGCTGTGACCCGTTTCAATATTTTCTCTGGAAAAATCGTATACATTTTATGGGTAATTTTATTTATTTGTCCTGCAGGTGGATCATATGAATAATAAATATAAGCTGCACGAATTCCTTGATGTAAAAAGGCTGCAGACACTTCAGGATAATTTCAGTAAATCGATGATGATTGCACTTGTCGTTGTCGATGAAAACGGCGTCCCGGTCACTAAACCCAGTGGCTTTTCTGATTTTTGCGCCCGCTCCCGCATGACCCCTGCTCTGGCAAGCCATTGCTATGAAAGTGACGATGCAGGTGGCCGCTCGGCAATGCTGGCGGGCAAGCCGGTGGTTTATCGCTGTTATTGCGGTTTTGTCGAGTTTGCCGTGCCGATTATGATTAACGATCATTATCTTGGCGCATTTATATCCGGACAGGTTAAGGTCGAACAAGAAATTGAACAAACGATACCTTATATTCTCGATAACACAGCGATTTGGCAAGAAATCCCCAGACTGGTTAATTTGCATCAAAATACGAAACGTATGCCCTATGAACGTTTTGAGTCGACAGCCTATACCCTGCTGCATGTTTCGTCCTATCTGGTTGAACAGGCCCATGCCAATAATATTCAGCGGGAGCTTCATAAAAAGGATCTTGAATTAACCGATGAGCTGCGGAAACGGGTTGAAATAGAACGCTCACTGCATGAAGCAGAATTTAAAGCCTTATCCTATCAGATCAGCCCACATTTCTTATTTAACGTACTAAATACTATTGGCCGCCTGGCCTTTCTGGAAAACGCGCAGCGCACCGAAACAATGGTGCATGATTTCTCCGATATGATGCGTTATTTACTGCGTAAAAATAACCATGGGTTAATAACGCTCAGGAATGAAATAAATTATGTCACTAGCTACATGTCGATTCAAAAAGTCAGAATGCATGACCGGTTCAATTATTTTTGCGATATACCGGAAAAATATCTGGATGTCGTTTGCCCCTTCCTGATATTGCAACCGCTGGTTGAAAACTTCTTCAATTACGTAGTTGAACCACGTGAAATAAGTAGCCAATTAGTTATCCGAGCTACTGATGATGGCCATGATGTAATTATCGAAGTCAGTGATAATGGCGATGGTATTGCCGCACAAGACATTGATAATATTTTATCCGGCGATGAAACCCGCCGGAAAGGTGGGATCGGTATTAATAATATAAAAAACCGGCTCCAACTATTGTTCGGTGAAAGCTATGGTTTGGAAATAATAAGTCCACATAAACCACAAATGGGCACCACGATAAAATTACGATTCCCAATGCTACAGGCCTAAGATGCCGGGGATAGATTATGTATAATATAGTGATTGTCGAAGACGAACATATTGAGTCAGAAGCGTTACGCAGAATCATCTCGCGCTGTGTCGAAAATTCGGTGATCCACGAAGCTGCAACCGGTAAAAAAGCGATTCAGCTTATCGATCAGCTAAACCGAATTGATATGATGTTTGTAGACATCAATATCCCGTTGCCCAACGGCAGCCAGGTGATCCAATACCTAAGGAAAAACAATAACGAAACCAAAGTCATTGTCACAACGGCCAATGATGACTTTGATATTGTACGCAGCATGTTGAATCTGAATGTCGATGACTATCTGCTCAAGCCGGTTAAACAAAGTACGTTGACCGCCACCATCAAAAAAACGCTTAACCATAGCGATGACGATAACGCGATTTCCCGTGAGATGAAGCAAAAAACCGCCGCGCTCATTGACGCCTGCAATTACCGGCAGTGGCATGATTATTTGTTCGAGACGCTCAATGGCAAGCAGGGCGCCACGCAGAGCGAACAGAATAAAGCCTTCAGCGATTTTCTTGAGGTGCTTAATCAATACCTTGCAGGAAAAGATGAAAAAATCAGCATGCTGGGCAAAAAAGTGGATAACGTGCTCCATGAGGTGGCCTTACATGGGCTCGCCAGCCACAATTATTACCGCATTATGCTGGCGATGCTGAATATCAGCGAAGAGATCTTCGATTACAGCTTTAAACACCTCAGCGCCAATATGGATTTTGTCGAACGGGCGAAATTTCATATTGAGAAGAATATATTGAAAAACATCACGTTGGACGATATCGCAACCCACGCGTTCGTCAGCTCATGCTATCTGAGCCGCGCTTTTAAAAAAGCGACCGGCACGGGGTTTTCCAACTATATCGCTAACCGAAAAATGGCGATCGCCAAATCGCTATTGCGCTTTAGCGATCTTAAGGTGAACACCATTGCATTAGAGTTATCCTATCAGGACGCCAACTATTTCTGCCGGATATTTAAAAAAGAAATCGATATGGCGCCTTCAGACTACCGCAAGGCGTGCTTACCGGCGCCGCACGCAGCGGACGGGCAACTTTGCCATGCCTGTTAATTTTGTACCAATGCCAGGAGGGAAAACAAAAAAGTCCACCATGCAGGCAAGATAGTTCACGCTAACGCTTTACGCTTATTTATATAATTGGATCAAACCATTATAACAAGCGGCGTTGGCGTGAATGACTCTCTGTTTACCTCAGAATCGGTTGCCGAAGGGCACCCGGACAAAATGGCCGACCAGATTGCGGATGCGATACTGGACGCCATCCTGTTGCAGGATCCCTGGGCCAAAGTCGCCTGTGAATGCCTGCTCAAAACCGGCGTCGCCATTGTCGCCGGTGAAATATCCACCCACGCCACTGTAGATATTGAACAGATCGTCCGCAACACGATCAGAGAGATTGGCTACGTAGGTTGCGGCATGGGCTTTGATGCACTCACCTGCGGTGTGTTGAATATCCTGGGCAAACAATCTGGCGATATCGCGCAAGGCACCCGTGGCGAATCCCTGCAGCGCTTGGGCGCCGGCGACCAGGGCATTACCTTTGGTTACGCCTGTAATGAAACAGCGGAATATATGCCGGCGCCGTTGATATACGCTCACCGCCTGATGGAACGCCAGGCGTTGCTGCGCAAATCCCGGCGCCTGCCGTTTCTGTTGCCCGATGCCAAAAGCCAGGTGACGTTGCGTTATCAGCAGCGTCACGTGCAATACGCCGATACTATCGTGGTTTCCACACAGCACTGCGCTGATATTTCGCTGGCAGCGCTGCGCGAGGCGGTCGTCGAAGAGATTATCAAGCCCGTTATTCCCTCACGTTGGCTCACCCCGGCCACCCGCCTGCTGGTTAACCCCGCCGGGCAATTTATCATCGGTGGCCCGGTTGCAGACTGCGGCCTGACCGGGCGAAAAATTATCGTAGACACATACGGCGGTGCCGCCCGCCACGGCGGCGGCGCATTCTCAGGGAAAGACCCTTCCAAGGTTGATCGTTCAGCCGCCTACGCCGCCCGCTATGTGGCAAAAAATATCGTCGCCGCCGGGCTGGCTTCGCACTGTGAAATCCAGCTTGCCTGGGCAATTGGCATGCCGCACCCGGTGGCGCTGAGCGTAGAGACTTTCGGCAGCGGTAAGCTGCCCGCAGAGAAATTGCAGCAGTTGGTCTATCGGCATTTTGATCTTAGCGTTTTCGGCATAATTCAGATGCTGGATCTGTTGGCGCCCCGCTATCGCCAAACGGCTTGCTACGGGCATTTTGGCCGGGAAATTTTTCCTTGGGAAAAGACGGATAAAGCAGAAATATTACGTGAATATGCCCAACGATAACGGGTTATACGCCGCCAGGCTGGCGGCAGCCAAAGATGCCACATCATGAATACATCAACAGGAGAAGGTTATGACCGGGCAAAGTTTAGGTTTGATTGAAACCGTCGGCCTGGCCGCGGCAATAGCAGCGGCCGACGCTGCCGTAAAATCCGCTAATGTCAGCCTGGTGGGTTATGAACTCACCAAAGGCGGCGGTCTGGTGACGGTCAAACTGGAAGGTGAAGTTGGCGCAATCAACGCGGCCGTGGCGGCGGCGATCGTGGCCGCCGGCAAGATTGGCCAGGTTTATGGGCACAGAGTCATTGCCCGTACGGCGCAACATATTGCCGGCCTGGTTCACTCGGCCGAAACGATCGGCCCGGCCCTTGCGCAAGAGGCACCGGCAACCCCCGCAAACGATAAGATCCCCGTGGTCAACGTTGAGCCTGACACAGCAATCTCCTGCCTGGACAGCGAGGAACCAGCCCCGCAATCCACTGCGCCAGAGGCGCCGCCGGCAGTGGAACCACCAGCCACCGAGCCAGAACCGGATGGTACGAAGAAAAACTCGCGCTCGGCGGCAAAAAAAGGCGGTAACAAATAACCCAGGGCAAGAACCGGTACATTTAACCGTTTCACCCCGCCAACCACAGGCTGGCGGGGTTTTTCTTGCTCTTGATTATCAGAAAAAGCGCGGAGCAAAACAGGCGAGAGGCCGGCGATACCGTTACAGCAAAGGCAACAGCGTGAAGAACCCAAGCATCGCCAACAGGTTAACCAGAGTGGTCATGATCGCAATGGTCATCGCGGGCGGATCGATATGGGTATCGCCATGCACCAGAAATACGCGCGAGACGAACTCCCCCAACAGGGCGCACAGCAGCCCGACTATCGCGGCCCAAATCAGGCTTTGCGAGAACATCGCGGCCAAGGCGGCAGGCAACGCAATATGATGTGATACCGGCACCTGCGTATTAAAGTGCAAAAAAATCAGCGAAAATGCCGAGAGGCCGAACGCCAGCAGCGCCCCATCCCCGCCGAACTTGTGGCCGAGATACCCCGCCATCAGCCCTATGCCCACGCCGAGCACCGACAACTGCGGAATACGGCTGTGGTACGGCATCCAGCATTTGTCCTGCGGCGGGTAGCAATGGCGGATCCCCAGCTCCGGTTTGCCCAACAGCCCCGTTTTACCAAAGGCCAGGCGAACAACCATACCGGAGATCACCACGGTTAATGCAACGGTATCCGTCCAGGCGTAGCCCGGCGCAAAGGCGGGGATCTGATTTAATCCCCAGGCAACCGCATAACCCAGTACGCCAAATATCCCGCCAATCAGTAATACGTCGTATGCGCCTAAACCGCTTAGCCCCGCGGTAATATCACGCCCGGAACTGAGCATCCCTTTCTTTGCCGCATAGGCCGTCGCTGCAACGCCGGCTGCAAACCCGCCGGTATGCGGGCCAAAAAAACCGAACGGAAATAGAATGAAGTCCGAAGGTGCGCCGGTAATAATCTGAACAATAGCCATCACAATGACCAATATCCCAACAAATTCAAACGCGGCCAGCGCCCCCACGGCGGCGCCGAAAACCCCGCCGCCAAATGCGACTAATATATCGAAGCTATTCATATAGCTTACCTCTTTAATTATTGGAAGAAATAAGATGTCTACGAAAGAAAATAGGGTTACCGCTGGCCGAAATGCATATTATTATGATATAGACTCAGCCGCCGATCTGGCATTTAAACCCTAAAGACTCAACTTCTTTTTTTAATAGCGCCATTTTTTTGTCATCGGTCTTCTGTGCATCCCCCATGGGATATTCCCGCCCCAGCAGGCTATATTTATTTTCACCAAACACGTGATACGGCAATAAATGGATGGTGTCGACATTTTGCATTAACCGCGCAAATTCAGCGATGCTGTGAATTTCTTCGAGATTATCATTTACCCCAGGCACCACCGGAATGCGTACAATCACTTTGGTGATCAACGAAATGCGGATGAGGTTTTCCAGAATCCGGCTATTATCCACACCGGTATTGCCTTTGTGCACCGCGGGATTGATCGCCTTGACATCCGTCAGCGCAAGATCGACATATGGGAAAACATCTTCAATCACCTCCCGGGTAGTGAACCCAGTGGTTTCGATAGCGGTATGCCAGCCCTTCTCTTTGCAGGCCTTCAGCAGTTCACGCGCAAATTCAGGCTGCGCCAGCGGTTCACCACCGGAAAGCGTCACCCCGCCGCCGGAACGGCGATAAAGATTCTCTTCTTTCTGCAGTTCGCGCATCACCTCTGCCACCGTCATGCGTTTACCTTTCATTTCCAGCGCATGCGTCGGGCAAACCTGGGTGCATTTGCCGCACTGAATACAGCGTTCACGATCAACAAAGAAAAGATTATTGACCGAAAGCGCCTGCTGCGGGCAAACCTCAATGCATTTGCCACAGTGGATACAGTCGTTTTTCTTGTAGATTAATTCAGGCTGCGGCCGTTGCGATTCAGGATTACTACACCATTTACAGGCCAGCGGGCAGCCTTTTAGAAAAGGAATCGTGCGTATCCCCGGGCCATCGTGTAAAGAATAACGTTGAATATTAAATAAAACGCCTTCAGTATCGTACTGAACTTTATTCATAACATTGCTCTTAATAAACACTGCGGGTAATGAATACACGCCAATTACCCGCAAGATATTTAGATGCCGATTCGCCGCCAATAAAATAGCCAAGACGGCGAACGCACGAAGTTAATATGGGTAACAGCGCCGCGATTAACGGTGGCAAGCCGCAGAGCGTGTTGTATTCGGCCCGTCCTGGGCCGGTTAGCGAATCCATCAGCACACGCGCCGTTTTACTGGCTACGCATCAGAAGTGATGTTCAGTGCGGCTGATAATGTCGTCCTGTACTTCTTTCGCCAGCACCACGAACTGCGCGCTATAGCCCGCAACACGCACCACCAGATCCTGATGCTGCTCTGGGTTTTTCTGCGCTTCGATCAGGGCATTACGGTCGATAACGTTGAACTGCACATGCATGCCCTTTTTATCAAAATAGCTGCGTACCAGGCCGCTAAAGTTACGTAAACCACTCTCCCCGGCCAGTGATGAAGGCAGGAATTTTTGGTTATACAGCGTCCCGTTCGAAGCGATAAAATGATCGAGCTTGGCTACCGAGTTTGCCGCAGCCGATGGCCCCAGAATATCCTTACCCTGGCGTGGTGAAACCCCATCCGCCAGCGGCGCTTTGGCCAGGCGGCCATCAGGCAGCGCCCCCACATCTTTACCGAACAGCACGTTGGCGGATACCGGATAAATCCCCGCCTGGAACTGCCCCCCGCGTGGGTTGGTGTATTTCTCCACTTCCTGGCAGTAAATCAGCGCACATTGGCGGGCAACAAAATCGACATCGTCAATATCGTTACCGAAGCACGGCGTGTCTTCCATGATGCGACGAATCTCTGCGTAACGCGTGCCGTTACCCGCCGTTGATGAAGGTGCATCATCAACAGAAAGCTGGCGGTAGACCTCTTTTTTAATCGCGGCAGGATCCAACGCGCCGTGCTGATCGATGATGCGTTTCACTACCGCATAAATATCCTGTTCGCCCAGCGCGGCTTTGCCTGCCGCCGCATGCGGCGCGCCACCGATCGGATAGCCATAATTGGTATCCAGCGCACTTTTCAGCTCATCAAGCGTCACTTTGCGGTCTTCAAACACCTGTTTTTGTATCGCATACACCGAATCGCCCGTGTCAGCGACGCCAAACGCCTGCGGGCCGGTGAAGTTATAAATCGCGCCCCCTTCCTGCAACGATTTACCGCGGCCGATACAATCATCCACCAGGGCCGAGAGAAACGGCAGCGGGCAACGTTCGCCGTGGGCAATGTCGACGCTGTTACAGGCTTCGACCAGTTGGTGCACGAAATGCGCCATTTGTTGACGGAAGGCCGTATAGAAATCATCCATACTGGTGTACTGCGTCATATCGCCGGTGGCCGGGCCGATCTGTTTATTCCCCGCCTTGCCGTTGTTCAGCGTAATCTCCAGCACCTTAGCCACATTAAAGAACGCGGCGTCATGCCAGCCCTCAGTGCGATGCGGCGCCTGCGGCTCCACGCAGCCGATAATGCAGTAATCACGGGCGTCATGCAGCGATACGCCGCGGTTTTGCAGCGCCGGAATAATCACTTCGTCGTTATACATCGCCGGCACGCCCAGCCCCAAACGCACCAGTTCGCAGGCGCGATACAGGAATTCATCCGGCGTGCCCTGCCAGACGCGAATAGAGAATGAAGGCTGCGGCAGGCGCACGTGCGCCGTCGCCTCCATGCACATGTAGCTCAGATCGTTGGTGGCATCGAGGCCATCTTCCGTCTGCCCGCCAACGCACAGGTTCTGGAATACGGCATAGCCGGCAAACGCCTGGGCCGAAATTTCATCACGCGTTTTGTTAATGTCGTTGAGTTTGATCCAGCAGCAGTCCACCAGTTCCTGTGCGAACTCTTTCGAGATGGATTTATCCGCTGCCAGATAAGGATACATATATTGGTCGAAGCGCCCGGGCGAGATGGAATGGCCGCTGGATTCAATTTGCAGCATGCACTGCACAAACCAGAATGCCTGGCAGGCTTCCCAGAAGGTGGTAGCGCCAAACTCCGGCACGCGGCTGCAGTTTTGCGCGATTTGCTCCAGCTCGCGTTTGCGCGCCGGGTTACTTTCTTGCTGGGCCAACTGCGCCGCCTGTTGGGCATAACGCTGTGCAAATTTGATGGCGGCGTTATAGCTGATGATAACGGCGTGATAGAACTGCTCTTTTTTGATATAGCCGGGGGAACTTTTATCAAGCTGCTCCAGCGCTTTGGTGGCGGCATTGATAATGCCGCGGAAGCCGATTTTCAGCACCTTACCGTAATCCACGCTGACGTGGCCGACACCGCCATAGAAGTAGTTGCCTACGGTAAACACACCGTTGGCCATACTCTCTTTGGTGCCTTCAGACATATACGATGCGGCCAACGAACTGGTGGTTTTACCCGGCCAGTAGTTAAATGCCTCCTGCAGTTCCTGCGCCGTTTTCTCCGGAATAATGAACGGATCGGCCACGCGCGAGCCCATGGTGCCAAACTCTTTCGCCACCCACTCGAAGGAGAACTCCGGGCAGATTTCTGTTGAGCGTGGGTTAATGGTAACCGCGCCGACGATAAGTTCGTCTGGCCGAATAGTCACCGGCAATTCGCTGAAGATCTTTTCGACCACTTTCGCCCGGCGCATAATTGCCGGTAGTGCTTCAGATGCCTTATAAGCCTCCGTCGCCAGCACTGCGCGCTCTGATTCAACATACGGTTTAGCATGCAGGATCATATTCTTGAGCTTTACAACACGATCGGTCGGATGAGTAAAACCTTTCTCTAACATACAATAACTCCCGAAAATTAATTTTGTTAACCTTGCGGCAGTGCAGGGTGCTTATGGATAATGTTCACGCCAAGCATAGTAATAAACTGGCGCAGTATTGCCGGGTGCCCCATCCAGGTGGTTGCGGTAATTAAATTACCGTCAATAACCGCTTCATCATCAGCCGCATTCATCCAGATGCCACCCGCCAACTCTATTTCAGGCTTTACTGTGAAAAATCCCGTTAAGGTTTTTCCTTGCAGCACGCCGGCAGCGGCTAATATTTGCGGCCCGTGGCATATTACGGCTAAAGGTAATGAGAAGTTCATTGCATAGTGGACGATATTCAAGACGGATTTATTCAGCCGAAGATATTCCGACGAGCGCCCGCCCGAAATATAAACCCCACAGTAATCTTGTAATTTTATTTCATCAAAAGAGGCCGTTAGCCGGAATAAGTGGCCGGGTTTTTCGCTGTAAGTCTGGTCGCCTTCAAAATCATGCACGGCGGTTTTAATAAACTCCCCGACTCTTTTCCCCGGGCACACCACATCCACTCTGAAACCCAATATGCTTAATGCCTGCCACGGCACCATGACTTCGTAGTCCTCAGAAAAGTCACCTGCGAGCAATAAGATTCTTTTCATCATGAGATTCTCAGAAGTGGTTATCATCATCCTCAATGGTTCGCATGGCTTCATTGACGGCGGCGACTTCGCCGAAAATAGCCAGGGTGGTCACATGCTGCGGGCAACTGCCGAAGATCTCCGACACCACAACGTGCGCGCTTTTACTGGCCATATCGGCATAGAAATACAGGTCAGGCACCGGCAACATAATCAGGCCAATCGCATCAATTCGAATCAAATCAAGCCGCGAACGAAATTCCCCCGGCATCCGGCGTTTTAACATGGCCAACACTTCCGGCGCCGGCGCATTAATGATGCGTTTTTTCATCTGGCATGCCCCCGCCGAGCGTTAGCGAATATTCAGCGCTTCAACCATGATGCAGTGCCGTTTTCTGGCAAAATTGCGCGCCGACGTTAGCCCTTCGCCGGTGGGGCCAGCAATGGTAAACGTGGTATGCCCTTCGCCCCCTACCCCCAGCCCCGCATACGAAGGGCCATTCTTGACGAAAATGGTGGTTTGGATCTGCCGCGCCATTTTGGTCAGTTTGTCGACGTTGGTAGAGTGCATAATGGCGGTATGGCGATTGCCGTGCTCAACCTGCACCGCCAGTTCGATCGCCTCATCCACGTTCTCCACGCGCACCACCGGTAGCACCGGCATCATGAGTTCATGCACCACGAAGGGATGCGTTTTCTCGGTTTCGATGACAATCACCTTAACCTCCGGCGGCGCGGCGATGCCGATCTGCTGGAGTAGATAGCCGGCATCTTTCCCGACAAACGCGGTATTCGGCCCATTGCCCTTTTCATTCATCACCAGGCGTTGCAGTTGCTGAATCAGCGCTTTATCGCACAACAAATAACCGCCGCTCTTTTTCATGCAATGGATCAGGTAATCGGCGACCTGGTTTACGACAATCACTTCTTTTTCCGCTACGCACGGCAGGTTGTTATCAAAGCTGCAGCCCTTGATGATGTCCCGGGCGGCTTTTTCAATATCGGCCGTTTCATCCACCACCACCGGTGGATTGCCGGCGCCGGCGCCGATAGCTTTTTTGCCCGACGACATCACCGTTTTTACGATCGCCGGGCCGCCGGTCGCCACCAGCATATTGATGCGTGGATCGCTAATCAGCGCATTGGTGTTGTCAATCGAAGGCTGCGCCACCGTGACGACCAAATTGGCCGGCGCGCCCAGTTGCGCCAGTTTGTCGTTGATCAGTTCCACCGCATATAAAGACACTTTTCTTGAACGCGGATGGGGGCTGAATATCACGGTATTTCCCGCCGCCAGCATACCGATACTGTTATTGATGATGGTTTCCGTCGGGTTGGTCGTCGGGGTGATCGACCCAATCACGCCATAGGCGGAATATTCCACCAGGGTTAACCCGCTGTCCCCGCTGCAGGCGCTGGTGGCCAAATCCTCCAGCCCGGGCGTCTTCAACGCAGCCATGCGGTTTTTGATCAGCTTATCCTGGTAATTCCCCATGCCGGTTTCTTCCACCGCCATGCGAGAGATGGTTTGCAGCACCTCATCCTGAAGAAAAACGCTGCGAATGCCGTTGATAAACACAGTGCGATCCTGCATTGAGCAGTAACGATACTGGACCTGCGCGGCAACCGCTGCGGCAATAGCCTGATCCATGCTGGCGAACACCCCGTTGCCCGCAGCAGGCGCCGGCCGCACCTGCTGCGCCAGCGCCTGGGCCACGATATCATCCAGGCCGGCCAACGCCGCCGGCTGGGAGCTCGCCGGTGCCGCGGTTGGCGCCACGGCAGCGACGGGCGCCGCTTTCGTGTATTTGCTCAGCACATTCGATACCGCTTGAGCTATTTCAATATCATTCATCTTTTCGATTCCTTACCCACACTGCACGCACGCTTCGCCATCCGAGGGTTTCAGATATAGGGCGTTGTGGTGGATTTGATTTCTGCCGGATCTAACGTGCCCAGGAGCTGCATCCCAACGTCGCGGGCCGCAATCACCGCTTGGCGAACGGCGCCGGAATCCCCGGCAAAGGTAAAAATCACTTCGTTGCTGAAACTGGTGCCTTTAGCTGGGCTGGCGTAGCCAATCGGCTCTATCACCGCGGATTTTGCCGCCGTATCCGCAATCACCACGCCAATCGCCGCCGGGGAGGCGCAGGTCATGCCGAAAGACTTACCGACCGGCGCGCCAAAGGCTTTATTCAACGCGTAGCTGGCGCGGGCGGTGTATTGAAACTCAAGGTGACCGGCGGGCGAACCGTAAACGTCGCCCATCGTGCGTTCAATTTCGGACAGCGCAACTTCAATGGCGCGCCGAACGTCGGAAACATCTTCCGCCCCGAAGATAATCAAACAACCATGCCCACCGCCCCCTTCCGTATCGCGGGCCAGTTCGATGACCAAGATTTCACTGTTGGTCGCTTTAATCGCTTCATCGGCGGCAAAAATATGCGGCCCGGCGCCGGTGCGAGCACCAAGAATACCGATAGAGCGATATTTCTTGTCGATATTCATAATTTCATGCAGTTGATGATCGACGTTCGCAATGACCAAACCAATGGTATGGCCGATTGCGGTACCGACAAATTCAGTCAGGCCGCAGCCCATGAACGAAGCTGCGGTCGAACCTTTGGTAGGCGCGTCGGTCTGTTTTGTCATCACTTCAGATATAATCTGCTCAACAAGATTATCTCTCATGGTCAGTATCCTCTGTAGTCATTAACCGACGGCTTTTGGCAGAATTTTTTCCACTTCGATATGCGGGCGCGGAATAACGTGTACGGAGACCAGTTCGCCCACTTTCCCCGCCGCCGCAGAACCCGCGTCAGTGGCCGCCTTCACCGCGCCCACATCACCGCGCACCATTACCGTTACCAGGCCGGAACCGATTTTTTCATAGCCAACCAAGGTCACATTGGCGGATTTCACCATGGTGTCAGCGGCTTCAATTGCGGAGACCAAACCTTTTGTTTCAACCATTCCTAATGCTTCTTGTTGCATAACGACCTCGATAATTCCGATAGAGAGTAAAGGTGCACAAAGCAATAACGCATCGCCGATGTGCGTAATATATTCATACAAGTTAATGTTATGGCTATTTAACGGAAATGTTTTGCCCGCCAGCGGGACTTTCTTGTTATATCGCCCGTAAACCGGACAACAAAATCCACCTGTAGTTAAAAACGTGGCCGGCAATAATAACGCGTTATTAGACACCTAAATAAATTGTTCAACACGGTGAATTTAGCGGTTATTTTTGTTATCTCCCTCGCATTTCTTATTAAATTTTATACTCTAAATAATTCGAGCGGCAGAAAAGCCAACACACCTGCAACTTTAACTATGACGAGTATAGCGATATATATTCAGGCTTTTAACAAAACGGTCTGGGACAGCGCCGCTGCATCATGGGCAATCATTTTTTCTTCATTGGTAGGAATGACCGCGACAATCGGTGTGCCCGGAGGAGAAATCACCCCGCTGCGCCCGCCGCAGGTTTGTTCATTTTTTTCCGCATCAAGCCGCAACCCCAGCACGGCTAGCTTTCTGACGGTCAGCGCGCGAATCAACGCCGAATTTTCGCCAATGCCGCCGGTGAACACCAACGCGTTGAGCTGCTTGAGCGAGGTAAGGTGCGCACCGATGTGCCTGGCCAGGCGATGCACCATCACATCAATCGCCAACGCGGCACGTGGGTTGCCCTGGCTGCGTGCTTCCTGCAGCGTACGGCAGTCGCTGGAAATGCCGGAAATCCCATACAGGCCAGACTGCGTATTGACCATGTGGTACAACGATTCCATCGATTGCCGGGTGCACTTGGCAATGTAGGCGGCAGCGCCAAAGTCCAGATCGCCGCTGCGGGTTCCCATCACTAGCCCTTCCAGCGGCGTCATCCCCATTGAGGTATCCACGCTTTTACCATCTTTTACCGCGCACACCGACGAGCCATTCCCCAAGTGGGCAATGAGAATGCCATGATCGTTCGGATCCAAATTAAAGGTGGCGGCGGCAACGCCGGCGATATAGCGATGCGAGGTGCCGTGAAAACCGTAGCGCCGTACCTGATAGCGCTGTTGATATTCCAATGGGATGGCATAGGTATAGGCTTCCGGCGGCAATGTCTGATGGAACGCAGTGTCGAAAACCGCCACCTGCGGCAACGCCGGGAACAGTGCGATAGCGGCCTCGATCCCCAGCAGGTTGGCGGGGTTATGCAGCGGCGCCAATACCGAAAGCGCCCTGATCTTCTCAATCACTCCGGCATTCAGCAACACCGAATGTTTAAAACCGTTGCCGCCGTGGGCGACACGGTGACCAATGGCGTGGATAGCCGGTAGTAGACGTTGCTGCGCTAATTTATCAAATAACGCTTTTAGTGCCGCACGGTGATTGGCCGCCGCCAATACCACGGCCGTTTTATTCCCGGCGCGATCCTTAAATGTCATCACGGCATTATCCAGCCCCAGCCTTTCCGCAATGCCGGATAAAACCGGCACGTCTTCCCCCAGCGGGATCAGCGAAAACTTAATGGAGGAAGAACCGCAGTTAATCACCAACACCAACGACGTTAAGGACATACTGCCCCCTAAGAAAAATGAAAAGAAACCCACGAATTTAGCCGGCCTGCAGCCGATGAGCGCGATGGCGATGCGCGGCCTAAGCGATAAGTGAAAAATAGGCGGTGCTAAAGTGCCGCAGTACGTTACGGGCAATCGTCAAATCCTGTTCAACCGTGCCGCCGCTGATGCCGATGCCGCCGATTAGGCGCCCTTGCGCCCACAAAGGAAGCCCACCGCCAATGCAGCAAATATCGGCCAGATGCGGCAAGCCATAGAGCACGGCGCCGGGCTGCACCAATGCGGCAAGCTCATGGGTCGGCATTTTCAACGCGACCGCGCTATAGGCTTTTTGAAAGGCCAGGGTGTGGCTGACCAACAGCGCGTGATCCATGCTGAAGAAATAGCGCTGGCGCCCGCTGCTATCCACCAGGCTAAACACGATGGGCACACCGCAGGCATCGGCCTCTTGTTGGGCGAACAGGGCTAGATGCGCCGCATCCTGCAGGCTGAACGCAGCCCCCGGTTCCGGCATTTGCCGGGCAATGGCGGCATCAACCCAGCGTTCAATCGGTGAATACCGGGCAGGATCTGGCGCTGACATAAGCGTTTCCTCATGACGATAAGCTGCGTTATTTCCCATTCAACTCAAGGGAATCCACAATGCCGACCACGGCTGCATCAATCACCGAATGCTCCCGCCCGTTGCTAAAGCGCGCCGAGCTGCCGGTGGAGACGATGACGATTTCGCCGTTACCTGCGCCAACAATATCCACCGCCACCTGCACATTGCCGGTGGGCAAAAAATGTTCATCAAGGCGGGCGACGATGAGCAGTTTCGAACCGTTGAGTGAGGCATGCTTGGTGGTAGAAACCAGCGCACCGGTCACTTTTGCCAGGTACATGTTCTCTCCTTTATCAGCGTTGCGTAACGGGGATATTCCGCCGCCTGATTTCATCCAGTGCGGCAGGGGTAATCAGCGTATTACTGTCGGCGGCAAGCGGTTCCCCGGTGGGATGCAGCCGAATATCACGCAGGGTAATCAGCGTTTTTTTCCCCCGCAGTGGCCGGTGCGCACCGGGCTGCCCGGCGGTAGGGCGTGGGCCGGCGGGTTTGCGCCCTGAAATAACGATGCCATAGCTCGCCAGCACCTGCGCATAGGATGCCAATCTGGCCAGCCACGGTGCGGCCATGCCGGCCCCCCCGGGCGTGGCCAAACATTCGTTATTCAATGTGACAATCACCTGTTTTTGCCGGCGTAGCGCATCGAACACCCATTCGCCGGCGATGTTATCGCAGATACCCAACGCAA
Source organism: Gibbsiella greigii (assembly GCF_039540155.1). Classification (NCBI taxonomy): domain Bacteria; kingdom Pseudomonadati; phylum Pseudomonadota; class Gammaproteobacteria; order Enterobacterales; family Yersiniaceae; genus Gibbsiella; species Gibbsiella greigii. Next base: position 250,329 of record NZ_BAABEM010000008.1, read on the forward strand.
TTTTGCTCATGCTGTTGTCAGACAAGGCCGGCAAAAAAAGGCTGCCATAAGGGGTATCCTGCATATCGCCTGGCGGCAGCGCATGGCAGACCGCGCCGGGGCACTGACGCGCGATCGCCTGTATATACTGGGTTTTCAACGGCGAACGGCCGGCACTGTGGGAAAAATACACCCGCAGCGGATACCCACGGCTCGCCAGCGCAGCCAGGCAATCCAGGGTGGCGGGCAAGGCAGACATATCGTCACCGGTGATCAACACCCGCACGTCTTTATCCCCGGCCGGCGCGGCAGGCCTTTTTTGCGCCACCAGTTCAGCGATGATGGTATCCAGCAGTTGGGATAATGCCTGGCTGTCCATAATCCCTCTCGTATTAATACATATATATCGGGCCATACCTCGCGGCAACGGCGGCTTAGGCGATCCGAACCTGGCGCACCCGATCGCCATTACGCAGCCCGAAGCCGTTGGCTTCTTCCACATCGATATGCAGTTCCAGCACCGCATCGGCGCTGACGCGCACCACAACATGGCGCAAGATGCCGCCACGTTGCCCTTCGGCCTGCACAGCGATCTCCATCCCATCGCGCAAGCCGTATTTTTCCGCTTCCTGTGGTGAAATATGAATATGGCGCCAGGCGACAATCATGCCGTTGGGTTTGATGACGCGCCCCAATGGGCCGATGATTTCGATCCCCGGCGAGCCGTCAATATCGCCAGACATTCTGACCGGCGCCTTCACCCCCAGGGCGAAACCGTCGGCGACCGAGATTTCAATCTGTGTTGCGCTGCGAAGCGGGCCCAGCACCCGCACATTGGCGATGTCCCCCTTGGGGCCCCGCAGTGTCACCGTCTGTTCGGCGGCAAACTGGCCGGGTTGTTTCACCGCTTTTAACCGCGTCAGCGAGGAGCCGTAGCCGAATAACACATCCATATCCTGCCGGCACAAGTGAACGTGGCGGTTTGAAATGCCGATCGGAATGTCCAATACCGGGACACCGCCCATATGCGGCACCTGCGCCGGGCGTTCCCCGGTTGCCAGCTCTTCCAATATCTGCCGGGTGATCCATTCGGCTTGCTGTTGGCTATCTTGCATAAAATTATCGACCTGATGAATAAATGGGATAGTGGCACTGTCGCCCGCTGCCTTTTCTGGCTATTCAGCAACGCGATGGTGTTTTATCTTTCAACCGGCCTTTTTTACCCTTTGAGGGCAAACAGACCGCCCTTGCCTGGCTACCCGGCAATCCGGGTGAGCAACCTATCAATATCTTGCGCCGACGGTATGCGCGGGTTGGATGCCGTGCAGCCATCCGCCAGTGCGGCATCAATCAACGCCTGGCGTAAACGCGCGAACAGCGCGAGATCCGTGCCCAGCTCGCGTAACGTCGTGGGAATGCCAAACTGCTGATTTAATCCACGGATGCTTTCCGCCAATGATGTAATGCGTTGGCGCGGCGGAGTATCCGTTATTCCAATAAGTTGGGCGCAGCGGGCATAGCGTTCGATGGTTATTTCCGTTTCCGCTTCGCTATTAAATTCAATCAGCAGCGGCAATAACATGGCATTAATTTTCCCATGGGGGATATGCAACATACCGCCGATCGCATGCGCCATGCCGTGCACCAGGCCTAAACCGGCGCAATTGAATGCCATCCCCGCCATGCAGGAGGCATTGTGCATATGCGTGCGCGCCTGAATATCGGTTTCGTCGTTAAATACCTTGGGCAAATACGCCCAGGTCAGCGCAATGGCTTTTTCCGCCAGCGCATCGCTAAAATCGTTCGCCCCGCGGGAAACCAGCGCTTCAATCGCGTGCGTCAACACATCCATACCGGTATCCACCGCCACCTGGCGCGGCACCGTCAGCACCAGGTGCGGATCGAGAATCGCGCAGTCCGGCACCAGTTGTTCGGCGATCAAGGGATGTTTCCGGCCATTTTGCAGATCGGAAATGACCGCGTAGGCCGTCACTTCCGATCCCGAACCGCTGGTGGTTGGGATGGCGATTAATTCAATCGGCTGACCGCGATAGCACTCTTCCAGCGTCACCTTAATCCCCTTGGCGGCATCCAGCGATGAGCCGCCGCCCAAGGCCACGATGGTATCCGGTTTGAAGGGTTCGAATAACGCCGCACCGGCCTTGAGAATATCAATGTCGGGATCGGGCTTAACTGCGCTGAAAATAGTGACCTCGGCGCCGGGCATGAAGCTCATCAAATAGTCTGTCTTGCCGGATTTCGCCATAAAATCATCGGTAACAATACCAACGCGTTTATTCTTCAAACCACTTAATGAAGAAATAGCGTCTTCGCCAAAATAAATCCGCGGACTGGAGAAAAAATAGCTGCCCATTATTTTAACTACCTTTATTCGGTTACCGGCACGGTAAACAGAAGGTCAAAATGTATGGGTTAAGCTAACATGGCGTGAGTTTATTGGGGATTTGCATGCTTGTGCAGGTAGAGGATTATTTTGCGTAGCTCCCTTTAAGGGCGGCAAAATAATCCTGAACAGCAGCGCAATGCCGATTACCGGGCAAGGCGGTGAAAAGCGCGGGATAATGCATTTGAACAACGCAGGGCTTGCGCCCCACGTTGCCGGAATACAGCCTAGGCCAGATTTAATTCGTCATAGCGGGTGACCATGCGCCCGACGATGCCGTAATCAATCGCTTCCTGCGGGTTCATCCAATAGTTGCGATCGGTATCTTTTTTTACCTTCTCTACCGGTTGCCCGGTGGCATCGGCAATTAATCTGTTCACCCTGTCCAGCATGCGCACGATCTCTTTCGCTTCGATTTCAATATCGCTGGCCTGGCCGCGCACGCCACCAAGCGGCTGATGGATCATAAAGCGCGTGTTAGGCAGTGAGTAGCGGCGCTCTTTGGGCACCGCCAGAAAAATGGTGATCCCGGCGCTGGCGACCCAGCCGGTGCCGATAATATGCACTTCCGGCTTGATGAACTTGATCATGTCGTGGATGGTATCGGCGGCCTCAACGTGCCCCCCCTGGCTGTTAATGTAGATTTTGATTGGCGCATTGCTGATCCCCTGCAACAGCAGGAGCTTGGATACCACCCGCTCGGTCAATGCCTGATTGATTTCACCGGAAATAATGATGGAACGTGAATCCAGCATTTTTTGCTGAATCAGCGCGGAGGGCGCGTTTTGTTCGTTTTGTTCGGTGTCTTTGCTTTCATCATCATCTTTCTGAGTAGCGAATATCATGGGGGTCTCCTTTCCATTAGAGTAAACGACGGGACAAGTATACGCTTTATTCGCCTGATAAACATAGACATGACGGAAAGCCCAAGGGAATTGCTGGCTTTACGAGCCGCGCAAATAATAACGGCGGCCGCTGGCCGCCGTTCAGCGCTGCCGTTAGGCCAATTGATAGGCGTTGGCACCGGCGCCCGCCAAATTGCCGCCATCGACAATCAGATATTCTTGGCGAATCGGCTTGCCTTCCAGGAAGTTCTGCAGGATTTCCAGCGTCCCGGCGGCATAGCGCGCCTGCCCCGACAGTGACGTGCCGGAAATGTGCGGCGTCATGCCCTGGTGCGGCATGCGCCGCCATGGATGGTCGATCGGCGCCGGTTGGGGAAACCACACGTCGCCGCCATAGCCCGCCAACTGCCCGTTTTCCAGTGCATGGACGATCGCATCGCGCTCACACAGCGCGCCGCGAGCGGTATTGATCAGGTAGGCGCCACGTTTGAACTTCGCCAGGAAGGCCGCATTGACGAACCCCTGAGTTGCCGGGTACAGCGGCGTCTGCAGGTTGACCACATCGCAGACGCCGACCAGCGACTCTGGCGTATCGTGGTAGATTAAACCCAGTTCGTTCTCACACTCCGCCGACAAACGGTGGGGATCGTAATAATGCAGTGGCATATCGAAGGGTTTTAAACGGCGCAGCACCGCCAGCCCGATGCGCCCGGCTCCCAGCGTGCCGAAATGCATCCCTTCCACGTCATAGCTGCGCGCCACGCAGTCCGCAATGTTCCAACCGCCGTTGCTGGCGATTTGATGCGCCGGCAGATAGTTGCGCACCAGAGCCAATACCGTCATCACCACATGTTCCGCCACGCTGATGGAGTTGGAGAACGTCACCTCGGCCACTGTGATACCGCGTTCGGCGGCGGCTTTGAGATCAACATGGTCGGAACCGATGCCGGCGGTTAGCGCCAGTTTGAGCTTCTTCGCTTTGGCAATGCGTTCAGCGGTCAAGTAAGCCGGCCAAAACGGCTGGGAGATCACCACATCGGCATCCGGCAAATGGCGTTCAAATACCGAATCCGCGCCTTCTTTGTCACTGGTCACAATCAGCTCATGGCCCTGACTTTCCAGATAGCGACGTAATCCCAGTTCCCCAGATACGCTGCCGACCAGCTCGCCGGGAGTAAAGCCCAATTCACCGGCCGGCGTCGGCGCCGTCTGTCCATTCGGATAGCAACGGATATCCGGGATGCTGTCGCGGGCATAAACCGGCGGAAAGCCGGTAACAGGATCGGGATACAATACGCACAAAATCTTGGACATCGTTATCTCCATTTAGCCTTTTAGGATGGTTACATAGCTGTAGTTCCCAGCCATATGCCTTGTAACGCAGCCCAGTCTGGGCGTTGGCTATTACCCCGTCCAATTGTTTGAAAATATCAGCAGATAGCCCGTACCTATCTGCGCATGCCGGCAATCGCCTGATCGATTTTGCACGGCAAATCGAGTTGGCTGGTCATCCCCCAAACCCGGTCCAATACCGCCGGCTGGCTTTCCTTACGCAGGCGCAGCAGGCTCATCTGCGGCAACGGCGGAGATGCTATCGGGTGAGCAACGATGCCATTAGTAATCAAGTAGTCGGGGATCGCGCTGATCGGCGCAATACTGCAGGCCTGGCCGCTGCTCACCATTTCATACAGCACGCTAAGCGCGTTGGTTTCGACCACGACCTGGGGAACCACCCCGGCCTGCTGAAAAGCCTGTTCGATAACCCGGCGGTTTTGCATTTCGTGATTAAACAGGCACAACGGCAACACCCCGACTTCGGCCCAGTTGAAAGCAGCTCCGGCCGGCGGTGCCACTTCACCATTAGACAACAGCACGAAGCGCTCGGCATACAACGGTAGGGTTTCATAGATCGCTTCCGGGTGCCGTTCGGCATATGCTATGCCCAAATGCAAATCCTGCTTTTTCAGCCGGTTAAGAATTTCCCGGGTACTGAGGGAAAAAACTTTAAGGCTCAACCGCGGAATGGCGCGCCGATATTCCCTGATCAGCATGGAAACCGCGTGCATGGCTGAGGGCACCACCCCAATGACCAGATGCCCCCCGGCGACGGCCTGCGCCAGAGCCGCTTCTTGTTTTAGCCCATCCAACGAGGACAAGGTCTGCCTGGCCCAGGCCAGCACCCGCTCACCCTCCGGCGTAAAGCCTTGAAAACGGCGATCGCGCTTAATGATAGTAATACCCAACTCACGCTCCAACTGGCGGATAGCCACGGATAAAGACGGTTGCGAAACCCAACAACTCTCTGCGGCCTGCGCAAAATGTTGATGTTCCGCCAATGCAAGCAGGTAGTGAAGTTGTCGCAGGAACACAGTTAGCCCCTTTTAAAATAAGGAAATTCCATTAAAAGCCGATGAATGAAGGCAGCCGCGAAGAGAACGGCGGCAGAAGGAAAAAACCGCGGGGATGACGGTGCAGCTCCGCAGCTAGAAAAACAACAAAACCATAGCGATAGCAATAATTCGTGCAGGTTTTGTGGGCGGCTTGGTTAAACGTGACAGCCGATGGTTCAGAACCGGGGTGGCCGGTTTCCTATACCACCGTGCGAAGGCCTCGCTCATGCCTGTGGCCATTTGCCTCTAGAGAATTTATCTAACACCGCCGGCATCATTGCACCCGCTGCGGGTATTGCTACCTGGCGCGACATCGCTCGGCTTAGCCGTAAACCTTGCCGCAAGCAACGTCAAGAAGTCGCTCTCAGCATGGATCTGACATCTAATTTACTTAAGATATATTAATCATATAAAAAGGCAAACCCGCAACACTAAAAAATCATCGCCGCCCAACAAGCATTAATTTCAAATTATTAAAAATAAATGGTTACCGATAAAAATAATAACAATCAAATTACATCCATATTCATTAATCAATATTATTTATGTAAAATTAGTATAAAAAACGAATAGTAATGCATTTGTAATATTTCAATTTAATGACAATCTATAAATTGCATCTTTCACAACACCCCACGCCATGAGGATTACCCAATGAGCCCATTCCTTGTTCTGAATGGGGTAACGGCCACCCCACACCGCACATCCCTCAAAGGTCTTTTTAATAAAAAACAGGGCATCTGCACCATGTTCCATAGCCGCCAGAAAAACGCCAAAGAAACGCTTGGATGTGCCCACCTTCGCTGTCCAAGATCGCATCGGCACGCTCATCATGAACAAGCTAACGCCGTGGGGGCAGACTAATGAGCCCGAACGCCAGTTCCATTCATAAATCGAATTCGGTAACACCCGAAAAACCGGAGAGCCGTAAGATCCTGGGAGCAACCGGTCTGGCACACCTTTTCCATGACGGTGCCACCGACATGCACTATGTTCTTTTTGCCCTCTGGCAGCAGCAGTTCGGACTATCCCTGGCTCAAATCGGGTTACTTAAGATGCTGTTCTCCGGCGCAATGTCGGCTTTTCAAATTCCTGCAGGGGAATTAGGCAGAAAATATGGCGAGCGAAAAATCTTAATTGGCGGCTCGTTACTGTTAACGGTCGCTTTGCTTCTGTACGGTGTTTCAGAAACGCATTTACAGCTGATGATACTGATCGTAATCGGAGGTCTGGGAGCCAGTGTGCAGCATCCACTGTCATCTAGCTTTATTACACAATACTATTCCACTAAACGCGCCCGCATTGCGCTAAGCACATACAACTTCTTTGGTGATGTTGGCAAAGGGATCATCCCGAGCATTCTCTCTGCTAGTCTACTCATTATCTCTTGGGGAACCGCACTGCAATTAATTGCCATACTCGGCCTCCTCATCACCATTAGTTTGTATATTTTACTACCCGGTGATCGCAGGAAGCCCGCAAACATGCAGCAATCGAATGCTAAGATGATCAACGAAGAGACGCATCAGGGACTGCATAATACGCTTGCGTCGATACTTCCTGATTCACTTCGAAAACGCGCTTTCACCTCGCTGTGCGTGATTGGCAGCATCGATAACGCAACCCGTACCGGCACGCTGACTTTTCTCCCGTTTTTAATGGCCATCAAAGGTGCGTCAGCCACTCAAATTGGCTTTTCATTGACGGTTATATTCATTGGCGGTGCATTCGGCAAACTGGTTTGCGGCATACTGGCCACCAGGCTCGGCATTCTAAAAACGGTAGCCGCCAGCGAGATCATCACTTCCGTCATCATATTAGGGATGGCTTTCGCCCCCTTACAGGCCATATATCTCCTATTGATTCCGTTAGGCATAGCATTAAACGGGACATCCTCCGTCCTTTATGGCACCGTCGCCGAGCTCTCTAAACCTCAACAGCAAACCCGATCGTTTGCCATTTTCTATACGGCATCATTGGGATGCGGCGCCCTGATGCCGCTGATTTATGGCATGGCAGGCGACCTTATCGGCGTAAAGCAAACTTTAGTTTTGGTAGCGCTGCTGGTTCTGTGCATATTGCCTTTACTTTTTCCCATCAGAAACGCAACAAGGCACGCAGAGCAATAACGAGGGATTGTTTTTTCGCCGAGTGAGCAGCCCGACTCGTCGGTGAATATCTACGCCTTAGCCGGACACTAAGCGAAGCCATGAAAATGCATTCGCATTGCCCGTGGTGGTAGCCTCTCCGCGTCGCCTTCCCGTCGCCTGTCTGGCTGGTACCCCAATATCTAACCGGCTAGGCTTGCCTCTGCCTTCTTAACAGGTAAGTGGAAAAGTTTCGGATGTTGGGGGGATCGCTGTGGAGTTCGATGAAACGAAAAAAGGACCCGAAGGTCCTTTTTTGCAGTCTGCAGAAAATCTACAAACCATAAATTGGAGCGGGAAACGAGGCTCGAACTCGCGACCTCAACCTTGGCAAGGTTGCGCTCTACCAACTGAGCTATTCCCGCATTATCATAACGCTTTGATTCGTTGCTAACTTTTTGCAAACCACCGCAGCTGCCTGATGCGGTGCATTCTACTTACCTGATGCATTGAGTCAATAGAATTATTGCGCCGCCGCAGCCGTTTGCCGATTTTTACAGCGTTTTGATCAGGGTTCCAGCAGATCTTTGCGTGCCGCATTCAGGTATTGGAACATTGACCAGAACGTCAGCACGGCGGCGATATACAGCAGGATAAACGCCACATATTCCACGGTGCGATCCGGCCGCCAGAGCAAGCCGACCAGCGACATCATCTGGGCGGTGGTTTTCACCTTGCCGATCCATGAAACCGCAACGCTGCTGCGCTTGCCAATTTCCGCCATCCATTCACGCAGCGAAGAAATGATAATTTCACGGGCGATCATTGTGGCGGCCGGCAGCGTGATCCACCAGGTGTGGTAGTGTTCCGCCACCAGCACCAGCGCGATAGCCACCATCACCTTATCGGCAACCGGATCAAGAAAGGCGCCAAAGCGGGTTGTTTGTTTCCAACGGCGCGCGAGAAACCCATCAAACCAATCGGTTACGGCAGCAAACACAAAAATAATCGCGCACACCATGGAAGCCCATTTGAACGGCAGGTAAAAAGCCAGAACAAAAAACGGGATCAGCACTACGCGAAACAGGGTAAGCCAAGTCGGTATATTTAATTGCATATGCTACGGTAACTATCTGGCTGGAGTGGAAATTAAGAGTATGTTGCTACATTACCCTCAGTGTTTCAATGCATTGTGTATCTTTTCTGCCAATGCATGTGAAATACCCGGCACTTTTGCAATTTCCTCAATGCTGGCATTCAATAAAGGTTGAAGTCCGCCCATATACTTCAACAGTACCTGCCGCCGTTTTGGCCCAACGCCTTCGATCTGTTCCAGCGCGCTGGTGTTCCTGACCTTTGCCCGGCGCTGGCGGTGCCCGGTGATTGCATGATTATGCGAATCATCGCGAATATGCTGAATCACATGCAGCGCCAGAGAGTCCGGCGGTAAAGAAAACCCCTCGCCTTCCGGTTCGAAAAACAGCGTTTCCAACCCCGCACGACGATCGCTGCCCTTGGCAATGCCAATCAGCAGCGGTTTGGTTTTATCCCAGGGCACATTGAGCGCAGCGAACACGTCTTTCGCCATCCCCAGTTGGCCTTTGCCGCCGTCGATAAAAATGACGTCGGGGATTTTCTTCTCTTCCAACGCCTTGCCGTAGCGCCGTTTCAACACTTGCGCCATCGCCGCGTAGTCATCGCCCGGCGTAATATCGCTGATATTGTAACGGCGGTATTCCGAACGCAATGGGCCATTGCCGTCGAACACGACGCAGGAAGCCACCGTTTGCTCCCCCATGGTATGGCTGATATCGAAACACTCCATACGGTTGATTTCCGGCAGCTTCAACACCCTGGCCAATTCCGCCAAGCGTTGATGGATCGTTGATTGTTGGGAAAGTTTGGTCGTCAGCGCCGTTGCCGCATTGGTACGCGCCAGCTTCAGGTAGCGGGCGCGATCGCCACGCGGCTTGCTCTGGATCTGGATCTTGCGGCCCGCAATATCAGAAAGCGAATGCGCCAACAGATCTTTTTCCGCCAAACTGAAATCCAGCAGGATCTCCGCCGGCAATGTGCGCATCTGGCTGCCTTGCAGGTAAAACTGGCCGACAAAGGTCTGCACCACTTCGCCCAGATCGGTATCACCCGGCACCTTCGGGAAATAGCTACGGCTGCCCAGCACTTTGCCCTGGCGGATAAACAGCACGTGCAGGCACGCCATCCCTGCTTCGAATGCCACGCCAATCACGTCCAGATCGTCCCCGGAACCAGAAACAAACTGCCGCTCGGTCACGCTGCGCACCGCCTGAATTTGATCGCGAATACGCGCCGCCTCCTCAAAGTGGAGCGCTTTGCTGGCCGCTTCCATCCGTGCGATCAACTGGTGCAACACCTGTTGATCTTTGCCGGAAAGGAACAGGCGCACATATTCCACCTGCTGGCGGTAATCCTCTTCGCTGACCAGCCCGGCGACACAGGGGCCCAGGCAACGGCCAATCTGGTACTGCAGGCAGGGACGGGAGCGGTTGCGGTAAACGCTGTTTTCACATTGGCGCACCGGGAACAGCTTTTGCAACAGCGCCAGCGTCTCGCGCACGGCATAGGAATTGGGAAACGGCCCGAAATATTCGCCCTTTTCGTGTTTAGCACCACGATGGATAGCCAACCGCGGATGCGTATCAGCACTCAGGAAGATCAGGGGATACGATTTATCATCGCGCAACAGCACGTTGTAGCGTGGCTGGTACAGCTTGATGTAGTTATGTTCCAGCAACAGCGCTTCTGTTTCGCTGTGCGTAACCGTAACGTCTATCTGCGCAATGTTTTTGACCAGCGTCTCGGTTTTCCGGCTGCCAACCTGGGCGCGGAAGTAGCTGGAAAGACGTTTTTTCAGGTCTTTGGCTTTACCGACGTAGATAACCTCAGCGCTGGCGTCATACATGCGATAGACGCCAGGCTGGCTGGTGACGGTTTTTAGGAATGCTTTGGCATCAAAACGTTCAGTCACTGCTTAACAACGTCTCCGCGTTGAACAAGCCGTGACGGATCGCCAAATGGGTCAGTTCGACATCGCCACTGATGTTCAGCTTGCTAAACATACGATAGCGATAGCTGTTGACCGTCTTCGGGCTGAGGTTCAACTGTTCCGAAATCTCGTTCACCTTTTTCCCTTTGGTGATCATCAGCATGATCTGCAATTCACGGTCAGACAGGCAGTTGAACGGGGTTTCCGTTTGCGGCTCAAGCTGGCTTAACGCCATCTGTTGAGCGATGTCGGAGGCAATATAACGCTGCCCCGTATGCACCATACGAATGGCATTGACCACTTCCTGTGGCGCAGCGCCTTTGCTTAGGTAACCAGCAGCACCTGCCTGCATCACCTTGGCCGGCAAAGGATTCTCAGTGTGAATAGTCAACATAATGACCTTGGTATCAGGCGAATAACGCACAATTTTGCGGGTGGCTTCCAGCCCACCGATGCCAGGCATATTCATATCCATCAGGATGATATCTGCGGTATTTGCCCGGCACCATTTTACGGCGTCTTCGCCGCATTGAGCTTCGCCGACAACCTTTATGCCTTTGATATCGTCAAGAATGCGTCGTATCCCTGCGCGCACCAGTTCGTGGTCATCAACAAGAAGAACGCTAATCAAGGAAATTCTCCAAAAAAAAGGGAGTAACGCAATCAACCTCTGCTTATTAACCAATATTACTTGTTTTTTATCAAGGAATGAATACAGATGAATACGTACTCTCAGTAAACTTTTGCGAAACAGGCCTAATTTTTAATTTTTTGGCCCTATCAAGTTAGCTAACGGTATGCGACGGGCAAAAAATCGCCATATCAATTAACACAATGCGCTTATCGATACCCGTAGCGCATCCACTCACCGTTTAAAACTACGCTTGACAATCATAGCGAGTATAACTTTTTGATATTAACACCATACAAGAAATTTGGTAAGCAAATGATTTTCTCAGGTAACCCTCGGGAACGTTGCGTTCGCCGCCGCACTATTATTTCCCTGCTCGGCAATGGCGCATGAAATCACCGGCGGGCTAAATAATATTTAATATCCGGCAAAAGAATAATTTTCATCATAAACCATTAGTTCCCTTGCGTAATAACCGCAAAATTTCCGGCAACAATCATTTTTCAAAAAAGCAACGACCACCTAATTATAGGTAATTACTTGCGGCGGCATGTTGCCGGCGGCGCGGCGCCCCTGTTCCCACCAACCTGCTATGCTATACTTCACGCCAAACCGGGCACGGTGGCACATGGCATAGCCGAACATCAGTGCCCCACAGTTGAAGGAAAAATCAGGAGAAAGTATGAGTAACGTTGATTTCACAACATCAGCCGATCCAGAAGCCCTGGCAGCCGAAGTAGCCTGCCTGAAAGCCACGCTGACTTTAATCCTGAAGTCGATTGGCCAGGCCGATGCGGGGAAAGTTATTGTCAACCTGGAGCGCTTCATCACGCAGCTTGAAGATCCTGCCCAAGCGGAAGTCTTCAAAAACAGCGTGCTGCAAATCAAACACGCCTACCGCCAGTAGCCCCCTTCCCGGCCTGCCAACGCGCAGGCCTGTTTTAATTCCCTTCGCTCATACTTCCAGTTGGGTTGGTTACTCGGCTCAAAGGGGCCTGCGCCAGCGCTGTTCAAAATACTGCTGCACTATTGTCCTGTAATTCGAATTATTTTAGCTATCTTCTAATAGATTGATCTCTCACGACGTTTCAGGCAGTGTATTTTTTATTTAGCTGCGAGTCATTATGGGTATTGTTATCAAAGCGCTGATTGGCGCGCTGGTTGTCGTTCTGATTGGGCTGCTGTCCAAAACCCGCAATTACTACATTGCCGGCCTGGTGCCACTCTTCCCCACGTTTGCATTGATTGCGCACTACATTGTTGGCAGCGAACGCTCTGTTGAAGCACTGCGAACCACCATCGTGTTCGGCATCTGGGCAGTGCTGCCTTATCTGGTCTACTTAATCTCGTTGTACTTTTTCATTACCAGTATGCGTTTGCCACTGGCACTGGGTGCCGCAGTGGGATGTTGGGTCGTGGCTGCCTGGTTGCTGATAACCGCCTGGGGCCTATGGCAGGGGCGTTAATCACATCCGCCCTGGCCGGGCGGCTTAGCACAACCGACACACGCACCACATAAGATATTCTCGCCATAGATCAAGTTGAATTTGTATCGTCGATCATTAGCATGATGAGATAATCACGATTGTTTATCATTAATAGCGGTCCTGCGACAGCACCGATAACATGCCTTATTTCAGCGGCATGTTATTGTCCACTCGCCGTTTACGATTTTGTCATTACACGTGGCCCTGAGGAATAGCCAGATAAGATCAATGGTTTTTTAACGGTTCATCCCGGCCAAAACTCAGGCACGGAAAACACCCGTTGGCATACCAACTGATATCTCTATCGTAAATAGCAAGAAGAAATGACGACGATCACCCTAAAGGGTAGGAGAAAACCAACGTTAGGTATTACATACAATAATGATTTTCACTATTTATTCAATTTCACCATCCCTTTTTCCAAATCATCACGGAACATACCGCCAACATAATCCAACCCCATTTTTGTTACATAAACGCGGGGGTAACCGGATTCCGACTGCGTCACTATCATATAGCCGGCACAGGTCATTTCCTGCGTTGGGGTATTCATCCGCGTCAGCAGGCCACGCCCTCTACACCACTGGTAAAACCGGGTGCGGCCGTACCCTAGGGCCCCGCCTACCTCAGAGAGACTCTTTATTTCATTATGATTCGGGTGCAACGATAATGTTGCATTACAATCATTGTCTGCAACACCAAGTTTTCTTTTCAATCCAAGCTCCATGCAAAAAACAGAAATTAACATGAGAATTATCCGAACTTGTAATTTAGAAAAATTACAAGATAATTGCAATCTATTATCAACAATTTTATTATCGTTAAGCAGCATTCTCACGCTCGCCTAGATTGCGTAGGCGCCTCATCTACTGTTGTGAAAAAAGACAAACTGTATATTTTCCCTACAGAAAGCATGGCAATAACGATTATTGCTTACTACATCAAGAGTGAGCGGCAACATAATGATAGTGAGATCGAATTTAATTAAACCCGCACTTCAGACCGTTTATTTATTGTGAGAAAAATAGACGCATATAAATTCCCAATGTTTATTAAGCTATTATATTATTTTTATGCGAAAATTCTTAACCGACACTTCACAAATGAAAGGGTTAATAATATGGTTGAAAACTGTCTGACGAGCTTTGTAAACGGTCTATGCCGGTTGGGGAAAGCCGTGGGGGCAGAACGGAAAGCTCGGCGAAAAAAGTAATAGGCCCGCGCCGCTTTGCGGGCCAGGGGATTAACGGATGACCATTACCGAAGTTTTGGCATGGCGCACTATGGCCGCAGCATTAGAGCCCAGCAGATAGGTTTTTACATTTGGCCGGCGTGAGCCAATCACGATCAGATCGGCCTCGATTTCTTCTGCCAACTCAATCACCTCATCGCGTGGTGAGCCAAAGCTGATGGTATAAGACAAACGCTCCAACGGCAGATCAATTTCCGACATGATCTTTTTCAATTTGTCCGCGGCTCTCACCTCCGCTTGGTTTTCAAACTCCTTGATGCCAAAAGAATACGCGGTAACAAACGCCGAGGCATCCGGCAGCACGTGACAGAAATGCACCTTTGCATTCGACAGCTTAGCCAGATACTCCACATGCTTTAGAGTATGCTCGGTCAAAAAGTCCTCTTCAATATCAACCGGCACTAAAATGGTCTTGTACATAATCAATCCCTTCTATCACAACAGCGATGGGTATAGATTACTGCCGCAGGCTGGCGGCGTGAACCGCTTTGTGCCACTTTTTGTGATCGGGATTAAACTGCAGTGCAATTAAAACGCCGCAGAAAACCGGGGGAGAAATTGAGCGCCAGATGGGGTTATCCCGTTGGCAACCAGGCGTCACACTGGCGCAGTAAAGACCGAAAATTCAGCAATCAGCCACATTAATGACTTGAGACATACTAGGGCAAACGCAACCGCAGCCATGGCAAAACCCGCCGCCCGCCCCACCCGCTGGGCATAAAAAAAGAGGCATCAAAGATGCCTCTTTTTTGCTTAACCTATTGATTAAGCCTGTCGGCAAAACCGGCAGAACCGCTGCCGATTTACCCACCTGCGGCGTGCCAAGAACGGGGCCACACGAGGAACAGCACCTAAGTGCTTGTTTCAAAATGGTGGGTCGTATAGGGCTCGAACCTATGACCAATTGATTAAGAGTCAACTGCTCTACCAACTGAGCTAACGACCCGTTGGCGTGGATTATTCGCTTCTGGACGGCCGGTGTCAAATACTTTTATTCATTAGTTTTTCTCATGCGAGTTTTTTAACCGCTAATTTAATCAACGAGATACTGATCACAAAGGCTGTTCATTTGCTATGGCGAGGAGTAATCTTCCGGCCCCAAGACCTCCAATTGGCCACAACCGTGTAATCATTAATCAATGTGACGAAAATCATATCGTTAAATTAATGTTACACAAGAATGGCGTTATTGCACTACCTTACTAAAGCCGGAATAACCGGATTAAATGTACTAAAAGAGCCATTTTAGAGCTTATTATTTCACTCATGACAGGTAATACAGGACATCATCAGATGGTAGATCAATCTAAAATAACCACCGATGCAGCCACCGCATCAGAAGATAATCTCCGAAGGAACCTATCTAACCGGCATATTCAACTGATCGCTATCGGCGGCGCTATCGGGACTGGGTTGTTTATGGGATCGGGCAAGACCATCAGCCTTGCCGGGCCATCCATCATTTTCGTATATATGATCATCGGCTTCATGCTGTTCTTTGTGATGCGGGCGATGGGCGAGATTTTACTCTCCAACCTGCAATACAAATCCTTCAGCGATTTTGCCGCCGACCTGCTCGGCCCCTGGGCCGGCTTCTTCACCGGCTGGACCTACTGGTTCTGCTGGGTTGTCACCGGCATTGCCGACGTCGTGGCTATCACGGCCTATGCCCAGTTCTGGTTCCCGGAGCTTTCGCAATGGCTCGCTTCGCTGCTGTGCGTGCTGTTGCTGCTTGGCCTTAACCTGGCGACGGTGAAAATGTTCGGTGAGATGGAGTTCTGGTTTGCCATGATCAAAATCGTGGCCATCATCGCCCTGATCGTCGCTGGCCTGGTGATGATCGCCATGCATTTTCAATCGCCTACCGGCACTACCGCGTCGTTCTCACACCTGTGGGATAATGGCGGCATGTTCCCGAAAGGGATAAGCGGCTTCTTCGCCGGCTTCCAGATTGCAGTGTTTGCGTTCGTCGGTATCGAGTTAGTCGGTACCACGGCGGCTGAAACCAAGGATCCCGAGAACGTACTGCCACGCGCGATTAACTCGATCCCGCTACGCATCATTATGTTCTATGTGTTCTCGCTGATTATCATCATGTCAGTGACGCCATGGAGTTCCGTCGTTGCCGATAAGAGCCCGTTTGTCGAATTGTTCGTCTTAATCGGCCTGCCTGCCGCCGCCAGCGTGATCAATTTCGTGGTACTGACCTCTGCGGCCTCTTCCGCCAACAGCGGCGTGTTCTCCACCAGCCGCATGCTGTACGGCCTGGCACAGGAAGGCGATGCGCCAAAATCTTTCGCCAATCTGTCTAAACGCGCCGTACCGGCCAACGGTCTGACCTTCTCCTGCATCTGTCTGCTGGGCGGCGTGGTGCTGATTTACCTGATCCCCAATGTCGTGACGGTGTTTACGCTGGTCACCACAGTATCGGCCATTCTGTTTATGTTCGTTTGGAGCATTATCCTGTGCTCTTACCTGGTTTATCGTAAAAAACGGCCACTACTGCACCAGAAATCGCGCTATAAAATGCCGGCGGGTAAACTGATGTGCTGGGTTTGTCTCGCGTTCTTTGCATTCGTGTTGTGCCTGCTGTCGCTGCAGAATGATACCCGTCAGGCGCTGATGGTTACCCCGCTGTGGTTTGTCATACTGGGCGTGGGTTATCTGCTGGTCCGCAACAAAAAAGCGGCCTAATCCCCAGCGCTTCATAAAAAAACCCGGCAGCTGCCCGGGTTTTTTCTTATCTCATCCACTGCGGGAGCGGCTGTTACTTCCCCTGCTGGCGCGGCACGATGCCGTTGATGATCACCTGCTGCACATTCTCAACCGTCTGCTGGAAAAAATCATCGTCCTGCAAGCTCTTCCCGGTCACCGCCTCGACCTGCACCCAGAAATCCGCGTAATGCTGCGTGGTGGCCCACAGCATGAAAATCAGATGATGCGGCTCCACCGGCGCCAGATGCCCCTGCGCAACCCAACGCTCAATCATGGCGGATTTCTCATCCACCAGGGTTTTCAATCCCCCCTTCAACTGTTCCTTAAGCAACGGCGCCCCCTGGATCATTTCCAGGCAGAACAAGCGCGATGCCTGCGGATGGTGGCGTGAAACCTCCAGCTTCAGCCGGATATATTCACGGATCGCCTGCAGCGGCTCTTGATCGGGGCGCAGCGCTTTCAACGGCGCCAACCACACATCAAGGATGCCTGTGAGCACGGCAACGTACAGATCTTCTTTTGACGGGAAATAGTACAGCAGGTTGGTTTTGGAGACGTCCGCCCGCTCCGCCACCTGATCAAGACTGGTGCCATGAATACCGTACAGGGAAAAAAACTCCAGTGCGGCATCCATTATGGTACTGCGTTTGGCGGCTACCGCGCGCGAACGGCGCGTCGCCGGCTTTACCGATTGTTGCTTCACAGCATCTCCTTGGCGCAACCGTGATTTTTATCAGCATAACAAAGCCGATCGGCGAAACCCACGCTTTTACCCTCCCCCGCCAGGTATTCAGATGCACCGTTTATGGGCAATCACGCCTATTTTTTGTGCAGATGATTTTTACCAAATGGTCTGTTTTAGACCATTCACTCAATTATTGACTTAGATCAAATTAACAGCCATTTGATTCCACTCGCTTTTCTAAAACTGGCATCGCCTTTGCAACAGCGAAATCAGCGCCGCGCAATTCGGAACCCGCAGGAAGCACTCAAGCAGCGCCTGAATCGTCCCATTTGCAGACCCGAGGTGTTCAAATGAAAATTGGTGTATTCATCCCGATCGGCAACAATGGCTGGCTGATTTCCAGTAACGCGCCACAGTACAAACCCACGTTTGAACTGAATAAAACCATTGTTCAGAAGGCGGAGCACTACAACTTCGACTTCGCGCTCTCCATGATCAAACTGCGCGGCTTCGGCGGTAAAACCGAATTCTGGGACCATAACCTGGAATCATTCACCTTGATGGCCGGGCTGGCCGCCGTAACGTCGCGCATTAAAATTTATGCCACCGCGGCGACGCTAACCATGCCGCCGGCCATCGTGGCACGAATGGCATCCACCATCGATTCCATTTCAAACGGGCGCTTTGGCCTGAATGTGGTGACCGGCTGGCAAAAGCCCGAATACGAGCAAATGGGCATGTGGCCCGGCGATGACTACTTCGGCCGCCGCTACGACTATCTGGCCGAATATGTCCACGTGCTGCGCGATCTGTGGGGCACCGGCAAGTCAGATTTCAAGGGCGAGTTCTTTCAGATGAACGATTGCCGCGTCAGCCCGCAGCCTCAATCCGGCATCAAAGTGATCTGCGCCGGGCAAAGCGATGCCGGCATGGCGTTCTCGGCCAAATACGCCGACTACAACTTCTGTTTTGGCAAAGGCATCAACACCCCAGCCGCCTTTGCGCCGACCGCCGCACGCCTGAAAAAGGCCGCGGATACCGAAGGCCGCAACGTAGCCTGCTATGTGCTGTTTATGATTATCGCCGATGAAACAGACGAGGCGGCGCGCGCCAAATGGGAAAGCTACAAGGCCGGCGCCGATACCGAAGCGCTGGCCTGGCTGACCGAGCAAAGCGGCAAAGACACCACCTCCGGCGCCGACACCAACGTCCGCCAAATGGCCGATCCCACCTCCGCCGTGAATATCAATATGGGCACGCTGGTGGGCTCTTACGCCAACGTTGCGCGCATGATGGATGAAATTGCCACCGTTCCCGGTACCGAAGGCGTGCTGTTGACCTTCGACGATTTTATCAAAGGGGTCGAGGACTTTGGCGAACGTATCCAACCGCTAATGAAAAGCCGTGCCGATGTCGTTTCCCCCAACCGTGAGGTCGCCTGATGAAAGTTGTCGAAAATCATACCGTAGTGCGCCGCCAGGCGCCGGAAACCGGGAAAACCGTTACCCTGCCAGCGCGCCCAGAGGCGATTGCCTTCGCGCCGCAGGAAACCGCGCTGATCGTCGTTGACATGCAAAATGCCTACGCCTCGCAGGGCGGCTATCTCGATTTGGCCGGGTTTGATGTCTCGACCACCGCACCGGTGATCGCCAATATCAAACGTGCCATTGCCGCCGCCCGCGCCGCCGGCATCAAAGTGATCTTTTTCCAAAACGGCTGGGATAAACATTATGTGGAGGCCGGCGGCCAGGGATCGCCCAATTGGCACAAATCCAACGCCCTAAAAACCATGCGCAAGCGCCCTGAACTGATGGGTAAGCTGCTGGCCAAGGGCGACTGGGATTACGATCTGGTGGATGAACTGCAGCCGCTGCCCGGCGACATCGTCATCCCTAAACCGCGCTACAGCGGCTTCTTCAATACCCAGCTCGACAGCCTGCTGCGCTCCTACGGCATTCACCACCTGGTGTTCACCGGCATCGCCACCAACGTCTGCGTGGAATCCACGCTGCGAGACGGCTTTTTCCTTGAGTATTTCGGTGTGGTACTGGAAGACGCTACCCACCAGGCCGGCCCGGCATTCGCCCAGCAGGCGGCGCTCTACAACATCGAGACATTCTTTGGTTGGGTATCAGACGTAGACAGTTTTTGCCAGACCGTTGCAGCACCGCTCAGCCGTACGGCCTGACGGCTGCCCGTTAATCAACTTTTTATTAAGGAAATCACTATGCCAAAAACCATCATCACCCCAGCAGGCACCGGCAAACCACTGGCGCCTTTCGTACCCGGCACCCTGGCCGACGGCGTGCTGTATGTCTCTGGCACGTTGGCTTTCGATAAAGACAATAACGTGGTGCATGTGGGCGATGCCGCGGCACAAACCCGGCACGTGCTGGAAACTATTAAAAGCGTGGTGGAAGCCGCCGGGGGCACGATGGACGACGTCACCTTCAATTCGATCTTTCTTACCGACTGGCAAAACTATGCGGCGATCAACCAAGTTTACGCCGAATTCTTCCCCGGCGACAAACCGGCGCGTTACTGCATCCAGTGCGGGCTGGTAAAACCGGACGCGCTGATCGAAATCGCCAGCATCGCCCATATCGGCCGTTAAAGGAGAGACGATGTATTTTGAGATCCTGGGGAAAGATACCCCGCTGGCGCAAACAGTGGTGCTTTCCGCCGGCCTGGGCGGCAGTGGCAGCTTCTGGCAGCCGCAGCTCGCCGCGCTCGGCGAGCATTTCCGGGTGATCATTTACGATCATCAAGGCACCGGGCGCAGCCAGGGCACGGTGACGGAAGGTTATAGCATCGCCGACATGGCGGAGGAAGTGGCGCAGTTGCTGCATGCGATCGGCATCGAAAGTTATTTTTTCGTCGGCCACGCGTTAGGCGGCATGATTGGCCTGCAACTGGCGCTCACTTACCCACAGCGGGTGGAAAAACTGGTGGTGGTAAACGGCTGGCCGGTGCTGGACAGCCAAACACGGCGCTGCTTTAACGTCCGGCAGGATCTGTTGCTTAACAGCGGCGTAGCCGCCTACGTGCGCGCCCAACCGCTTTTCCTATTCCCGGCCGATTGGCTTTCCGCTCATGAGCAGCAGTTAGCCGCAGAACAAGCGCATCAGACCGCGCATTTCCAGGGAACGGAAACCCTGCTGCGCCGCCTGCACGCGCTGATGGCCGTGGATTTCCGCCCGCACCTGGCCAGTATCACCACGCCAACCCTGGCGCTGTGTTCCCGCGACGATCTCCTGGTGCCCTACCACTGCTCACACCAGTTGGCGGAAGAGTTGCCCCAGGGCGAGTTGGTGCAAATGCCCTATGGCGGCCACGCCATGAGCATAACCGACAGCGAAAACTTTAACCAGATTCTGCTGGGCTGGCTGCTGAAGACACACATGCAGCCCTTGCCACAGCAACCCGCGCAGCGGCCCGAACAAGTACGGTAAGCAACAGGAGAAGCACGATGCAGTCAACGGCCCTTTTCACCACGGCGGCGCTGCCGCCCTGTGTGGAAAAACAGGATTTCCGCGATGCCATGGCGCGCCTTGGCTCAGCGGTCAATATCATTACCACCGACGGCCCGGCCGGACGCGCCGGGTTTACCGCATCGGCCGTTTGTAGCGTGACGGATACGCCGCCAACGCTGCTGGTGTGCCTGAATCGTTCGGCCTCGGTATATTCCGTGTTCCAGCAAAACCAACGGCTGTGTGTCAATACGCTGGCGGCGGAGCATCAGTCGCTGTCCAACCTGTTTGGCGGCAAAACGCCGATGGAGATGCGTTTTTCAGCCGCGCGTTGGGCAACCCTGGCGACCGGCTCGCCGATCCTGCTTGGCGCGTTAGTCTCCTTCGATTGCCAAATAACCCAAACGGTTAGCGTAGGTACCCACGACGTGCTGTTTTGCCAAGTCGTCGATGTGGTGCGCAATGACGAAGGGCATGGGCTGGCCTATTTCGATCGCCGTTATCACGCGCTGAAAGCACCCGTTTAATGCCCTCACCCCAACCCTCTCCCAATGGGAGAGGGAGCAGTGTAGCGATAAGGGTAACAGGCGGAGTTTCATGCCGCCCCTTACCCCAGCCCTCTCCCTATGGGCGAGGGAGCAGTGCGATGATAAGGGTAACAGGCGGAGTATCATTCCGTCCCTCACCCCAACCCTCTCCCCATGGGAGAGGGAGTAGTGCGGTGATAAGGGTAACAGGCGGAGTTTCATACCGCCCCTAACCCCAGCAATCTACCCGCGGGAGAGGGAGCAGTGCGGCGATAAGGGTAACAGGCGGAGTTTCATGCTGGCACGATACTCCCCCTCTCCCCCGCGGGAGAGGGTTGGGGTGAGGGGCAGTCAAACCGCATTTCATGCAAACCACACACACTGGAGATGACAATGGCGAATACCTGGTTCCCCACATGGCGTATCAAGCAAGGTAATCTCGATGGCACGGTGGTCGCACCTGACGAACGGCTGCCGCTCGGCCCCACGCTGGTGATGGGGCTGCAGCATGCCGTCGCGATGTTTGGCGCTACGGTACTGATGCCATTGCTGATGGGCTTCGATGCCAACTTGGCCATCCTGATGTCGGGCATCGGCACCCTGCTGTTCTTCCTGATCGTCGGTGGCCGGGTGCCCAGCTATTTGGGCTCCAGCGCGGCGTTTGTCGGGCTGGTGATCGCCCTTACCGGCTACAGTGGCCAGGGCGCCAACCCCAATATCGCGCTGGCGTTGGGGGGTATTATCGCCTGCGGCCTGCTTTATACCGTGATTGGCTTTATCGTCTTGAGCGTTGGAACACGCTGGATTGAGCACCTGATGCCACCGGTCGTCACTGGCGCCGTGGTGATGGCGATTGGCCTTAACCTGGCGCCAATCGCCGTGCGCAGCGTCTCCGCGTCGAGCTTTGACAGTTGGATGGCGGTCGCCACCATCTTGTGCATTGGTTCAGTGGCGGTGTTTACCCGCGGGTTGATGCAGCGGCTGCTGATTCTGGTTGGGCTGATCGTCGCCTACCTGCTGTATGTCGTCGTCACTAACGGCCTGGGGCTCGGCAAGCCCATTGATTACAGTGCGCTGAGCCAGGCGGCCTGGTTTGGCCTGCCAACCTTTACCGCACCGGCGTTCGACGCCCATGCCATGCTGTTGCTGGCTCCCGTCGCCGTGATCTTAGTGGCGGAGAACCTTGGCCATGTTAAAGCCGTCGCCGGTATGACGGGGCAAAACCTGGATCCCTACATCGGCCGGGCCTTCGTGGGCGACGGGCTGGCGACCATGCTGTCGGGCTCGGTCGGCGGCACCGGCGTCACCACCTATGCGGAAAATATCGGCGTGATGGCGGTCACAAAAATCTATTCCACGCTGGTTTTCGTCGCCGCCGCGGCGGTGGCTATCGTGCTCGGCTTCTCGCCCAAATTCGGCGCATTGATCCACACCATCCCCGGCCCAGTGCTGGGCGGTGCCTCCGTGGTGGTCTTCGGGCTGATCGCCGTTGCGGGCGCCCGCATCTGGGTGCAAAACAAGGTGGATTTAAGCGATAACGGCAACCTGATTATGGTGGCGGTCACGCTGGTGCTGGGCGCTGGCGACTTTGCGCTGAGCATCGGCGGGTTCACCATGGGTGGGATCGGCACCGCGACCTTCGGCGCCATTCTGCTCAATGCGCTGTTGCGCAACCGTAAAATATTGCCGTTGGCCGATAGCTCAACACGTTAAAAGAGGGGCCAGGGCGTGCGCTTGCCGCCGCCCTACTCTGCCGCAATCGCCTTTTTGGCCTTGCGGCGCAGGCGCAGTTCGCTGACGATCACCCCCAGCACAATCAGCGCGCCGCCCAGCAGCGCCACGCCCGGCAGGCGTTCACCGGCAATGCGGCCAACGATCCCCGCCCATACCGGTTCGCCGGCATAAATCACCGTGGCGCGGGTTGGCGAAACGCTGCGCTGCGCCCAGTTCATGGTCAACTGAATAAGCGCAGTGGCGATGCCCAGGCCCACCGAGCTATACAGCAGATAGTTGGAATACGCTGGCAGGCGTTCGCCGGTAGGGACCATCATTAGAAATGACAGCAACGATGCGGTGGCCAATTGCACAATGGTGACCCGCCGGATGTTAACCTTGCCGGCAAAAGCGCCAATTAGAATAATTTCCGCCGCCACGGCCAGCGCGCTGACTAAAGTGGCTATTTCGCCAAAGCTCAGGGTAATGGAAGATCCATCCGGCCCGGCCAACAAGATTAGCCCGGTAAACGCCAGCAAGATCCCCAGCCATGCCATAATGCCGGGGAAGCGGCCGAGCACCAGCCACTGCAACAGCGGAACAATAGGCACGTACATCGCCGTCATAAAGGCCGACTGGCTGCTACTTATGGTTTGCAAACCCACGGTTTGCAGGCCGTAGCCGCACATGATGGCAATGCCGATAAACACACCGGCTCGAAGTTCATACCACGTCAGCCCACGCAGCGCCTTTAACGAGAACAAAAGCAACGCCAGCGCCGCGGCGCCAAAGCGCAAACCGACAAAAAAGAAGGGGCCGCTCACCAGCATGGCATGCTGAACCACCAGAAAAGTCCCGCCCCAGATCATCGTAATGAAGATCAGTATCGCTTCTTGAGGCCGGATAGTCAGAAACAGGTTTGGAATAGAGGATTTTTTTACCACCGCCACAGTATTGCCCTTCATACAGAGTGCAATATAATGCACAAACCTTGCCAGTATGGGGCATAGCCTGCAAATGAGCAATATAATGCACAATGGTAATCACGAACCGCCCAAGGTTCTACAATATCTAAGCAGTAATTTGCGCAGCTATCGCCGCCAGGCGGGGTTAAGCCAGGTGGCGTTGGCAGAGCTTTCCGGCGTTAGCCGCCGCATGCTGGCCGGTATCGAAGCCGGGGATCGCAACGTTAGCCTGGCGGTGCTGGATAAACTGGCGGAAGCGCTGGGCGTTTCTTTCAGCCACTTAATCCAGGCGCCGGAAGCACGCGGCGATTTTTTGGTCGGTGAGTTGGCTTGGCAAGGTCAAGCGGCGCAAAGCCAGGCACAGCTCAGTGCCAGCGTACCGGCACATCACCGGGTGGAGTTGTGGGAATGGTCCTTGATGCCGGGCGAGCGCTATGATTCCGTTCCCGATGCCGAAGGATGGCATGAAATCCTCTACGTCCTGGAAGGCACATTGACGCTGCAGTTGGAAAACCGCACTCTGACGCTACGCAGTGGCGAAACCCACGTATTCAACAGCAATCAGCAATATGCCTACTGCAACAACAGCGGCCAATTGCTGCGGTTTATCCGCAACGTCACGTTCTGAGCGGCCTGTCGCCTGGGTGTCGCCTTGCTGTCGTGGCCGATTAATCACCCGTGGTTACACTCATGGTTATTTTCAACCAGCACATACGGCAACGGTTCGCCGCCGTTATTCAGTCAGGAGTATGCCATGCAACACTACAACATAAGGGAATTGCGCTTAGCCAAAGGGTGGTCGCAGGAACAGTTGGCCACTATCGCAGGGCTCAGCACCCGAACTATCCAGCGCATTGAAAATGACCACCAGGCCAGCCTGGAAACCCTCGGCGCCATTGCGGCAGCACTCGGGATGCAGGTGTGCGATCTTACCCGCCAGGCGCCAGAACAAACGGCCTGCAGCACAGCGGAATTGGCAGCCCGGCGCCGGGTAGAAGACGAAGGCCTGCTATTGCGCAAGCTGGTGCGTTTTGTGGTCTTGAGCCTGATCCTGCTGGCCATTAACGGCGTTACCCAGCCGCAATACTGGTGGTCGCTGTGGGCGATCGGCGCCATCGGTCTGGGGTTAGTCATGCGCGCCGCCCGCACGCTGGTGCTGCGCGATACGTTGCAACGCTGGCAAACGCAGCGCCTGGCGCAAAAGCTCAAACAGCTATGACGCAAGCGCCCCGGCGTTAACCGGCAGATGCAAAAAGCCCCAGGCTTGCGATAAGCCTGGGGCTAAAATATGGCGGAGGAGCAGAGATTCGAACTCTGGAACGGTTTCCCGTCGACGGTTTTCAAGACCGTTGCCTTCAGCCACTCGGCCACCCCTCCGTAACGAAGCGCACTATAAACATAGCGGATCCACTTGTAAAGACTGCCCTCGTTCAACCGCACGAAAAACCAGCACACCCGGCGCAATAACGCCATTTTGCCATGATGATCGCGGCTACCAGCCGGGAACCCCGAACAGACGAACATCAAGGTACTTTTCCGTTGGGTTGACGCAATGATAACTAACGGTAAAGATTGGTAAACAAACTTTAATCAAATGCTTGCACTGCCTATCATCGTGATTAATTTTGTGATGACCTGATAAGAGAGATCATTATGGACCGTACTATCGTCTCATCCTCCTCGCGTGGCTCGCTGCTTAGTACGCATAAAGTCTTGCGTAATACCTATTTCCTGCTTTCGCTGACGCTGGCCTTTTCCGCATTGACCGCCACCGCCAGCACCGTGCTTGGCCTGCCTGCGCCAGGGTTGCTGCTGATGCTGGTGGGCTTTTATGGCCTGATGTTCCTGACCCACAAACTGGCTAACAGCCCAGCGGGCATTCTGGCGGCTTTCGCCCTGACCGGCTTTATGGGTTATACGCTGGGGCCAATCCTCAGTTCATTTATCGGCAGCGGCGCAGGCGATCTGATCATGCTGGCGCTGGGCGGTACCGCGCTGGTGTTCGTCTGCTGCTCTGCCTACGTGCTGACGACGCGCAAAGATATGTCTTTCCTGTCTGGGATGCTGATGGCTGGCTTTGTTGTGCTGTTGGTTGCTGTGATTGCCAACCTGTTCCTGCAAATCCCGGCGCTGCACCTGGCGATCAGCGCGCTGTTTATCCTGTTCTCCGCCGGCGCCATCCTGTGGGAAACCAGCAACATTATTCACGGCGGCGAAACCAATTACATTCGCGCTACCGTTAGCCTGTATGTTTCGCTGTACAACATGTTTATCAGCCTGTTGAGCATCTTGGGCTTTGCCCGCAGCAACTGATAACCGGCTTGTACGGCATAAAGCCCCGCTCACCCGAGCGGGGCTTTGTTTTTGGCGGCGGCAAAATTTGCTAGACTGCCGGGCGTGATGAATTACCCGTAAACGAGGCAGTATGTTGGAGTTTGAAGGCCGGATTATCGCTACCGATGCGCAAGGCTACCTGAAGAACAGCGCCGACTGGCACGAGGAGCTGGCGCCGATATTGGCCGCCCAGGAAGACATCGTGCTGACGGAAGCCCATTGGGAAGTCGTCAGATTCGTGCGCGATTTCTACCAGCAGTTTAACACTTCGCCGGCGATCCGGATGTTGGTGAAGGCGATGGCGCAAAAATACGGTGAGGAAAAAGGCAATAGCCGTTACCTTTATCGTCTGTTCCCGAAAGGCCCGGCCAAACAGGCGACGAAAATCGCCGGCCTGCCCAAACCGGTCAAATGCATTTAGCCTAATAGCGAATGCTAAACCCTGAATACGCCGTTATGCCGCGCGGCTCTACTAACAGACGTTCGATTTTGGCGTTGCGCGGCCCACCGTTTTTCAACCAGATCGTCAGTTGGTCCACCTGCTCCGCGTCGCCACACACCACCATCTCTACGCTACCGTCGTCCAAATTACGGGCATAGCCGGTCAGCCCCAGTTCCATAGCCTGTTGCTGGACGCTATAGCGGAACCCCACCCCTTGCACAACGCCATAGGCGTACGCGGCAATACAAATTTGTGTCATAATTGGCTCCTTTGCTGTAATCGTACTTTTTATGGCATGCCTATGTTTTACCACAGGTATGCCGTTCTTTTTACCTAGTTGGCTGCATACTTAATTATGACCGTACGTCTGTTTCTCGCCAAAGGCCGTGAAAAATCCCTACTCCGCCGTCACCCGTGGATCTTCTCAGGTGCGGTGCAACGTATTGAAGGAAAAGCCGTTTCTGGCGAAACCATTGATATTTGCGATCATCAGGGCAAATGGCTGGCGCGTGGCGCCTATTCGCCGCAATCGCAAATCCGCGCCCGAGTCTGGACATTCAAGCAAGATGAAGCCATCGACACCGGTTTTTTTATCCGCCGCCTGCAACAAGCGCAAGGCTGGCGTGACTGGGTGGCGAAACGCGATGGCTTGGACGGCTACCGGCTGATCGCCGGCGAATCCGATGGTATGCCGGGCATCACCATCGATCGTTTCCAGAACTTCCTGGTGCTGCAACTGCTGTCCGCCGGCGCCGAATATCAGCGCAGCGCGCTGGTTGCCGCGTTGCAGCACTGCTACCCCGATTGCGCTATTTACGATCGTTCCGACGTGGCCGTGCGCAAAAAAGAGGGATTGCCGCTGGCACAGGGCCCCGTGCTGGGCGATCTGCCGCCAGCGCTGCTGCCGATTACGGAACACGGTATGAAACTGCTGGTGGATATTCAGCAAGGGCATAAAACCGGCTTTTATCTCGATCAGCGGGACAGCCGCCTGGCCGCGCGTAACTATTCCGCCGGGCGCCGCGTGCTGAACTGCTTCTCGTATACTGGCGCCTTCGCCGTTTCTGCGCTGATGGGCGGTTGCGAACAGGTGATCAGCGTTGACACTTCACAGGCAGCGCTGGATATCGCCAGACAAAACGTCGAGTTGAACGGCCTGGATCTGCAGCGTGCTCAGTTTGTGCGCGACGATGTGTTCCAACTGCTGCGCAACTACCGCGCCCAAGGGGAAAAATTCGATCTGATCATTATGGATCCCCCCAAATTTGTCGAAAACAAGAATCAGTTGGCGAGCGCATGCCGCGGCTACAAAGACATCAACATGCTGGCCATGCAATTGCTGAACCCGGGGGGCATTTTGCTGAGCTTCTCTTGTTCCGGCCTGATGCCGACCGAGCTGTTCCAGAAAATCCTGGCCGACGCCGCGCTGGATGCCGGTTGTGATATGCAGTTTATCGAACAGTTCCGCCAGGCGGCCGATCACCCGGTGATTGCCACCTATCCGGAAGGCCTGTATCTGAAAGGGTTTGCCTGCCGTGTGATGTAACTTGAAATCGCCTGCTTTTGCCCACATATATAGAGCAAAGCACTTTTTCAGGAGGACGTCATGATTACCAGTAAATTTGGCATCGGGCAACAGGTTCGGCACAAGCTGCTGGGCTGCCTAGGGGTCATAATTGATGTCGACCCGGAATACTCACTGGCTCAGCCGAAAGCCGGTGAGATCGCGGTAAACGACCAATTGCGTTTAGCCCCCTGGTACCACGTCGTGATTGAGGATGAAGAGGGGCAGCCGGTGCACACCTATCTGGCCGAGGCGCAGCTCTCGGGCGAATACCCGGATGCCCACCCGGAACAACCTTCATTGGATGAGCTGGCCGAGTCGATCCGCCACCAGTTGCAAGCGCCGCGCCTGCGCAACTGAGCGCGTTGCACCGCTTCATCGCACACAAACCACCAGGGCTCGGCCACTCGCCGGGCCCTCATTATTTATCCGTCACGGGGGCCGGCCCTTTACGCACGCGCTAACCCTAGGCGCGGAATTTCAATTTTCGGGCAGCGATCCATCACTACCGCAAGGCCGGCCTCTTTTGCCAGCACCGCGGCCGCCTCATTGATAACACCAATTTGTAACCACAGCGCTTTGGCACCGATGGCGATAGCTTCCTGCGCCACCCCATAGGCCGCCTCGGCATTGCGAAACACATCCACCATATCCACCGGTTGAGGGATCGCCGCCAGTGTGGCATAAACCGGTTGCCCCAGTAGCGTTTGCCCCGCCAGCTTCGGGCTGACAGGGATAACCTGGTAGCCTTGCTGCAACAGATAGCCCATCACCCCGTAGCTTGGCCGCGCCGGGTTATCGCTGGCGCCAACCAGAGCAATGGTGTTGGTTTCTTGCAACAGTGCTGAAATTTCATGATCTTGCATGATCGACTCCTGATTGAATAAAGAAATCCCCATAAGCCAAGTGTAACCCTTCAGCGCGCAAGCGACAGCTGCGTTGGCTTTGCTGCCCCCTGCCGATCCGATGCCCGAGGGCGATAGTTATGTAAAAGTGTGAAAATTGTAATATAAATGAAATACTTTGACACACTATCCCTTGTGCCCGACACTATGCCATGTTCCCTTACACAAGGAGATGATAATGAAATTTGGTCTGGTGGTTGCGGGGCTGCTTAGCCTATGGCTCAGTGCGCCTGCCGTAGCGACGACCCTAAAACTTTCCCCGGATATCGATCTGCTGGTGGTTGACGGCAGACAAATGACCGGCTCGCTGCTGAAAGGCGCCGATAGCCTGGAATTGGACAGCGGGGAGCACCAACTCCTATTCAAAGTGGTCAAAACGGTCACGTCAAACTCGCACGGGCCGATCACCTACACCTCACAGCCCTTGATCGTGACGTTTAATGCACACAACACCCGCATGGTCAGCTTTGAACTGCCGCGCATTGACAGCACGCGCGACGGCCTGCAGTTCAATCACGCATTAAACTATCAGCTCGTCGACGACAGCGGCAAAAAATTGGCAACCAAAAACGATAAGCTGGCCACCATGGGTACCGATCTGGAAAAAACCATGATCGCATACAATGGCCAGAAGCATACCGCCTCGGTGCCGGCTTTCGCCCACCTGCGCGCCAGCACGCCTATCCCCCCGCCAGGCGTAACGCCACCGGGGCAGAAATCCATCACATTGAAAGAAGCCTATGTTTCAGAGCAAATGTTGCAATACTGGTTTCAGCAGGCCGATCGGGATACCCAAAAGCACTTTCTGCGTTGGGCCAATCAGTATACTGAAAACCGCGAAACGCCCTGACTTCTTATCTGAATCCGTGCTCTCTTCATATTTTCAGTGCTAAATGCTAGGCAGAGAAAAACAGTTTCAGTAACCTGTCGCTCATCTCCGCTCAGCAAAGGACATCAACATGGAAATGACCACCCGCACCATCGCCGTTCGCAAGCACATTGCGCTGGTGGCGCACGATCACTGTAAACAGGCACTGCTTCAGTGGGTTGAAGACAACCAAGCGACATTGGCGCAACACCAACTGTATGCCACCGGCACTACCGGCAACCTGGTTCAGCGCGCCACGGGGGTGGCGGTCAAGAGTATGATGAGTGGCCCGATGGGGGGCGATCAGCAGGTTGGCGCGCTGATCGCGGAAGGGCAAATCGATATGTTGATTTTCTTTTGGGACCCGCTGAACGCTGTCCCGCACGATCCTGATGTGAAAGCGCTACTACGCCTGGCGACGGTTTGGAATATTCCGGTGGCGACCAACCGTTCCACGGCGGATTTCCTGATCGCCTCTACGCTGTTTACCCGCGAAGTGGAAATCGCCATCCCCGACTACCAGCGTTATCTGCAAAACCGCCTGCAATAACCGGCGCCCGGCGGCCTGGTACTCCACCAGGCCGGCCGGTTACGGTTTTTTCTGCAGTGGCACGCCAATGTTATGCAATTGCTCAACAAAAACCGACGGGCGCTCACGACTCTGCAATAACCACACCTGATGTTTTGCTCGGGTCAGCGCCACGTACAGCAGGCGCCGCTCTTCCGCATGCGGAAAATCTTCCGGCTGCGGCAACAAGACATCTTCCAGCACCGACTCCCGCGCCGCCGCAGGAAAACCGTCATGCCCCTCATGCAGCCCGGTGATGATCACATACTCCGCCTGTTGCCCCTTGCTGGCATGGATGGTCATAAACTCGATGTTCAGCTTCGGCCACCGCGTCGCTGCCTTCTGCAGCACGTCCGGCTTGAGGTGGTGGTAACGCGCTAAAATCAGGATGCGTTCGTCCGGTTTGGCATAGCCGCTCAGCTTATCCAGCAGGTTTTCCAACTGCTCCTGCGGCAGGATCACCACCGACTTTTTATTGCCTTTGCTCAGGCTGTTAAGCGGCTTTTTCAGCTGATGCGGGTTCTGTTGTACGAAACGATTCGCCACTTCACCGATGCGCTCGTTAAAACGGTAGGTGGTATCAAGCGCGCACTGCGCCCCCTCGCCGAAGTTGTGGGAAAAGGCCGTCGTCAACGCTAATTCCGCGCCGCTGAAACGGTAAATGGCCTGCCAGTCATCGCCAACGGCAAACAGGCAAGTCTGTTTGTTCTGTTTACGCAATGCCGCCAGCAACAACGCCCGCTGTGGAGAAATATCCTGGAACTCATCGACCAGAATATGCTTCCAGGGGCTGATGAAACGCCCCTTATCCAGGATGTTCACCGCCTGGTGTATCAGCCCGGAAAAGTCCACCGTCCCTTCTTCCTTCAACGCGCCTTTCCATGCTTTGAGCAGCGGCGCCATCAGGCGAATGCGCTTGGCGAACAGATCGCGGACTTCCTCATTCGCCTGTTCGATCATCTCGGCCTGGCTGCCGCCGTGCATCCGCATCAGCCCCAGCCAGCGCTCCAGGCGCCCAGCCAACCGTTCGGCCAGGCGTTTATCTTGCCAGAAGTCCCCTTCCGGCACGTCCCATTCAAGCTCATCGACCAACCACTGCCGCCACCCTTTGGCCTGGGCCTTTTTTTCGGCACAGTTCTGCTGCCAGTGCGAGATCAACAGCGCCCGGCGAGCCTTACTGTCGGTTTCCAATTTGCTGATCGCCGGGGCTTTGCGGCTGCCCTGCTGAATAATCTGCAGCGCCAACGCATGGAAGGTTTTCGCCTGGATCGCCGTTTCCCCCAAGCGTTGTTTGATGCGTTCATTCATTTCCTGCGCCGCCTGGCGACCGAAGGCCAGCAGCAGGATTTGTTCCGGCGCCGCTTCCTGGCGGCGCAGTAGCCAGCCGGCACGCGCAACCAGTACCGAGGTTTTACCGCTCCCGGCGCCGGCCAACACCAACACCGACTCTTCACCGTTAACCACCGCACGGCTCTGCGAGGCATTCAGTGGCGAAGCCTCTACGTGCTGGAAGAAATCCTGATGTTCCACCAGCATGCGTTCGACCCACTGCTGATTGCGGTGGGCAACGCTTTGCGGGCCATGCTGTAGCCACTGCAGGCATGTTTGGTAGTCTTGCCGGCAGTTATCAAAGGCTTCCAACCTGGCGACCGGCATGGGCAACGCGCCGAAAGCCTGGCGGATTTGCTGTTGCAGCTTGTCAAGCTCCGCACCGTTAAACCAGCGGTCCTGTTGCTCAATGCGCGTAATTTGCGCCACCTGTTCCCGCAGTACCTTGGCGCAAACGGCGCTCATCTCGCTGCTCCACTGTTGCCAGGATTGCAACAGGTAGTGATAGAAGCGCTGTGTCTCCTGCCATTCGGTGCCGTGCAAACGCACCACTTTTTCATCAGGGAGTTCAAACTCCAGCTCGCCCCAGACAATCCCTCTTTTGCAGCGGATGTTGATCAACTGATTAAACGGGATCAGGTATTCGTGTTTTTCACCACTTACCTCAACGCCGGCATGCAGCAACCGCACACGGTTGTAAGGGTGCTGAGCAAGATGCTTGCCCAGCGATGTCGCTTTAAGTTCCATATCGTCGCGCCATGACTCAGTTGAGAATTAGATATTTACCAGTTTACCTGCGTTAAGCAGTGGCGCTCTAGCGCTAAAAAAAGGGTAGAATAGGCTCGATGTTACCATCACAACGCACCCGCCCTGCGGTTTGGCTATCATTAGAGCAGAATGACGATTATGCGTACTGTACTGAACATTCTTAATTTTGTATTAGGTGGTTTCTTTACCACCCTGGGCTGGCTGGTTGCCACTTTCTTCAGCATCGTGCTGATCATCACCCTGCCCCTCACCCGTTCTTGCTGGGAGATCACCAAGCTTTCGTTTCTGCCTTATGGAAATGAAGCCATTCACGTCAACGAATTATACCCTGAAAAAAGCAACGCGCTGCTCAGCGCGGGCGGTTCCCTGTTAAATATCATCTGGCTGATTCTGTTTGGCTGGTGGCTGTGCCTTTCGCATATTGCCGCAGGCATCGCCCAATGCCTGACCATCATCGGTATCCCGGTCGGGATCGCCAACTTCAAAATTGCCGCGATTGCGCTTTGGCCGGTTGGGCGCCGCGTAGTCTCTGTAGAAATGGCCCAGCAGGCAAGAAATGAAAATGCCCGCCGCCAGTATCAACAACGTTAACTTTTCTCTGCCAGGGGTTTTTTGTGCTCGCTTTAGCACCCGTGATGCGCCGCTACACGTACAACAGCAATTTGCTTTATAACCTGCGAATTTTTCTTTCACTGGCGGGGGCGGCGGCTGTGCCATGGTGGTTGGGCATCCCGACGCTGACCATCCCGTTGACGCTCGGTGTGGTTGCCGCCGCGTTAACCGATCTGGACGATCGCCTGGCCGGCAGGCTGTTGAACCTGGCCATCACCCTGTTCTGTTTCTTTGTTGCCTCGGCGTCTATTGAACTGTTGTTTCCTTACCCTTGGCTGTTTGCGCTGGGGTTAGCCATCTCAACCTGCGGTTTTATCCTGCTGGGGGCGCTTGGGCAGCGCTATGCGACCATCGCCTTTGGCGCGCTGTTGATCGCGGTTTACACCATGCTGGGCACCTCAATGTACGGCACCTGGTATCTGCAGCCGCTGCTGCTGGTGATTGGCGCCGTCTGGTATAACCTGCTGACGCTGATAGGCCACCTGCTGTTCCCGATCCGGCCGCTGCAGGAAAACCTGGCACGCTGCTATGATCAACTGGCCAACTACCTGGAGGCCAAAGCCAACCTGTTCGATCCCGACGCCGAACGCGACGCAGATTTGCCGTGGATGGAGCTGGCGATGGCCAACAGTTCCCTTGTCGCCACGCTCAACCAGACCAAAGCCTCTCTGCTGACGCGGCTAAAGGGCGACCGCGGCCAACGCGGCACCCGCCGGACGCTGCATTATTACTTTGTCGCCCAGGATATCCACGAGCGCGCCAGTTCTTCCCACGTGCTTTACCAGGCGCTTAGCCAGCAGTTCCGCCATAGCGACATTCTGTTCCGCTTTCAGCGGCTGCTGACCCTACAGGCCGCGGCTTGCCGCCAGTTGGCGCAGTCGATACTGCTGCGGCAGAAATACCAGCATAACGTGCGTTTTGAACCGGCGTTTACCCGTATTGAAGAAGCATTGGCGCGCATAACCATCACGCAGGAAAATCGCGAACTGGCCAAGGCGCTGTCCCACCTGTTGAAAAACCTGCGCGCGATTGATGCGCAGTTGGCCAACATCGAATCCGAACAGGTGCTGGCGAACGGCCAGACGGAAGAAAACAGCCTTTCAGACGACCGCATCACCGGCTGGAGCAATATTCGCCTGCGCATCAGCCGCCACCTGACGCCCCAATCGGCGCTGTTTCGCCATGCTATCCGGATGTCGGTGGTATTGTGCGCAGGTTACGCTTTTATTCAGTTTACCGGGATGCACCACGGCTACTGGATCCTACTGACCAGCCTGTTCGTCTGCCAACCCAACTACAATGCCACCCGGCGCAGGCTGGCGCTGCGTATTATCGGCACCCTGGCCGGTATTCTGCTTGGCTTGCCAATACTGTATTTTGTGCCCTCCCTTGAGGGCCAGTTGATCCTTATCGTCATCAGCGGCGTGCTGTTTTTTGCTTTCCGCACCGTGCAGTACGCGCACGCCACCATGTTTATTACGCTGCTGGTGCTGCTGTGCTTCAATCTGTTGGGTGAGGGATATGAAGTGGCCGCCCCGCGGGTCTATGACACGCTTTTAGGCTGCGCCATTGCCTGGGCCGCCGTCAGCTTTATCTGGCCGGACTGGAAGTTCCGCCAACTGCCAATGGTGGTCAGCAAAACGCTGAACGCCGACTGCCGCTACCTGGATGCTATTCTGGTGCAATACCACCAGGGGAAAGACAATAGCCTGCCCTACCGTATCGCACGCCGCGATGCCCATAATAGCGACGCGGAACTGGCTTCGGTGATATCCAATATGGCTGCGGATCCCAAAGCGGACAAAACGCTGCAGGAGGCGGCCTTTCGCTTGCTGTGCCTGAACCACACGCTGTTAAGCTACATCTCAGCGCTGGGCGCGCACCGTGAACGCCTGGAGAACACGGCCGTTTTGGATCTGCTTAACGATGCCGTGTGTTATGTCGATGACGCTCTGCACCAGGCGCCGCAGGATAACCAACGTGTCGCCCAGGCGTTGAGTGCGCTTTCCAACCGCATCCAGGCATTGTCGCCCGAGCCGGAAAGCAAGGAGCAGTTGGTATTGCAGCAAATAGGCTTAGTGATTGAACTGTTGCCCGAATTAACGGCGTTGAATGCGCAGATAGGCAAAGCTCAATAATTATTCATGGCGCGGCAAGGTGCCACGGACGGCCGCCGCACGCAGCACTGCCGGCCTTGCAGAAATGTTGTCAAACCAACTGAGCATGTCGCGGCGGATCGAAGCGGGCAATGCGGCATGATGATAGCCGGCAATGGCGCCAGCCAGTGACAGCAGCGCTTTCAGCCCCAGATTTTGTTGCTGCTGTTGCAGCAACAAATAACCCTCTTGCGCCCCAATCAGACGCAGTTGATATACGGTGCGGATGCCAGCTCGCCACAGAGCGCGCTCCATGGAAATATCAATATTCGGCAAATCCTTTAACCGCCCCAAAGCGTGATTTGGCGGCTGCAGATTTTTTCTAACGGCCCCGATCGCCCGGTTGGCAAACGCCAGAAGTTCCCGCTCCCGTTGCCAAAGCGCATCGTCCACCCAGTAGTAACGCATCGTGATGGGGAGCCCCCGTTTGGAATAGATCATATTTTCCATCCCCAGTGCGCGAAACTCCGCCTCTAAATCGCCAGGCGCGCGCAGATACAGTTCCCCTTCGGCAATAATGGCGAACATGATGCCATCGGCCAGCAAACCATACCCCCCGAACTGAGAGCGCGTTGTGATTTTGCCTAATACGCTAAAAATAGCCTTCGCCTGTGCCGTTCTGGCTGCATTTTTGCTTTTCATATATAACTCCCTTTAATAAACCGTATGCAAGTCATTCCCTAGTGCAATAAACGTAACTCGAACAACTAATTATGAAAAATACGCAGGTTCCCTTCCCCTGCCAATAACAAAATGGACATACGCAAAAAACGATCGCAGATATGCGGCGCGTCACGAAAAATTGAGTTGATTTTCACCACCGATGGATATACTGTATATCCATACAGCAATACTACGGGCGGGATACTTTTATGCGTACTCAATCATTTCACCAACCCCATTTCGGCTACACGGCTTATGCGGAGGATTCCGCGGTCAACAGCACCAGCGGCGGTAAAGAAAATGGTCTTATCAGTGAACTGGTCTACAGCGAACAGCAACCCGCCGTGGTGCAGCTCCTTTTGCCACTATTGCAACAGCTTGGCCTGCAGTCGCGCTGGCTGCTGTGGCTCACGCCACAGCAAAAACTCAGCAAACGTTGGCTGCAGCAATCCGGCCTGCCAGTTGGGAAAGTGGTGCAGCTTAGCCAAATCACACCAACCGCGACGGTTGAAGCAATGGAAAAAGCATTATTGACGGGGAACTACAGCGTAGTGCTGGGCTGGTTGCCGGAATTGAACGAGCAGGATCGGTTGAGATTGTCACGGGCGGCGGTTTCAGGAAACGCTTACGGGTTCATTATGCGCCCTCAGCGTGAGGTTAATACGCCTCAAGGACAGTGTTCCACGCTAAAAATTCACTCTTCTTTGTATCATTAAGTAAATTTAGGAGTTTTCCCATCATTTTTATCCTCCGGAGGAAGCAACCCCGGAGGAGAGCCAACAAAGCGTGATCGGCTGCGGTTCCACATACCTCACAGTGTAAAAAATAACCAACTTTTTCGCTGCTAATTGTCAGCAAATATGTACAATTCGCTGTTTTTTTTTAGAGCTTTATCACATCACACTTGTAACTTTCGCGCCACGTTGTAGACTTTACATCGCCGAGGTTGCTCTATAACGCCAGAAAAACTGGCAGAGTAACAAACGAGGGCATAAACCTTGGCGAAGGAATTTAACCAAGGGCTTAAAATAGCTTTAAAGCTCATTGCCTATTTGGATGATAACGAGGCGCAAAATGAAAAAGACAGCTATCGCATTAGCAGTGGCACTGGCTGGTTTCGCTACCGTAGCGCAAGCCGCCCCAAAAGATGATACTTGGTACACTGGTGCTAAACTGGGCTGGTCCCAGTATCATGATACCGGTTTCTACGGTAATGGTTATGATAACCGTATCGGTAATGGCCCTACCCATGAAAACCAATTGGGTGCAGGCGCATTCCTGGGTTACCAAGCGAACCAATACCTGGGCTTCGAGCTGGGCTATGACTGGCTTGGCCGTATGCCTTACAAAGGCAGCGTGAACAACGGTGCGTTCAAAGCACAGGGCGTTCAACTGGCAGCTAAACTGAGCTACCCAATCACGGATGAACTGGACGTTTATACCCGTCTGGGTGGTATGGTTTGGCGTGCAGACTCCAAAGCCAACTACGCCAATGGTACTCGTCTGAGCAACCACGATACCGGTGTTTCTCCATTGGCAGCAGTGGGTGTTGAATACGCTCTGACCAAAAACTGGGCAACCCGCCTGGACTACCAATGGGTTAACAACATTGGTGACGCTGGTACCGTTGGCGCTCGTCCAGACAACAGCATGCTGAGCCTGGGCGTTGCATACCGCTTTGGCCAGGACGAAGCAGTAGCACCAGCTCCTGCTCCAGCACCAGCTCCAGTTGTTGAAACCAAACACTTCACGCTGAAATCTGACGTGCTGTTCAACTTCAACAAATCAACGCTGAAACCAGAAGGTCAACAGGCACTGGATCAACTGTACACCCAACTGAGCTCTCTGGATCCTAAAGACGGTTCCGTAGTTGTTCTGGGTTACACCGACGCCGTTGGTTCTGAACAGTACAACCAGAAACTGTCAACTCAACGTGCTCAAAGCGTTGTTGATTACCTGGTATCCAAAGGTATCCCTGCAGACAAAATCTCTGCACGCGGTATGGGCGAATCTGACCCAGTTACCGGCAACACCTGTGGCTACAAATCTGGCCGCGCTACCGCAGCACAGATCGCATGTCTGGCTCCAGATCGTCGCGTAGAGATCGAAGTTAAAGGCATCAAAGACGTTGTAACCCAGCCTCAGGCTTAAGTTACCGCTGATTAGTAAAAAACCCCGCGCTGCGGGGTTTTTTTTGGCTCAAACAATAATACGGTTTGACATGCTAGCAGCGTTAAGCATGCATCACTCTTCGTCTTTACCGAGGATCGCTTTCAAATCACGCTTTAATAATGACATCTGGCTAGCGTATTTTTCTTTGCGCTCCGCATCTTCAATCAGTTGCACCACCGTTTCAGACAGCGTGGCATTACGCCGGCGCGCCAACGCGGCCAGCCGCTGCCACACTAAAAATTCCAGGTCGATAGATTTTTTACGCGTGTGCTGGTGCTCCGCATTGAAATGGCGTTTACGGCGGGCACGGATAGTCTGCTTCATCCGGTTGTTCAGCGCTGGGTTCATATGCTCTGCAATCCAGGCCAGCACGTTCACCGGTTCATTTTCTAGCTTGAGCAATTGGTCGACCGCTTCTTGCGCGGCACTGCTTTCAATATGGCGGGTAATTTGCTCCCCTTCCCGGTGCTTCTTCACCAGGTA
The DNA here is from genome assembly GCF_039540155.1 of Gibbsiella greigii. Taxonomy (NCBI): domain Bacteria; kingdom Pseudomonadati; phylum Pseudomonadota; class Gammaproteobacteria; order Enterobacterales; family Yersiniaceae; genus Gibbsiella; species Gibbsiella greigii. Next base: position 289,368 of record NZ_BAABEM010000008.1, read on the forward strand.
TTTCCATTTCCAACCACTCTCAAGATTTTCCAGTTGCTGATATTTCATCGTGAGCTCTTCAGTGACCACGTAACTTTAATAAGCATAACAGCTTTACAACAAATTTCCCTGGCAATTAGACGCCGTTTTAGCTGTTTTTTTGCACAGTTGTCCAACAATGTCAAACTCACCACGGGCAACGGCGACTCTGCGTGTATCAAGCTGGCGTTATTCTTGTATAATCGCTCTTTCCCTTTTTAACGATTGCATCTAACACTTTGACCAATAACCGACTTGAATGGCAATCTCTGTTGCCTGCCGTAACGCCTTACCAGGCGATATTTGATACCGCCTCTCAGTTGGCACCCTTGCCTTTTGCTGCCGTTCAGCCCAGGCTGGAAAATGCGTTGGCGCTGTTTTGCCACCCACAGTCACAGCCGCGCTTCATGCTGCTGAAAGCCCAGGAAACGCACGAATATCTGGCGCTAATCGCCCGCGCCGTAGCGCCGCTGTATACGCCAGGCACCATGACAGGCAGCCGTTATCTGATCCAGGATGATGCCGTTGTGATTGAGCCGGCCACCGGCAGTGATGAACCTTTTGCCGCCGGGGGTGCTTGCCTGTACCAGGAGTGGGTGGAGCCGGAGCAGCTGTTTGGCTGCGTGCGTATCCATCAAGGCAAAATTCATCTGCAGCCCGGCTTGGTACATAAGGCTAACGGCGGTGTGCTGATTTTATCCGCCCGCACCATTTTGGCACAGCCGCTGTTGTGGCTGCGGTTGAAGCAAATGATCACCCAACGTCAGTTCCACTGGGTTTCGCCGGATGAGACTCGCCCATTGCCGTTGGCAATACCGCCGATGCCTTTGGCTCTGCGCATGATTGTGGTGGGCGATCGCCACAGCCTGGCCGATTTCCAGGATATCGAGCCGGAACTGTGTGAGCAGGCCGTTTACGGCGAATATGAAGACGATCTGCAACTCACCGATAACGACGACGTGGCGCTATGGTGCCGCTACGTCAATACGCTGATTGCCGAATACCAACTGCCAACGTTGGCCGCCGATGCCTGGCCAACATTGATGACGCAGGCGGTGCGCTTCAGCGGCGATCAGGGCAACCTGCCCCTCTCCCCGCTGTGGGTTAACCAACAGATCTCTGAAGCCGCGTTATACTGCGAAAACCCGTTGATTGATGCCAATGCCCTGGAAGCGGCGCTCAACGCGCGCGCATGGCGCGAAAGCTATCTGGCCGAACGCATGCAGGATGATATCGAACTGGGGCAGATCCTGATTGAAACCGAAGGGGAAGTTATCGGCCAGATCAACGGCCTGTCGGTATTGGATTTCCCAGGGCACCCGCGCAGCTTTGGCGAGCCTTCGCGTATCAGTTGCGTCGTGCACCTTGGCGACGGCGAATTCACCGATGTTGAACGTAAAGCGGAACTCGGCGGCAATTTGCATGCCAAAGGCATGATGATCATGCAGGCATTTCTGATTTCCGAGCTGGAACTGGATCAACAGTTACCATTTTCGGCTTCCATCGTGTTTGAACAATCCTACGGTGAAGTTGATGGGGACAGTGCTTCGCTCGCTGAACTGTGCGCGTTGATTAGCGCGCTGTCACAGCAGCCGATCAATCAGCAAATTGCAGTAACCGGCTCCGTTGACCAATTTGGCAACGTGCAGCCGATCGGCGGCGTCAATGAAAAAATCGAAGGTTTCTTCGACGTGTGCCAACGCCGCGGCCTGACCGGCAACCAGGGGGTGATCCTGCCCGCCGCCAACGTGCGCCATCTGTGCCTGCGTCAGGATGTGGTCGATGCCGTGCGCGAGGGGCAATTCCATCTGTGGACAGTGGACTGTGTAGCGGAAGCCCTGCCGTTGCTGACCGGCTATCCGTATGCCGATGAACAACGGCCCAGTTTGCTGCCCGCGATTCAGGAGCGCATCGCGCAAGTGAACCCGCAAGAACGCCGGCGCCCATGGCCATTTCGTTGGCTCAACTGGTTTAACCACGGCTGATCGGACTTGTTCAGCGTACACGTGTTAGCTAACCTGCTCCATTCATTAAATTAAGGCTTACAGAAAACATGGTAGATAAACGCGACTCCTATACAAAAGAAGACCTCGAAGCATCCGGCCGTGGCGAACTGTTCGGCGCCGGTGGCCCACCGTTGCCGGCAGGTAACATGTTGATGATGGACCGCGTGGTCAAAATGAGCGAAGACGGCGGCTCCCACGGCAAAGGCTATGTGGAAGCCGAACTGGATATTCATCCCGATCTGTGGTTTTTCGCCTGCCACTTTATCGGCGATCCGGTCATGCCCGGCTGCCTGGGCCTGGATGCCATGTGGCAGTTGGTCGGCTTTTACCTCGGCTGGTTAGGCGGCGAAGGCAAAGGCCGTGCGCTGGGGGTAGGTGAAGTGAAATTCACCGGCCAAGTGTTGCCAACCGCGAAGAAAGTCACCTATCGCATTAACTTCAAGCGTGTGATTACGCGCAAGTTGATCATGGGCGTCGCCGATGGTGAAGTGCTTGTTGACGGCAAAGTGATCTATACCGCCAACGATCTGAAAGTGGGTCTGTTCAAAGACACCGAGGCATTCTAAGCCGTGGTGCGCCTGTGACGGTGGCCAGCACTGGCCCCGTCCGTTTTTTCTCTCCCCTGCTCCCCAACGCCGCCGGCCGTTCTGCCGCACTGTCTGTGGATAGCCTCTTTGCCATACCGGCGTCGTAAACGCGCCCGTCATAACGCCAATGGCCCCGGGCCCTAAAAACGAAAGCCTCCGCGCAAAGGCGGAGGCCGTTCCCTACTCATGACAGGGGGCCGCTTAAGCGGTCACCGCCCTGTCCTCCATGGCCTGTCGCCAACCTCCCAGCCAATTTGCCCGGGCGTCTAAAGACTGATAGGGACAATGTTCCCTGGAACGCCCTGAAAGACCTGCCTGATAGCCGCGTGATTGAGCCCGTTCTAAACGATCTCGCTTTTGTCTCTTCATGCCTCGTTTCCCTCATTTTGGTCTGCTGGAAAGAAAACAGTGGCTGCTTTTTACACAACCACAACTAATCAATAGCGCTAAACGGAGGGAAGATCAACGCGCAAATTTCACGCCAATGTCACAATTGTGAGCTACATAGAGAAAAACAGTAACCCGCTGAAAAAGAAAGGATATGTTAATACATTGATCTATAATGAAAACCCCCGCCATCCTGAAAGATGACTGTTCAGAATGACAGGGGGTTAGGTTATTTTTGTACAACTTATGACTAAAACTGGCGGGCCTGCGTGGCTATCGCCTGCGCCTCCTGTTGCCACCCTGCCGCCAGAGTACGCACCAGCGAATCATAGCCGTCGGCATCCTGTTTCAACGTCAGGTTAAATGGCTTTTTCACCAGGCGGCCATTTTGGTTCAATACCCATTCGCCGCGGATCACCGCCGTGCCATCATGGCGCCCGTGGAAGCCCGTTACCGACACGTTCAACACGTCTTGCCCACTGCTCATCGGCTGCGAAGAAACCACCCATCCCGGCAGCGCGCTGCTCAGGTTGGCGACCAGCGCCTGCTGGAGCTGTTGATCCAGCGGGCTGGCCCACAGGTTGTTCTGGGCAATCACATACTGCACATCGTTGGTTTGGTAGACAATCCCATTCTGCGCCAGGTAATCCGCCACGCCAACGTGCTCCAGCCAGAGCTGGCGCGTCGCTGAAGTGGCCTCCACCTGGGCCGGCGAACCTAACGCCGGCAGTTGATAGTAGGTTTTCTGTGAAGAACTGCTGCAGGCGCTGAGCAACAGCGCCAACGCTACCGGAATCCATTTCATCATTTTTTGGCCTTCTTCGGCTGTGGATCGTCGCTGCCCGCGGCTTCGAACACCAGGGCATTACTCTTTTCATTCAGGGTACGCAGCACCGGCTGTAGCTCGCGCAGAACCTGATCAAGACGCTGCATATCAGCCACCATTTTATTGTAAGCCGGTGAGCCAGGCTGGAAGCCCTTCATGCTGCGGTTCAGTTCCTGCAACGTTTTCTGCATATCCTGCGGCAGATCTTGCATCGACTTGCTGGAGATAATGTCATTGAGCGACTTCATGGTGTTCTGCGTTTCACGCATCACGCGCTGGCTTTCCACCAACGTATTGGTCGCTTGTTCGATCATCGGGTTCAGCGGCATCGCATTAATCTTATCCAGTACGCTGGTCAACTTGTGCTGGATCTGCGTCAGGCCGCCGCTTACCGTCGGCATCAATGGGTAGCCGAACAGTTCACGCGGGCCTTTCCACTCTTTCGCATTCGGATCGAAGTCCAGATCGATATACAGTGACCCCGTCAACAGGTTAGCCGATTTCAGTGAAGCACGCAGGCCACGGAGTTCCGCGTCTTTCAGATGCTGTTGGAAATCGAATGTCTTGCCAAGCTGTTTCTTGAAGCGATCCGGTTCAATGCGAATCAACACAGGAATACGATAGTCACTGTCCAGACGCTGTTCCAAACCTTCTTTATAGAACGGCACCTGCGCCACCGTCCCCAGCCGAATGCCGCGGAACTCCACCGGCGCTCCCGGTTGCAGACCACGCACGGAATCGGAGAAGAACATCAGATAGTCAACGTGTTCCGTGTACAGCGAGTCCTGAATACTGCGCTGGTTGTCATACAGCTGGTATTCCGCCTTCTCTTTGGCGAGATCGCCACGGTCCCAACCCTCTGGCACATCAAAGCTGACGCCGCCGCTGAATAAGGTCGCCAGCGAGCCCATTTCAACCCGCATCCCTTGCGCCGACATATCAAAGGCCACGCCGCTGTCTTTCCAGAAGCGCACGTTGGTGGTCACCAGCCGATCATAAGGCGAGGAGATAAACAGCTGATAACGCATGGCGCGCAGCGTAGGATCAAAGTAGCTGGTTTCCACCGAACCCACGCGGTAGCCGCGGAACAGCACCGGATCGCCGGCATTAAGCTGCCCGGATTGCTCGCTGCTCAGCAGGATCCGCAGCCCTTTGGCATCCGGCGAAGCCAACGGCGGCGCGTCCAGCAATTGATACTCGCTCTTATCGTCATCGCCCTTGCTGCCGGGCTGTAGCTCGATATAAGCGCCGGAAAGCAGCGTTCCCAGGCCGGATACGCCACCGCGGCCAATTTGCGGTTTCACCACCCAGAAAGCGCTATCCTGGCGCAACAGCTTTTCCATACCGGCATTGAGGCGCGCCTGCACCAAAACCTTGCTCAGATCTTTACTTAGCGTGACGCTTTCCACCATGCCGACATCCACACTGCGGCTCTTGATGGTGGTTTTGCCCGCTTCCAACCCTTCCGCGTTGGTGGTGTACAAGGTTACTACCGGCCCCTGATGGCTGAAGTGGTAAAACAGGATCCAGGCACCAATCAATGCGGTAACGATGGGAATAATCCACACCGGCGACCAGCGCTTGATCTTCTCAACGTCCGCGACGCTATGGTTAGTTTCCGTCACCTTACGGCTCCTTCTTTATTGTTTCACTTACGCGATCCCAGGTAAGACGAGGATCAAACGTCATGGCTGCAAACATCGTAAGGATCACGACCATGGCAAACAGCAGCGCCCCGGTAGCAGGATAAATACTCATCAATTGCCCCATACGCACCAATGCCGACAATACGGCGATAACAAACACATCGATCATTGACCAACGGCCAACAAATTCGACGACCTCATAAATCAAGTGCATACGTTCGTTATCTGCCTTGACCTTATGCTTATTTTTCACATCCCAGCAGAGCCAGCCGATAGCCAGCATCTTCAACGAAGGCACCATGATGCTGGCGATAAAAATCACCAGCGCCACCGGGTAAGATCCTTCCCCCCACAGCAGCACAACACCGGCCATAATGGTCGACGTCATTTTATTGCCCAGCGCTTCCGTCACCATAATCGGCAATAGATTGGCTGGGATATATAGCATCAGCGAGGTGATCAGCAGCGCCATCGTCCACTGCACGCTATGGCGGCGGCGCACATAGCCCGTGGTGTGACAACGCGGGCATTGTTGCTGTTCGGCAGGTAGGATCGCCCCGCAGCACGCACAATTGCGCAGCCCCTGGCGCAACCCGGTGCGCCCAGGCACCATCGGCAAGGCAACGTGTGGCGCCGGCTGGATATCATTCCATAGCCAACGCCGGTCGACGCACTGGAAAGCCCGCACCTGCAGCAGACAAAACAGGCAATAAGGAATAAAACTGGGGCCAATGCCGATATCGCCGTAGGCCATCAGCTTCACGAAACTCACCAGCACCCCGGCAAGAAAGATTTCAACCATGCACCAGGTTTTAAAGCGGAACAGCTGGCGGGCCATCCATTTTTTCAGCCCTGGCGCCATGCGCACTTTGCCGCACAGCAAAATAATGCTCAGCATGCAAAATGCAGGGATCAGTTGGACGAACACCATAAACAACGTGGCCAGGCTGGCGTAATCTTCCGCCACCATAACCTGTGGGATCTGCGTCAGTTGGATTTCATTACCCAGGCCGGCGACGCGCATATTGACGAACGGGAAAACATTGGCCAGCACCAGCATAAACAGCGAACTGATCGCGTAGCCAATCGGCCGTTTGCGTGGTTCATCCCAGCGGGATGAAAGCACAGTATGGCAACGCGGGCAAACCGCTTTCGAGCCATAGGCCAACGGCGGCAACCGCACCAGCATATCGCACTGCGGGCATAACATCATGTCACCCTGGCGATCGCCCGCATTTGCAGAGTTATGCTGCTCGTGATGGCTGTGTGAACACACCATATATCTCCTTTATGCAACATCGTTACCGGTGAAACGCCGCCCACTGCAGCACGTGGGCGGTATCGGCTGATTAACCGTTTTTCATGGCTTCCAATTCTTCCCAGCGGGTAAACGCCTCTTCCAAGCGTTGTTCCGCCGCGGCCAGATCGGACAGCACTTGCTGCGTCTCACTGTGCGGCCGTGAGAAGAAATCAGCATCGCTGACCTGCGCCTGCATGGCTTCAATTTCAACTTCCAACTGCTCCAGCCGCTGCGGCAGTTGTTCCAGTTCGCGCAGCAAGTTGTAACTTAGCTTCGCTATGGTCTTTTTCGGTTGTTCGGCTTTTTTCTCTGCGACCGGTTTGGCCTGGCTGACGGCGGCCTGGCGGATAGGCTGCGCCGTCGCCCGCTGGTGATGGGCGTCATAATACCCCCCGACAAAGGCATTGATCACGCCATTGCCCTCGAAGATCCAGCATTCGGTGACCGAGTTGTCCACAAACTGACGATCGTGGCTCACCAGCAGCACGGTGCCCTGATAGCTGTCGATCAACTCTTCCAGCAGTTCGAGTGTTTCAACATCCAGATCGTTGGTCGGTTCGTCAAGGATCAGCAGGTTGCTTGGCTTCAAAAACAGCTTGGCCAACAGCAGACGGTTACGCTCACCGCCGGACAGCGCCTTCACCGGCGTCATGGCACGCTTCGGATGGAACAGGAAGTCCTGCAGATAGCCGAGCACATGGCGGGAACGGCCATTGACCATCACCTCCTGCTTGCCTTCCGCCAGGTTGTCCATCACCGTGCGTTCCGGATCCAGCTCAGCGCGGTGTTGGTCAAAATAGGCCACCTCCAGTTTGGTACCACAGTGCACCCGGCCGCTGTCGGCCTTCAGTTGGCCGAGCATCAGCTTCAGCAGTGTCGTTTTGCCGCAGCCGTTCGGGCCCACCAGCGCAATTTTATCGCCGCGCAGCACCTGCGCGGAAAAATCACGCACCAGCACTTTATTACCAACCTGATAATTGACGTTTTCCAACTCAAACACGATCTTGCCGGAACGCACCGCCTCTTCCACCTGCATCTTGGCTGCGCCCATCACTTCACGCCGCGCAGAGCGTTCCATACGCAACGCCTTCAGCGCCCGCACACGCCCTTCGTTACGGGTGCGCCGCGCCTTGATGCCCTGGCGGATCCATACTTCTTCCTGCGCCAGCTTGCGATCAAATTCCGCATTCTGCAATTCTTCAACCCGCAGCGCTTCTTCTTTACCCAGCAGGTACTGATCGTAATTGCCCGGCCAGGAAACCAGTTTGCCGCGGTCAAGATCCACAATGCGCGTTGCCATATTGCGGATGAATGAACGGTCGTGGGAAATAAAGACGATGCTGCCCTGGAATTCTTTCAGGAACCCTTCCAGCCAGTCGATCGTTTCAATATCCAGGTGGTTGGTTGGCTCATCCAGCAACAGCACGCGCGGCGCGCTGACCAGCGCCCGGCCAAGCGCCGCTTTGCGCAGCCAGCCGCCGGACAGGGATGAAAGCTGGGCGTTGCCGTCCAGGCCAAGCTGCGCCAGCACTTCGCTGATGCGGCTATCAAGTTGCCACAGGCCCTGATGATCCAGCACTTCCATAATCTGCGCCATGCGCGCCAGGTTTTTCTCGCTCGGATCCTGCTCCACCCGCTTGGAAATGTCATGATAGGCTTTCAGGTGCTCAGCCTGTTCCGCCACGCCTTCGGCCACAAAATCAAACACGGTGCCGCCGATATTGCGCGGCGGATCCTGTTGCAGCCGGGCGACGATCAGATCCTGCTCATACACGATGCGCCCATCATCAAGCGGGATTTCCTTGCCGAGGATCTTCAGCAAGGTGGATTTCCCGGCGCCATTGCGCCCAACCAGACAAACGCGTTCGTTGTCTTCGATATGAATTTCGGTGTTATCTAAAAGCGGCGCATCGCTGAAAGACAGCCAGGCGCCGGACATGCTGATTAACGACATAACTCTTCTTTTCCTTCGCCGGCATGGGTCACCAGCCAACAGTTATGGATCTGACGGTTACGGGCAAAATCCTGCGACAGCGTCTGAGCGGTGATCTCTTTCGCCGCCAGACCTAATGCGCCAAGACCGGCCAGATCCATTTGGAAGCCGCGCTTGTTGTTGGAGAACATAATTGTCCCGTTACGGCGCAGCAAACGTTTCAAATCTTTCATCAGCGCCAGATGATCGCGCTGAACGTCAAAGGTGTTTTCCATCCGCTTGGAATTGGAGAAGGTAGGCGGATCAATGAAAATCACGTCGAACTGTTCGTTGGCATTATGCAGCCAGGACAGGCAATCGGCCTGTATTAATCGGTGCTGTCTGCCCACCAGGCCGTTCGCACGCAGGTTCTTTTCGGCCCATTCCAGATAGGTGCGCGACATATCCACGGTGGTGGTGGAACGCGCGCCGCCCAGCCCGGCGTGCACGCTGGCGGTGCCGGTGTATGCGAACAGGTTAAGGAAATCCTTGCCGGCGCTCATTTCCCCAAGCATGCGGCGCGCAATACGGTGGTCGAGAAACAGCCCGGTGTCCAGATAATCCGTCAGGTTCACCCATAGCTTGGCGCGGTATTCCTCCACCAGCATAAATTCCCCTTTCTGCGCCAGCTTCTCATACTGGTTTTTGCCTTTCTGGCGCTCACGGGTTTTCATCACCAATTGGTTGGACGACAGTTCCAGCACCGCCATGGTGGCGTTGATCACGTCGAACAAGCGCTGGCGAGCCTTCTGCGCATCCACCGTTTTCGGCGGCGCATACTCCTGCACCACGACCTTGCTGCCATAGCGATCCACCGCGACGTTATACTCCGGCAGATCCGCATCGTACAAACGATAACATTCAATGCCCTGCTGCCTGGCCCATTTATCCAGTCTCTTCAGGTTTTTGCGCAGGCGGTTGGCGAAATCCTCCGCAACCTGCACGCCGCCACCCGCCGCCGCTTCCGCTAACCGGTAATTTTTCTGCACGCAGTCCAGCGGGCCGTTTTTCGCCTTGAACTGGCGCTCGGCACGCAGTTGCAGGCAGCTCAACAGCTCCGGCGATGCGCTGAACAACGAGAGTTGCCAACCGCCAAAGGCGCTTTTCATCACCCGCCCCAGCATATTATGCAAGGCAATCAACGCCGGCTCGCTTTCCAGGCGCTCGCCGTAAGGCGGGTTGCTCAGCACGGTGCCCACCGGGCCGTCCGGCAGCGAGTTAGTCAATTTACTGACATCATTGACATTAAAGGTTATCAGTTCGCCAACCCCGGAGCGGCGTGCGTTAGCACGCGCGATGTCAATCACCCGGCGATCGATATCTGAGCCGAAAAAGCGAGAGGTTGTTTCCTGCAGGCCACGGCGTGCGCGCACCTGGGCTTCGGCAAGCAGTTCGCGCCATAGTTCGGCATTATGCCCGCGCCAGGCGGTAAAGCCCCAATGCTGGCGTTGCAGGCCCGGCGCGCGATCGCTGGCGATCATCGCCGCTTCGATCAGCAAGGTGCCGGAACCGCACATCGGATCGAGCATCGGCATGCCCGCCTGCCAGCCGGAGCGTTGCACGATGGCCGCAGCCAAGTTTTCCTTCAGCGGCGCCAGGCCAGTGAGATCGCGGTAGCCGCGCTGGTGCAGGCCTTCTCCGCTCAGATCGAGTGCGACGCTTGCCGTATCACGCTGCAGGAACACATTAATGCGGATGTCCGGCTGTTGCTTGGCAACGCTTGGGCGCTGGTCAAGCTTGCGGGTGAAACTGTCGACGATCGCATCCTTTACTTTCAATGCGCCGTACTGGCTATTGCGGATCTCTTCATTCACACCGCTAAAATGCACGGCAAAGGTGTCATCGACGCTAAAGATGCTCGGCCAGTCAATGGCCTGTACGCCAAGATAAAGGTCCAGATCGCTGTGCACGCGGAATTCGTTGAGCGGCAGCAGAATACGTGAGGCCAGGCGGCTCCACAGCAGGCTTTGGTACAGAAGACGATCGTCACCCTGAAAATGTACCCCACCCTGCACCACTTTGCAGGCATGGGCGCCAAGCGCTTCCAGTTCGCTTTTTAACAGTTCTTCCAGGCCACGGGCTGTGCTGGCAAACAGAGAGTTCATATCGTACTTATCACCAAAAAGAAAATTGTTGCGCATTATAGCTAATCCAGACCGCTTGTCATAAAGTTGCCTCTTTCTATTTAATAATCACACGGAGATAAGGTGATTACACTTTCGCGTCTTTATGTCCATCCGGTCAAATCGCTACGCGGTTTGCAGCTCTCCCATGCGCAGGTTGCGCCCCAGGGGCTGGCATTTGATCGTGCGTTTATGGTCACCGAGCCGGACGGCACTTTTATCACCGCACGCCAATACCCGCAAATGGTGCTGTTCACGCCGGCGCTGCTGGCCGATGGCCTGCATTTAAGCGCGCCGGACGGCGAAAGCATGACTATCCGCTTCTGTGATTTTAGCCGGCAAGCGCACCCCACCGAAGTATGGGGCAACCATTTCACGGCGCTGATCGCATCGCCGGCTATCAATCAGTGGCTTAGCGGTTATTTCCGCCGCAGCGTACAGCTACGCTGGCTGGGGCCGGAACTCACCCGCCGGGTAAAAAAACACCCCGAAGTTCCGCTCTCCTTTGCCGACGGTTACCCCTTTTTGCTGGCTAACGAAGCCTCATTGCATGATGTGCAGCAGCGCTGCCCCAGCAGCGTTAAAATGGAACAGTTCAGACCGAACCTGGTGATAAGCGGTGCCACGGCCTGGGCCGAAGACGGTTGGCAAACCATTCGCATCGGCAATGTTATTTTCGACCTGGTGAAACCGTGCAGCCGCTGCGTACTGACCACCGTCAGCACTGAACGCGGGCGCAAGCACCCCAGCGGCGAGCCGCTGAGCACGCTGCAGCAATTCCGTACCGCTGAGAACGGCGATGTGGATTTTGGCCAGAACATGATCGCACGCAACAGCGGCATTATTCGCGTGGGGGATACGGTCGATGTCTTGGCCCTGAAGCCGCCACGCCCCTATGGCAGCGGGAAGGTCATCGAGAACGTGCAGGCGCCGCAGCAGCGCGAACGGCCGGTCACGATTGAATACGCAGGGAAGATCTTTCAGGGCAATAACCAGCAAATCCTGCTGGAACAGCTGGAACAACAAGGTATCCGCATCCCCTATTCCTGCCGCGCGGGCGTTTGCGGCAGCTGCCATATGGCGTTGCTCAGCGGCAAAGTCGCGCCGTTGAAGAAAAGCGCCGTGGCGGCGGATGGCACCATACTGGCATGCAGTTGCATACCGGAAAGCGATCTGAAGCTGGCTTAGGCCGTATTGCGCAGCGAGGCGCGGGGAGCGGCGTTGGCCAGCTCGTAAGGTTTGAGGCGATCGTGCATTACCTTGATGGCGTCGCCCAAAATCATGGTGCGGCCCGCCAGCGACAGTTGCCCCTGCGCCAGCAGGCACAGGCTGGCGTTATCGCCGGCTTCCACCACCAACAGGCGGGCTTCTTCATTACTGGCCATCACCTTCACCGCCGCCAGTTCGCCGTTTTTCGGCTGCAGCGGAAAATGTTGCTGCGAGAAATGCCAGCTTTTAGGCATCAACGGCTTGAGAAAACGGAAAGCCACCAACGCGTTCAATACCAATTCGGCACGTTGCTCGTTGCTCAGGTTAATTTGCTTGCATTGCTCGTCATAGGTGAAATAAAGCGCGGCGTCGTCAACGCAAAAAGCACATTCAGCAAACGCATCTGGGGTTAGCATTTTCGCCGGAAAACGCGAACGGAAGATCATACCATTAGCTAAATCGAGCATTAGCCGATCGTGTTCAGCGTCAAAATACCAACGCCAATTATCGTCAGGTTTTATCTTCATTAGTTATCCTTTTCGCCTCGAGCCAACGCCGTATTTACCCCAAGCGACGATGCTAACATCGCCAATGCCGCTTAAACATCGGATAATTCCGCGAACAATATTTATGCCAACGAACAAAATATAAACGAGCCGGGAGCAGAAATAAACCCCCAGCGCGATATGAAAGGAAAAATATTAGATATGGGTAACGATATCTTTAATCAAACCAGGGCCGCGGAAAATAAACCCGGAATAAATTTGTATCAGTGAAGCACCCGCAGCCATTTTTTCACGCGCAGCCATCAGCGAATCAATACCGCCAACGCCGATGATAGGCAAACGCCCCCGAAGCTCTTGTGATAAACGGCGTATCACTTCAGTGCTGCTTGACTGTAATGGACGGCCGCTCAAACCCCCGGTTTGTTCGCAGTGATTAAGGCCCTGCACCAATTTACGATCTAGCGTAGTGTTGGTTGCAATCACGCCGTCGATATTATGGCGCACCAGGCTATCAGCTATTTGGATCAATTCTTCTTCAGAAAGATCCGGCGCGATCTTTACCGCCACCGGGACATATTTATGATGCCGTGCATTAAGCTCCGCCTGCTTATTTTTGATCGCCGCTAAAAGATCGTCCAGCGCTTCACCGTACTGCAAGGATCTTAAACCGGGGGTGTTAGGGGAAGATATATTGATCGCAATATAGCCGGCGTAAGGATAGATCTTATCCATGCAGATCAGATAATCATCTTTGCCTTGCTCAACCGGGGTGTCTTTATTCTTGCCAATATTAATCCCAAGAATGCCGCCGAAGTGGGACTTTTTAACGTTCTCAACCAGGTTATCCACCCCATGATTATTAAAGCCCATTCGGTTTATCAGGCCTTCCGCTTCGACAATGCGGAACAGGCGGGGCTTTTCATTACCCGGCTGAGGGCGCGGCGTGACCGTCCCCACTTCAATAAAACCGAAACCCATCGCGCCCAGGGCATCGATACAGTCACCGTCTTTATCCAGACCGGCGGCCAGCCCTAACGGATTTTTAAACGAGAGCCCCATACAGTTTACCGGCTTTGTCGGCACGGACTGGCGAACCAGAAACTCAAGCGGGGTGCCGGTAATACGGCGCAATTGCTGGAAGGTTAATTCATGCGCGCGCTCTGGATCGAACTGGAATAGCGCTTTCCTGACGAGGGGGTAGTACATGTACTCTCCTGATTTCCCGGTTGCAGACCGGGGGCGTATTATCCGGGATCCCAGCGCCAATTGGAATTGATTCAGGGCAAAAAATCGCATGTTCATGGCGCCGTTTCCCGGCTTTTCCCTGCCGGGAGATTAACAATCACATCACGAAATCAACCTAATCCCAACCAACTCATAACAAAATTAAAAAAAGAGATTTAAACAACGCCCTACTTTGCTGGTAGTTTTAAACCACTTCATGAACATTTTCTGATTAAACCTAACTTTTAGTTATAAGGAGTCGTCATGCGGGTTATATCACTGGCGGGTAGCCCTCGTCTCCCCTCTCGTTCAGCAGCGCTGCTTACCCTGGGGCAAAAATGGCTGCAACAGCGTGGGGTGGAAGTGATCGCCTATACCTTGCACGATTTTGACGCTGAAGATCTGCTGTACGCCAACTTTAATAGCACGCAAATCAAGGCATTCACCGCACAGCTGGCGCAAGCGGATGGTTTACTGATCGCCACGCCCGTTTATAAAGCGTCGTTTTCCGGTGCGCTGAAAACCCTATTGGATCTGCTGCCGGAACGCGCGCTGGATCATAAAGTGGTGTTGCCGCTGGCAACCGGGGGTTCCATTGGGCATATGCTGGCCGTGGACTACGCCCTGAAACCCGTGCTGGCGGCACTCAAAGCGCAGGAAGTGCTGCACGGCGTGTTCGCCGACGACAGCCAGGTAGTGCAAAACGGCGACGATATCCAACTGCAGGAAGGCGTAGCGGCGCGCCTGGAAGAGGCGCTGGAAAGCCTGTATCTGGCATTGGGCCGCCGCCATCCCGTCACGGTCAAGGCCGCGTCGCCATTACTGACCGGCCAATCGGCGTAACGCGCCACGGGGAACACCATCATGAGCCTTAACGCTGAGGAGCCCAAACATGGCGAGTAATACTACGCGTACGCTGCACCGGCTGGCCCCCTGGGCCTTGCCGGTAACGCTGATCGTGCTTTGGCAAATCGCCGTCGAAGCCGGCTGGCTGTCGAACCGTATCCTGCCGGCGCCCAGCGCGGTGATCACCGCCTTTTGGGCATTGGCGAAAAGCGGCGAACTGTGGCAACACCTGTCAATCAGCACCTGGCGCGCCCTGATCGGTTTTAGCATCGGCGGCAGCCTGGGATTGACCCTGGGCTTTATTACCGGGCTATCACGCTGGGGAGAGCGCCTGCTCGACAGTTCTATCCAAATGATCCGCAACGTGCCGCATTTAGCGTTGATCCCACTGGTAATCCTGTGGTTCGGCATCGACGAATCCGCCAAGATTTTCCTGGTGGCCCTTGGCACCCTGTTCCCGATTTATCTCAACACCTATCACGGGATCAAAAATATCGATCGCGGGCTGCTGGAAATGGCCCGCAGCTATGGGTTAAGCGGATTCCAGTTATTCACTCAGGTCGTGCTGCCTGGCGCCCTGCCCTCGATTATGGTCGGTGTGCGCTTTGCCCTCGGCTTTATGTGGCTGACGCTGATCGTGGCCGAAACCATTTCCGCCAACTCCGGCATCGGCTATCTGGCGATGAACGCCAGGGAATTCCTGCAAACCGATATCGTGGTAGTGGCAATCGTCCTGTATGCCCTGCTCGGCAAACTGGCCGATGTCAGCGCTCAACTGCTGGAGCGCATTTGGCTTCGCTGGCATCCGGCTTACCAACTGAAACAAGGTGAAGCGTTATGAGTACGCCAACTCGCATCCCACAAGGCACGCCAGTCACCCTGGAATCGATCGCCAAACGGTACGGTAACCGCACCGTGCTCAACAATATTCAACTGCGCATTACCGCCGGCCAGTTTGTCGCCGTCGTTGGCCGCAGCGGCTGCGGTAAAAGTACGCTGCTGCGTCTGATGGCCGGGCTGGAAACCACCAGCGGCGGTGCGCTGTTAAGCGGCAACGCCCCACTCAGCAGCGTGAAAAACGATACCCGCCTGATGTTCCAGGATGCGCGCCTGCTGCCGTGGAAAAAGGTTATCGACAACGTTGGCCTTGGCCTGCGCGGCAATTGGCGCGAGGCCGCTCTGCAAGCGTTGGAAGCCGTGGGCCTGGCCGACCGCGCCAACGAGTGGCCCAGCGCGCTCTCCGGCGGCCAGAAACAGCGCGTCGCGCTGGCCAGAGCGTTGATCCACCGCCCCCGCCTGTTATTGCTGGATGAGCCTTTGGGGGCGCTGGATGCCCTGACGCGTATCGAGATGCAGGGGCTGATTGAAAGCCTGTGGCAACAGCACGGCTTTACCGTCTTGCTGGTGACGCACGACGTCAGTGAAGCGATTGCCCTGGCCGATCGGGTGATTTTAATTGAGGAAGGCAACATCGGGTTGGATCTGACAATCGATCTGCCGCGCCCACGCCGCAAAGGCTCCGCCAAACTGGCCGAGCTGGAGGCCACTGTGCTCGATCGCGTACTGACACCCACCGTAGCGCCGGCTCAACGCCTGGCCAATTAAAAAAAGGGCGGTACACGAATGTGCCGCCCTTTCCTTCATCACCCTAAAGGCGCCCTGCGCTTAGGCTTCCAGCGCCTTGGTGATTTTCTCGTACAGATCGCCTGACAGGTTTTCCAACCCTTTCAGTTGTTCAAGCGCGCTGCGCATCAGCGCCTGGCGCGAAGCATCGTAACGTTTGAGACGGATCAGAGGTTCAATCAGCCGTGCAGCCACCTGCGGATTGCGCGTGTTCAAATCACGCAAGATTTCCGCCAGGAACTGGTAGCCGCTGCCATCCGCCGCATGGAACGCCGCGGGGTTGCCCGAGGCGAAAGCGCCAATCAACGCGCGCAGACGGTTCGGGTTGCTCAGGCTGAATGAGCGGTGTTGCAGCAGGCTACGCACCTTGGCCAATACGTTAGCCTCTGGGCTGGTGGCTTGCAGCACAAACCATTTATCCATTACCAGGCCATCCTGATGCCAGCGCTCGTCAAATGCCGCCATCAGCGCATCACGGCACGGCAGTTGCGCACTGACCGCCGCCGACAGCGCGGCCAGCGAATCAGTCATATTATCGGCCTGCCGGAATTGTTGCTCCACCAGCTTATCGGCCAGCGCCACTTCGCCAAATGCCAGATAGTTCAGACAAACGTTGCGCAAGGCGCGTTTGGCGATATCCCCGTGCTCAACGCGATAGCCCGCCGTTTTGTTAGCATGATAGACAGCCAGCCATTCATCCGCCATTTCATCCGCCAGGCAGCGGGTCATGGCGGTACGCACCGCGGCGATCGCTTGCGGATCAATGGTGGTGAACAGTTCGGCGATCTCGCTCTCCGTCGGCAACGTCAGGATCTGCGCCGCCAACGCCGGATCGAGCTTCTCATCCAGCAATACGGCGCGGAATGCATCCACCACGTGCAACGGCAACGACAGCGGCTGTTGCTGCTGATATTTGGCGACGTTAAGCTTGATATAGGTCGCCAGCAGGCTTTGTGCGGCATCCCAGCGGGCGAAGTCGTTGCGCGCGTGCTGCATCAGGAAAGTCAGTTGCCGATCGCTGTACGGGTAGTCCAGCTTCACCGGCGCAGAAAACTCACGCAGCAGCGACACCACCGGTTTTTGCTCGACGCCGTCAAAAATAAAGGTCTGCTCCGCCTGGGTGACATTCAGCACGTTGTTGACCGGCTGACCGTCTTTCTGCAGCGCAATCACCTGGCCTTCACTACCGTACAGTTCAATATCCAGCGGAATATGGAGCGGCAGCTTTTCCGGCTGTTCCGCCGTTGGCGGCGTTTGCTGGCTGACATGCAGGCGATACTGTTGCTTCTCGGCGTCGTATTCATCGCGCACCGTCAGCACTGGCGTGCCGGCCTGGTTGTACCAACGGCGGAA
This sequence comes from Gibbsiella greigii, assembly GCF_039540155.1. Classification (NCBI taxonomy): domain Bacteria; kingdom Pseudomonadati; phylum Pseudomonadota; class Gammaproteobacteria; order Enterobacterales; family Yersiniaceae; genus Gibbsiella; species Gibbsiella greigii. The sequence goes on from NZ_BAABEM010000008.1 coordinate 306,994, forward strand.
CAGCGACAGATCGACATTGGATGCGTCTTCCATCGCCTGCACAAAATCATCGCAGGTGGCGGCGCTGCCGTCATGGCGTTCAAAATAGAGCTGCATCCCTTTCTGGAAGTTCTCTTCGCCCAATAGGGTATGCATCATACGGATCACTTCCGCGCCCTTCTCATAAACCGTCAGGGTATAGAAGTTGTTCATTTCGATCACTTTATCCGGCCGGATGGCGTGCGCCATCGGGCTGGCGTCTTCGGCAAACTGCGCGCCGCGCATCACTCGCACGTTATTAATGCGGTTGACCGCCCGCGAGCCGAGATCGGAACTGAATTCTTGATCGCGAAAGACCGTTAGCCCCTCTTTCAGGCTAAGCTGGAACCAGTCGCGGCAGGTAACGCGGTTACCGGTCCAGTTGTGGAAGTATTCATGGCCGATGACCGCTTCAATATTCAGGTAATCCTTATCCGTGGCGGTTTCCGCCTTGGCCAGCACATATTTGGAGTTAAATACATTTAACCCCTTGTTTTCCATGGCGCCCATATTGAAGAAATCCACCGCGACGATCATATAGATGTCGAGATCGTATTCCAGGCCAAAGCGCGTTTCGTCCCACTTCATCGCATTTTTCAGCGAGGTCATCGCCCAGCCGGCGCGATCCAGATTGCCGCGATCGACAAACAGCTCCAGCGCCACTTCACGCCCGGAGCGGGTGATGAAAGTATCCCGCAGGACGTCAAAGTCCCCCGCCACCAGCGCAAACAGGTAGCAAGGCTTCGGGAACGGATCCTGCCACTGAACCCAGTGGCGGCCACCGTCCAGTTCGCCCTGCGCCACACGGTTGCCGTTGGAGAGCAGGAAAGGGTATTTTGCCTTGTCAGCCACGATGCGCGTGCTAAAGCGGGCCAGCACGTCCGGCCGATCGAGATAATACGTGATATGGCGGAAACCTTCGGCCTCACACTGGGTGCATAGCGCATCGCCCGACAGGTAAAGCCCTTCCAACGCGCTGTTTTGTGCCGGGTGAATATCCGTGACGATAGTCAGTGTGAACTGCGCCGGCAGTTGCTCAACCACCAGCGTATTCTCCTGCTGGTGATAATGGCTCCAGTCCTGCCCGTCTACCTGCAGGCTCACCAGCGCCAGATCCTCGCCATCCAGAATCAACGGGGCGCCGGCAGCGCCCTGGCGCTTAACCTGGCTGACGGCCGTCACCCGTGTGGTGGCGGCATCCAGCTCAAAATTCAAATCGAGATCGGTAATGGTATAGTCAGGTGCGCGATAGTCGTGGCGATACTTAGCCCGAGGCTGCTGAGTCATAAAAAACCTTCTTATTCCGGAATTACAGGAGTCCCGGCACCATCAACCGCGCGGGCGTTTCGGCTGACCAGAACGCAGTGCAGCAGTAATGTGCCTGATTGTAAACAAACTGTATCACAGCCACAGAAAAAACCCAGAGCCGGAGTAGGCTAACCGATCGGCCGCCTTTCAAAGAGACGCCCTCTACCTTCCCACGTAAATATTTTTCGTTAGATGTAGTGTTTAAAATAATTAACACTATAATTTCTATTACTAAATAAGCTAAGTTCGCCACCTAACTGGTTTACTTGGCTTTTATGCCAACCCCCTTGGCACCAGCGAGAAAACGGCACGTTTAATCCTCGACCCGCTCCGGCGATTTGTGGTGTCATGGGGCTTCAATCACAGGATAATCCGGGTATACTCCTGCAAAATTTTATATTGCGCCGGATTTGGACACGCGCCTGACGAGGATGCTGTAACGCATATGACTCAATACGCTTCCCCAATTTTGACATCGTTGCTTGATACCGATGCCTACAAGCTTCATATGCAGCAAGCGGTGTTCCACCGCTACCCTGCGGTTACCGTGGCGGCCGAGTTCCGTTGCCGCGGCGATGAATTGCTGGGCGAGTATGCCGGTGAAATCCGCGAGCAGATTGCGCTGATGAGTGAACTGGCGCTGACTGAAGCCGAAAGTCGCTATCTTTCGACGCTGCCCTTTTTCCGCCAGGATTACCTTAGCTGGCTACGTAATTTCCGCTACGATCCGCAGCAGGTGCAGGTGACCAATCAACATGGCCGCCTGCATATCCGCATCGCCGGGCCGTGGCGCGAGGTCATCCTGTGGGAAGTGCCGCTACTGGCATTAATCAGCGAAGTGGTGCATCGCCACCGTTCGCCGCAGGTAGCCATTGAGATGGCAACCGATCGTCTGCGCACCAAACTGGTGCATTTCCAGCAGATGACGGCCGATCTGGATATTTCGCGCTTTAAACTGATGGACTTCGGCACCCGCCGCCGTTTTTCCCACGGTGTGCAAAAAGCCATCGTCAGTACGCTGAAAGCGGAGTTTCCCTATTTTATCGGCACCAGCAACTACGATCTGGCGCACCAACTGCAGCTTACGCCCGTCGGCACGCAGGCGCATGAATGGTTCCAGGCTCATCAGCAAATCAGCCCGGTGCTGGCCAACAGCCAGCGTGCGGCGTTGCAAGCGTGGGTGGATGAATATCCCGATCAACTGGGGATTGCGCTCACCGATTGCATCACGATGGATGCGTTCCTGCGCGACTTTGGCCCGCAGTTCGCCCAGCGCTATCAGGGCTTGCGCCATGACTCAGGGGATCCTTTCGACTGGGGCGAAAAAGCCATCGCCCATTATCAAAAACTGGATATTGATCCGCTGAACAAAACTCTGGTGTTCTCCGACAACCTGGATCTGGACAAGGCGCTGGCGCTCTACCGCCACTTTGATCGGCGCGTCAACCTGGTGTTTGGTATCGGCACCCACCTGACCTGCGATATCCCCGGCGTGAAACCACTGAATATCGTCATTAAGCTGGTGGAATGCAAAGGCAAACCGGTGGCCAAACTGTCGGACAGCCCGGGGAAAACCATCTGCCAGGACAAAGCCTTCGTCAAAGCGTTGCGTAAAGCCTTTGATTTGCCGTTGGTGAAGAAAGCCAGTTAATCCGCTCAGCCGGCGGCACCCGCACGCCGGCGTTGCCTTTCCGTTCCCCTGATAGCCTTCCCCGGCGGGGGCAGCGTAATAGCAGGCAAACCAATGCCTATGCAACCTGAAGTCGGCAAAGTTGGCCTTTTCACTTCCTTTATATAGCTGCGCTCATCTGCCCTGCGCGGGCATGCGAAATGTTGCACCGATTTGGCGATTTCTACTTGTGCTCTGCACCGCGGCAAGTAACATAGTGAGGCTCCCATACTATTGGGTTGTTAGCTATTCCTGAACCAAAAACCTATAAAGAGAGAAATCTATGAGCGTAGTGCCTGTAGTCGACGTACTGCAAGGCCGTGTCCCGGTTGACAGTGAAGTCACGGTGCGCGGTTGGGTACGTACCCGGAGAGATTCTAAAGCTGGTATCTCCTTCCTCGCCGTTTATGACGGCTCCTGCTTTAATCCGTTACAGGCCGTTGTGAATAATTCTCTGCCCAATTACCAGGATGAAGTGCTGCATCTGACCACCGGCTGCTCTGTGGAAGTCAGCGGTAAAGTCGTGGCCTCGCCCGGTGGCGGCCAAAGCTTTGAGCTGCAGGCAACCGTGGTAAAAGTCGTCGGTATGGTTGACGATCCGGATACCTACCCAATGGCGGCCAAACGCCACAGCATCGAATACCTGCGCGAAGTCGCCCACTTGCGCCCACGTACCAACCTGATCGGCGCAGTGGCCCGTGTGCGCCATACGCTGGCCCAGGCTATTCACCGTTTCTTCCATGAAAATGGTTACTTTTGGGTTTCCACTCCGTTGATCACCGCCTCTGATACCGAAGGCGCCGGCGAAATGTTCCGCGTTTCGACGCTGGATCTGCAAAACCTGCCGCGTGACGATAAAGGCGCCGTCGACTTTAGCGAGGATTTCTTCGGCAAAGAAGCGTTCCTGACCGTATCCGGCCAGTTGAACGGTGAAACCTATGCCTGCGCCCTGTCTAAAATTTACACTTTCGGCCCAACTTTCCGTGCCGAGAACTCCAACACCAGCCGCCACCTGGCGGAGTTTTGGATGATCGAGCCTGAAGTCGCCTTTGCCACGTTGGAAGACATCGCCGGGCTGGCGGAAAATCTGCTGAAATATGTCTTCCAGGCCGTGCTGGATGAACGCGCCGATGATATGCAGTTCTTTGCCGAGCGCGTGGATAAAGATGCCGTTGAGCGTTTGTCGCGCTTTGTTTCTTCTGATTTCGCCCAGGTGGACTACACCGAAGCGGTTGAGATTTTGTTGGCTTCCGGCCAAAAATTCGAGAACCCGGTATCCTGGGGCATCGATCTCTCTTCTGAACATGAACGCTATCTGGCGGAGCAACACTTTAAAGCGCCGGTGGTAGTGAAAAACTACCCGAAAGACATCAAAGCGTTTTATATGCGCATGAACGAAGACGGCAAAACCGTAGCGGCAATGGACGTTTTGGCTCCTGGCATCGGCGAAATCATTGGCGGTTCTCAGCGTGAAGAACGCCTGGCGGTGTTAGATAGCCGCATGGAAGAGATGGGCCTGAACAAAGAAGACTATTGGTGGTACCGCGATTTGCGCCGTTACGGCACGGTTCCTCATTCAGGCTTTGGTTTGGGCTTTGAACGCCTGGTTGCTTATGTTACCGGTGTGCAAAACGTGCGAGACGTGATTCCTTTCCCACGAACGCCGCGAAACGCAACGTTCTGATTGCTAAAACCAAACAGACGACATACCTTTTAGTTACAAAATAAAGGCCAGCTCAGCTGGCCTTTCGCATTTTCTATGCTTGACTTTCATCACAAAGTTCCCTTATTTTTACATTCTGTTACAGCATTTTTCTTTTTGAAACCGGATTAGGATATTAGTAGCATTTTCGCTCTAGATTAACCCGGCTTTGAATGGAACACTGCGTGCAGACACAGGACGACACCAAACTATCTACAATAGTTCCCAAGAATTATTGGCGGCAGTGGCAAGGTGTCCGAATAACACCAATGAGGGTAATAATGATGAAGCGCAACATTCTTGCAGTGGTAATCCCGGCTCTGTTAGCGGCTGGTGCTGCTAACGCAGCAGAAATCTATAACAAAGACGGCAACAAACTGGATCTGTACGGTAAAGTTGACGGTCTGCACTACTTCTCTAAAGATGATGGTTCAGACGGCGACCAGTCTTACGTCCGTTTTGGCTTCAAAGGTGAAACCCAAATTACTGACCAACTGACCGGTTACGGCCAGTGGGAATACAACGTTCAGGCGAACCACACTGAATCTGACGGCACCGAAGGCACCAAAACCCGTCTGGGCTTTGCTGGTCTGAAATTCGGCGACTACGGTTCATTCGACTACGGTCGTAACTACGGCGTATTCTACGACGTTGTTGGCCTGACCGACGTGCTGTATGAATTCGGTGGCGATTCCGGCTACACCGACAACTTCATGGCTGGCCGTACTAACGGCGTAGCAACCTACCGTAACACCAACTTCTTCGGTCTGGTTGACGGCCTGAACTTCGCCCTGCAATACCAAGGCGCGAACAACGAAGGCACCAACAACAGCCGTGACGTGCTGAAATCCAACGGCGACGGCTTCGGTCTGTCTGCTTCCTACGATTTCGGCCTGGGCATTGGCGCAGTAGCGTCTTACACCAACTCCAGCCGTTCACCTAACCAGAAAGCACTGGTTGTTGGTCAAGGTGATAAAGCTGAAAGCTGGGGTGCTGGCCTGAAATACGACGCCAACAACCTGTACCTGGCAACCATCTACACCGAAACTCGCAATGCAACGCCTATCTCTACCTCTACGGTAACTGGTTTTGCCAACAAAGCGCAGACCCTGGAACTGGTTGCTCAGTACCAATTTGACTTCGGCCTGCGCCCATCACTGGCATACGTTCAGTCTAAAGGCAAAGACATCGAAGGCATCGGCGATGCTGACCTGTACAAATATGTTGATGTCGGCGTTAGCTACGCATTCAACAAAAACATGTCTACCTACGTTGATTACAAAATCAACCAACTGGACAACAACAACCCACTGGGTCTGAACACCGACGACACCGTGGCTGTTGGCCTGGTTTACCAGTTCTAATTTGTTAAACGCCTGACAGTGGCAATTTACTGCCACAGGTGTGAAAAACAGGGCTACGGCCCTGTTTTTTTATAGCCATGCCCCTCTGCGTCTTTTCATCCCTGCTCTTTCATCGCCTTTTCCTGCTGATTATGCCGCGGTCACAAGTTCGAGGTATTTTTCTCGCAAACGGTTGGCAAAGCGCATAACTGGCGCTACCCTGAACCCTCTGACTGCTTAACTCTAGGCCACGGAAGCATCTGAATGTTTGAAAAAATCACTGCTGCACCGGCCGACCCGATTCTGGGTCTCGCCGAAACTTTCCGCGCGGACGCCCGCCCTAATAAAATCAACCTCGGGATCGGCGTTTATAAAGATGAAACGGGTAAAACACCGGTGCTGACCAGCGTAAAAAAAGCTGAACAATATCTGCTGGAAAATGAAACCACCAAAAGCTACCTCGGTATCGAAGGCATTCCCGCATTCGCAGCGTGTACCCAGGCATTGCTGTTCGGCAAAGACAGCGCAATTATCGCCGAACAACGTGCGCGCACGGCGCAAACGCCGGGCGGTACCGGCGGCTTGCGCGTGGCGGCAGACTTTATCGCTACGCAAACGGGTGCCAAACGCGTGTGGATCAGCAACCCAAGCTGGCCAAATCATAAAAACATCTTCAACGCGGCGGGCCTTGAGGTACTGGAGTATGACTATTACGACGCAGCCAATCATGCGTTGGATTTCGATGGCCTGATTAACAGCCTGAAACAGGCCAAGGCCGGCGACGTGGTGGTGCTTCATGGGTGCTGCCATAACCCGACGGGTATCGATCCCACCGAAGCGCAATGGCAAGCGCTGTCCGATCTGGCGGCAGCCAACGGCTGGCTGCCGCTGTTTGATTTCGCCTATCAGGGCTTTGCCAACGGCCTGGAAGAAGATGCTCAGGGGCTGCGTATTTTCGCTGCGCAGCATAGTGAACTGATCGTCTCCAGCTCATATTCGAAAAACTTTGGCCTGTACAACGAACGCGTTGGAGCCTGTACGCTGGTCGCTGCCGATGCACAAACCGCCGAGCGCGCATTCAGCCAGGTCAAAGCCGGCATCCGCGCCAACTATTCCAACCCGCCGGCTCACGGTGCGGCTATCGTTGCGACTATCCTGAGCAATGAGTCGCTGCGCGCCATGTGGGAACAGGAACTGGCCGATATGCGCCAACGTATCCAGCGGATGCGCCAGCTATTCGTCAATACGCTGCAGGAAAAAGGCGCCCAGCAGGACTTCAGCTTTATCATCAAGCAAAATGGGATGTTCTCATTCAGCGGTTTGACCAAAGATCAGGTGCTGCGCCTGCGCGAGGAATTCGGCGTTTATGCGGTAAATTCCGGCCGCGTCAACGTCGCTGGGATGACGCCAGACAACATGGCGCCGCTGTGCGAAGCCATCGTCGCCGTTCTATAAATCAGCACGCATAGATAAAACAAAGGGGCGCAGAAGCGCCCCTTTGTTATTCTGCAACGCCTGCCACTACCAGATGGCGGGTTCGTCACGCAGAAACGGATTAGTCTGGCGTTCATGCCCAAAGGTGGACATTGGGCCGTGGCCGGGAATAAAGGCCATATCATCCCCCAACGGCAACAGTTTGGTGCGAATCGCGTTGATCAACGCCTGGTGGTCACCGCGCGGGAAATCACTGCGCCCAACGCCGCCATTGAATAGCACATCACCCACCAACGCCAGGTGTGCCTGCTGGTTGATAAACACGATATGGCCTGGCGTATGCCCTGGGCAGTGCAGCACCTGCAGCGTCATTTCCCCAACCTGCACGCTATCCCCTTCCTGCAACCATTTGCTTGGGGTCAAGGGTTCACACGCCTCCAGGCCGAACATGCGGCTCTGTGCCGGCAGGCCATCAAGCCAGAAGGCATCTTCCTTATCCGGGCCGATAATCGGCACCTGATAGTGCTGGGCCAGCTCAGCCGCCGCACCAACGTGATCCAAATGGCCGTGAGTGAGCAAAATTTGCTCAATGGTAACGCCCTGACGGGCGACCTCGGCTTTCAGTTTTTCCGCCTCACCACCGGGATCAACCAACGCGGCCTGCCCGGTTTTGTCACACCAGATCAGGGTACAGTTCTGGCTGAACGCGGTGACGGGAATAATGTGGTATTTCATAAGGCTCCATAACAATCACATTGCGGCATAACCGTACAGCTTACCGGAACAGATTGCGGGTTACCAGGTTCTGACCGGCCCGGTATCAATGTGCACAAAATTGCTACGCGGATAATATCCTACGCCGCCGGCGCGCATTTTTAACGCCGCTTTACGGATATTGCTTAGCTGAATGCCTTCAATATGGAAATCCATCGCCTGCCCTTTGGTGTGATAACTTTGTTTTGCCACACCGCGGCTGTGTCCACGCAGTTCATTATTGGTCGCCAGGGAACGATAACCCGAAATTAATTGAATTGGCTTATGCGTGCCTAGCATGCCTTGCAGGCGATAGAGATGATCAAATAAACGCGGATCAATTGATTTGATTTTATTGGCACGGTAATCACGGAACAAATGGTTAAGGCGAGCTAACTCATCGCTATTGTAATTTTTCCCGTCGAAAAACTCGGCCTTAAGTGATTCCCCCGTATTCAGGTTATTGACGACCAAAATACGCGGACGAGAGGTGGATAAACTGGCAAACGCCTGCTCTGGCAGCAGCGCAAGCCCCAAGGCTGCGCTACCCAACGCCAGCCATCTACGGCGGTGATGATCGATGTTGTCCATGTTTCTGTCAGACCCGGAAAGAATATCGGAAAAATATGCACAGAAAAGCGCACTACCCGAACCATAACCGCCCGGCCGGGCTGAGTCAACCCGTGTGCCGCGTGGTTTGCGGGCAGAAAGGAAATGCCTGCCCGCAGGATGGCCAAATATTCTGACCGTTAGTTATTTAGAATTACTGCATTTATTGCAGTAATTTTTCCGCCTGAGCCAAAATTTGCGCGCCAGATCTCACCGTATCATCATAATTGTAAATATCTGTACGAAATTGTGGCTTTCCATCATCAGAAACCCAGGCCGTTAAATAATACAATTTAACCGGAATATGCTGGCGAATATTGACGTATGTCGTGTTGCCGCCTTTCAGGGTCGAAGAGACGCGGGAATCATTCCAGCCCGCATCCTGCAGCAGCATATTCGCCAAATCAGACGCTTTATTCACGCGCACGCAACCGGAACTGAGCGCCCGAATGTCTTTCTGGAACAGCTCATGATTCGGCGTATCGTGCAAATAAATGGCATCGGAGCTTGGCATATTGAATTTGAAACGCCCTAGCGAGTTATTGGTGCCCGGCGCCTGGCGGATGCGGTACGGGAAGTTGCGGGCGGAAACCGTGTTCCAGTCAATCATCGCCGGATCGATCACCGTTGCGTCGCTGCTCCAGCCAGACAACAGCGTATAGCCGTGCTTCTGGAAGTAGCTGGCGTCACGCATCGCTTTCGGCACAATATCTTCACGCACCAGCGTCGTCGGCACATTCCACGGCGGGTTCATTACCACATTATTCAGCACGCTGCTCATCATCGGTGTTTTACGGCTTGGACGGCCGACAATCACCCGGGATGACAACACCTCATTACCATTTTGGTAGTAGGTGAGCGAATAGTTAGGGATGTTCACCATAATGCCGGTATTAACACTGTTGGGCAAAATACGCAGACGTTGAATATTCAAGGCCAGCAGCGCTGCGCGCATGTTGGGCGACACATTCAACCACTCACGCGTACGCACGCCGATTACGCCATCGGCGCTCAGACCCTGCCATTTCTGGAAGCGTTTTACCCCTTCCACCAGATCGTCGCTATAAATATTATCGCTGATCGCAACCGGCCCGGCCGGCTGCTGCGGCGCGGCGTCGGCCGTTGCTGAAGGCGCAATATCCTTTACCGGCGCTGCGGATGGGCTAACCACCGCCGGCGGGGTTTCCTGCGCTTTTTCTTCATCAACGGAAAGGCCGCCGTCGTCGCCGCCACTCGATGAAATCAGCACGGCGGCAGGCTCCGTCGCCGGCACCACCGCGGCGGCGCTCAGCATGCCATTGCGCGTCAGAATCTCGCGCAGCGCCGGAATATCATTGCTCATCTGGCCGGGGCGCAAACTTGGGCCGCTGGCCAGGCGCGGCCAGGGGCGGTTATCCGCCAGCATGGCGCGCAGCGCCTGATGCATCTTGGCATACTGCGGGTGTTGCGGCGCCAGGGATTCAACATAAGCCAGCGTTTTCCCATCGCGCACCGCCAACTGCCACTGGTTAATCACCGTATTGGGCGGCAGGCCCAGTTTGTAAGGAATATTACTGTATAGCCAATCATTGCCATTTGCCGCAATCGACGACACGAATTGCAGGTAGCCCAACATGGCGTCCGACAGCACAATATCACGCGCCATACCGCTGATTGCCGGATCCGTCAACTGCTTGACCCACTGGGTAAACTGCGGCTGCACGCCGGAGATCGCCAGTTCCGCCAACTGCTGTTGAAACTGCCGTACCGCCTCACGATCCTGCCACATAGGCTGCATATGATGGCCGGCATACAGCGCCGCCAGCGTAGAGAGGTTATGCGGTGTGACGCCAGGCGGCAACGCCGCCATTAATTCAGCACGACTTTGTGCGGCAGAGATGCCGGATGATGAAACCGGAAACGCTGGCACGGCTGCCCGTGTAGGTAACGACGCACTAATACTGCATGCCATAGCACAACTCAGTGCGAGGCGCCGCATAGAGCCTCCATTTTCAAGCAACATCCTTTCCCCCTGTTTGCCCACAAAAAAACAACAATATTACCAGGTCGCCCGGCTCGAGCATCAACTGGGCTTTTCTACTGAACGACACCATGAACCAATGCAAAGACAACCTAGGCTTAGTATACAAACAGAAACCCCGTTTTGCTCTCAGGCGCCGTAGAATAACTGTTTATTTCATGGCGCTACAGCATTCCTGGTAATAAAAATGGCCAGATCATCCCCTTGATGAAAAAAATAGCCATCCTTTGATGGCTATTTTCAGATTTTTAGCAGGCCTTTTTATCTACGGCGTTTCCGCCGCCGAATCACGCGCCGCCGGCTCGTTAATCGCGAAGCCACGCAGCCCAACCACATGCACATGCTCGTGGTTTTTGAACACTTTACGCACCAGCTTATAAGTGGTGCCTTTTTCCGGGCTGATATTTTCCGGCGCGGCGATAATCAACTGCATTTCCAGGCGCTCGCACAGTTCGAACAGCGTAGCTATAGACTTGGCATCCAGACGTGCGGCTTCATCCAGGAACAACAGGCGGCAAGGCGAAATGTCTTTGCCGCGCAGGCGGCGGGACTCTTCTTCCCAGCTTTGCACCACCATCACCAGGATAGACATACCGGTACCGATCGCCTCACCGGTCGACAGCGCGCCGCTTTCCGCACGCAGCCAACCGTCGGAGCCACGGAACACTTCAACTTCCAGCTCCAGATAGTTGCGGTAATCAAGCAGTTCCTCACCGATGGTCTGCGGCGTGCGCTGCCCCATATCAATTTGCGGGTTCAGGCGCTGATACAGCTTGGCCAATGCCTCAGAGAAGGTCAGGCGGTTGCTGTTGAACAGATCCTGATGCTGTTCCTGCTGTTCAGACAACACATCCAGCAACGTGGCGTGCGCTTCCCGCACGTTCACGTTTAACCGCACGCTCTTCACCTGACCGAAGGACACCGCCTGCAGCCCCTGGTTGAGCATGCGGATACGGTTTTGCTCCCGCTGAATGGTTTTGCGAATGATGTTGGCCACGCTTTTCGAGCTAATCGCCAGCTTCTGTTCGCGCGCGGTCAGCTCTTCCGTCAAGCGACCAAGCTCGATCTCCATCTGTTCAATCGCTTCGATCGGATCGTCCGTGCGGATAATATCCTGGCGAATACGCTCGCGCAGATGCTGATACACCGCAATATAGAACTGGATCTTGCGCTCCGGCCGTTTAGGATCTTCGGAAAGTCGCAGAACATCACGCAGGTGTTCGTTATCCGCCACCGCCAGACGCAACGCCCCCAACGCCTTATCCGACATTGAGCGCAGTTCGTCGCCGTCCATATAGGCCAGCTCACGCCGGTGCAGGCGGCGCTCCACGCCGTTGTCTTTCACCAGGCGCATCACCGCGCACCAGCCGGCTTTGGCGGTCACGACCTGTTCACGCATCTGGTGATAATCACGCTCCAGCTTGCGCAGTTTTTTCTGCAGGCTGTCCATTTCCGCTTCGCAGAAGGTCAGCTGTTTTTCCAACTGATTGCGGCGCGCGCGGTTATTGCTTAACGCCGTGTGCAGTTCATCGCGGCGGATACGGGCGCGCTCTTCGGCATTGGCATCGGCCTGCACGCCGATATCCACCAGTTCCTGGTTAAGCTCTTTAAGCATGTCGCGCTTGGCGTCATACGAGCTTTTCAGCGAAGCCAGCACCTGGCTGAACTGGGTGAACTGCGCCTGATACTGGCGCAATTGGTCACGGGCGCGGCTACGTTCTGCCTCCGCCAGCTCCAGCCGCTGACGCAATTTTTCGTTCAGATCGTTATTGGCGTTCTGCATGCCGGCGGAATCGGTATAGCTGAAGTGCGCTCGCCGTTGCACCACTTCCGTCAGCGCGAATGCCTGCTGCTTGGCCTGGCGCTGCGCGTGCTGCGCTTGTTGATAATCCTGCTGCAGCTGTTCATGCTGCTGCGGATCGCTCTGCAACACGGCCAACAGCGGCTCCAGCTTCGCCAGCGCGGCGCCGTGCTGCTGAATATAGCGCGCGGCGTCCTGCGCATCATCAAGCTCATCGCGGATCTCATCGACGCGATCCTGCAATGTGTCATCATTGAGCAGTGAAACCAGCGGCATCAGGCGGTTGAGCGCGGAAATGCCCTCTTTGGCCTGCTCATACTGTTGGCGCTGCTGCTGGTTCTGCGCTTCATGGTTGTTTAGCGCGCGTTCAATTTCGCCGCGGCGGCCATTGAGCGTGCGGATTTCCGCTTCGGGATCGGTATCGAACGCCACCGCCAGGTGGGTGCCGATAAAGCGGCTGAATGCCTGATGCGCACGCTGCGTTTTTTGCACATCGAACGATAGCGTCGCGTAACGTTCCGCCAGGGTATCGCGTTCGGCATGCAGCACTTCCAGGCGGCTTTCCCGCGCCGCACGGCCAAACAGCGGCACTTCCGGGAAACGTGAATAACGCCATTGACGATCGGCGATTTTCACCACCACCGCCTTTTCCTGCTCTTCAACGGCAAACACGCTGTCATCGAACGACTGCGGATCCCCTTCAATCAGGTAAAGATCCTCTGGGCAATCCTCCAGCCCTTCAAGCAGCTCGCGCACCAACGACAGATCCGGCACCACAATCGCGTGGCGCGACGGGCCATACAGCGCGGAGAAATAAGGCGCATCATCAATGGTGACATCGTCGTAAATTTCCGAAAGCAACACGCCGCCAAAACGTTCGGCCAGCGTGACCAGGCGCTGATCTTCCGCCCCGCTCGGCTGGCTGAGGCGCTCGATCTGCGCTTCAACCGCGCGCTTACGCGCCGCCACTTCGTCGCGTTCGACGGTGGTTTCACGCTCGCGCTCCAGCAGTTGCTGCATGTATTCAGTCACCTGCTGGCTGTCTTCCAGCGCTTCGCCGCTTTGTTCGCTAAGCTGGCTCAACGCATCCTGTGCAGCCAGCCAGACCGGCGCACGCGCGGTCAGGGCTTTGATACGCTGCTGAATCTGCTCCAGTTCCTGGCGCATTTCCATGCGGCGCTCGCCGGCTTCGCTCACGTTTTGCGACAGCGACTCCAGGCGCTCTTCCAGCTCTTGCTGTAGGCTTTCCAGATCGTCTGGCTGATAGTCCTGCCCATGCCGTTTGCAGAACTCCTGTAACAGGCGCTCGGCGTCTTGCTGTGAGCGCAAGCGCTGTTCCAGCTCGCTCAGGCGCATCCGCAGCGGCTGCACACGCTCGGCCAGGTGCTGCTGTGAAGGCCAGTCGCGCAACAGTTCGCGCGCCGTCTGCCAGGCTTCGCTGCGGCTAACTTCGCCGGCAATCTTGCCCACCAGTTGATAGGCCTGTTCAAACTGGCCGTGAGCCGCGTCAGCCACGCTCAGTTTTTGTTCAAGCAGCAGCAGCGCTTCCGTCGCCTCTTGCTCCCGCGCCTGGAAAGTATCCAACCAGGTTTCCGCATTTTCGGCGGTCAACTCCGGCAGTTGGCACAGGCTGCGGGCCCGCTCTAACGCCTGCAACGCTTGCTGATATTGGATGGCACGGGTTTGCTGCACATCCAGCGCCTGCTGGTAATCCGCCAGTTGGCTTTTCAGCTCATCGACTTCCAGTTCAGCGGCTTCGGCCCGCGCTTCGTTTTCTGCCTGTTGCTCACTGGCCTCGGCGACAACCTCATTTTGTTCTTCCAGACGATAGGACAGCTCTTCCAGATCGGCCTCGTAGCGCTCGACCTTCTCCCGCTGACGCATCGCCGTTTGCACCAGGTTGAGGTGATCGCTGGCGGCCTGATAATCGGTTTCCAGATCGGATTCGGCACCGCTTTGTTCAGCCAGCTCGCGCGCCATTTCAACGTGGCGATACTGCTCAGCGGCCAGTTGCTTACGGCTGGTGAACAATTCGCTGCGCAACGCAATGGCGCTATCCAAATGGATGCGGCGCTCATTGGTGTGGCGCATATAGTCGGCGGCCACATAGGCGGTGGCGTCGGCAATTAAGTGTTTGAACAGATCGCGATCCGACTGCGTGACGCGGATCGCTTCCAGCGTCATACGGTTCTCGCGCAACGCGGCTTCCATATCCTGGAACGCCTTGCGCACGCCGCTGTTTTCCGGCAGCAGGTAATCACGCAGCGAACGGGTAATGGCGCTGGAAATCCCGCCGTAAAGAGAGGCTTCAATCAGCCGATAGAATTTGCTGCGATCGGCCGAAGAACGCAGGCGCTTCGGGATCACCCCTAAATCGAACATCAGCGAGTGGTAATCGGTAATGGAATTGAACTGCTTGAACTGCACCCCTTCCATTTCCTCCACGCGCTCTTTCAACTCCTGCAACGGCAGCACGCGCGCCTGGCGCTCGCCCACCGTCTGCGTGAGCAGTTCCGTGGGCTGAATTGAGGTCGGCAAACCCTGAATGGTGAACGGCTTGATGTCCACTTTACGATCGCGGCCGGCCACCTGCTGCAAGCGCACGCCAACGACCACGCGCTGATGGCGCGAGTTGACCACGTCCAGCGTGGAATAACACACCCCGGCGCGCAGCTTGCCGTGCAGGCCTTTATCACGCGAGCCACTGGTGGCGCCGGCTTCTGTGGTGTTACGGAAGTGCAGCAGCGTCAGATCCGGGATCAGCGCCGTGACGAAGGCCGCCATGGTGGTGGATTTGCCGGCGCCGTTACCGCCGGAAAGTGTCGTAACCAGTTCATCAAGATCAAAAGTGCGGGCGAAAAAGCCGTTCCAGTTAACCAGCGTCAACGAGCGAAATTTACCGCGTTCAATCATTCCTGTTCATCCTCTGCACTGTCCTGGGCATTGGCTGCCGATTGCTCATCGCCTTCGTTGTCATCATGAAGTGACAGGCTGTTTTCAATCGGCATGGCCTCACCGTCGCGAATCATGCGCAACTGCGCTTCACGCGGATCGTCACCGCTGCGCACGTCTGCACCGAAGCGGAACACCGCTTCGGTAATGCGAAATTTGCTGCTGTCGCCGCCCATGAAGTAAACCATCCCCAAGCGGCGCAGGCGGTTAAGCGAGGTGCGCACCTTTTCATGCAGTTTCTGCCGATCGAGATCGGAACCGGTTGAACGTTGGTTGACGAACTTCAGCAGTTTGCTTTCATCCGCCAAGCTCAGCAGTTCATCATACAGTTCCTGATGGCTGAAGATGCCCTCATGCGCCAGGCGCTCTGGGCTGAGGTAGAGATAACAGAGGATTTTGCCCACCATCATATCCAGCTCGGACAGCACCGAACGTGCGATCAGCGTGGTCGAACGCGGGCGCAGGTAGAAGAAGCCTTCCGGCGCACGGATCAATTCCACGTTGTAGCGGCCATAGAACAGCTCAAGCTCTTCCTGAAAATCCATCAGGAAGGCGTGGTTGTCCAGCTCATCAATACCGATGTGGCGGCCAGCGCGTAGTTGGCTATCCAGCGCCGGGAACAACGCATTAGACAGCGCTTTGGCCAGTTTAACTGGCATTACTTGTTCAATATTTGTCGATGACATGGGCCTGTACCTTGGCTCCGTAATCATTGATTGCCTGCCATTCGGCCGGCAACCCTGAAAAATCAGCTTCAGCCACACCAAGACGCACCGCCTGGTCGACCACTATACGCGCCACGTCAAAATGACGGGCACGCGGATATTGCGCCAGATAATCGCGCATTACCGTTCCCAAATTGAGCGGTATTTTTTGTTCCTGATACACCTGCAGCGCCTGCTCGATCATGGCGGCCAGCTGCTCGCGGATCTCGCTAAACTCTTCGAACTCCAGGTCCGGCGGCAACTCCCCGGTCACTTCCTCGCTGCGCAGCGCCAGCTCTTCATCACGCATGTCCAGCAGGCGATCGGCGTTGGCGAAGGTCAGCGCCCATGGGTTGTCGAAATAGTTTTGCACCGACTGGCGCAGGCGTTGTGAGAACACCCGGTTTTTATCCATATCGATGGCGGTACGAATGAACTTATGCACGTGGCGATCGTAGCCGATCCACAGATCGATGGCCTGTTGGCCCCAACTGATGATGCGATCCAGCTTGCCCTGCAGATCAAACACCAGCTTATCGACAAAGCTCAGCTCCGCATCGCCCAAGGTGGCGTCCTGGATACGCAACAGGTTTGCCTGCAGCTTATCGCCTGCGGCTTCCAACGTATCTTGCAGTTCGCGCAGAGTGCCGGAAGTTTCCGACAGCAGCATTTCGCAGTTGGAAATGGCTGCGCGCCAATCCTGATTAAGCAAGGCGGCAATGTCTTCTTTGACGCTTTGCTGCTGCTCGTCCATCACGCGTTGGGTCATATCGATGCTGTCGAAGATTTCCGCCACCGAATATTTCAGCGGCGCGAACACGTTGCGGTGCCAGTGGAAATCATCCCCGCCCTCTTCCGCGGCGTCCGCCGCGCGTTTGAGCTCTTGCGCCACAATAGACAGTTGCATCGACAACCGCAGCGTCGAAAACTCGCGCTGGCGGATATAGTAGTCGGTAATGCCGATGCCTAGCGGCGTCAGGCGGTAGATGGCATTGCCGTCCGCCAGTTCGCTGGTAAAGCGGTTCAACAGGCGCTGGCGCACCATATCGTTAATGGCATTATTGGCACGAATCGCCACCGTTTCATGCGTCTGCTCAAAGCCTTTGCTGACATGACGAAAGGCATCAACCAGCTCCCCTTCGCTCATCTCGCCATCCAGCCGCTCCCCGTTTAACGTGGCGATAGCGAGCAGAAACGCAAGACGCTCCGTAGGGAGCGAAAGAGAGAAATCATTTTTCCGTGCCCAGGCGACCAATTCGGGTACAGTCTGGGAAAACTCACTCATAGTTCGTCCTTCAGGTCGGGTTTATGCGCCATCACGTGAATATAGCGCCCCAAACTCACGTACGGCTCTTGCCGGCAATAGCGCTGTTCAAGCGCCAATAATTCTTCAAATTTTTCGGTCTGTAACTGCCGGCTTTGCAGATAATCATGGAACACCCGCACACCAGTTTTGCCGCTAATGCGCAGCCCTAACTGTTCCAACCAGCCGTAAACATCCTGTGGCTGATGCGGGTACTGCGGCGACAACGAACGCTTTCTGCGCCTTCTGACCTGCGGATCCACTAGCTGGAAATTCCCCAACACCACGTTGCGCATCAGCAGGCCGTTAGCATTGAAAAACATCAGCGACAGCGCGCCGCCCGGCGCTAAACAGGCTGACAACGCCCGCAGCGCCGCCAGCGGTTCAGCGATCCATTCAAGCACCGCGTGAAACAATATCAGATCGACAGGTTGTTCCAAGTGCTGGCCGATATCCTGAACAGCATTTTGTCTAAATTGCATGTTCTGGCTCACACCTTTCTGTTCTGCCAATGCCGCCGCCCGCTGGATCATCTCACCGGAAAGATCACACAACAATACCTGATGTCCTAATTCGGCCAGTTGGCAGGCCATATGCCCTTCGCCACCGCCGGCATCCAAAATGCGCAGCGGTCGCTGCGGCAGTTGCGCCAATAACGCGTTCAGATCCTGCCAGAGCACCGCCTGGCGAATCTTCCCTTTGGTGGTGCCATAAATATTACACGCAAACTTTTCAGCAATATCGTCAAAATTGCGATCCTGCATAAGACAGTGGCTCCACTGCTTTTATTCTGGCTCCGGCAAAACGCCCGCCTATTCAAACCTGCTATTTTGGCACAGACTGGCTTAGAATGAATCTTCTTGCAGCCAGATTGCGCCTGGATGCCGTTTTTTCACCCAAAAGGATCGGATTTTTGATGCTGTTTGACCTGAAAAAGTTCATCGGCGGTATTTTAATGCCGCTGCCCGCCCTGCTTTTGCTGATGGGGCTGGCACTGCTACTGATATGGTTCACCCGCTGGCAGAAAAGCAGTAAGGCTATTTTAACCCTGAGTTGGCTGTTTTTATTGCTTTTCAGTCTGCAGCCGGTTGCCGATCGCTTGTTGCAGCCCATCGAGGCGCAATACGCCACCTACCGCGGCAACGACGCGGCGAAGTATATCGTGGTATTAGGTGGCGGCTACACGTATAACCCGGACTGGGCGCCGAGCTCCAATCTGATCGGCAACAGCCTGCCGCGGGTTACCGAAGGCATACGTCTCTATCTGGCGCACCCCGGCAGCAAAATGGTGTTTACCGGCGCCAGCGGCGCCAATATGCTGAGCAACGCCGAGACCGCCGCCAGAGTGGCGGAGAGCCTGGGAGTGCCGCGCAGTGATATCGTGGTGCTCGATCGCCCGATGGACACCGAACAAGAGGCAGGGCAAGTCGCCGAACTGGTGGGGCAACAGCCGTTTATTTTGGTCACTTCGGCCAACCACTTGCCGCGGGCGATGCGTTTCTTTCGCGCCAAAGGGTTGCACCCGATTCCCGCGCCGGCCAACCAGTTGGCGATCGCCTCACCGCTGTATTTCTGGGATCGCGTATTACCTTCGGCCATGTTCCTGGGGCACAGCGAACGCGCCTGGTATGAAACGCTGGGCAGCCTGTGGCAACGGGTAAAAGGCGCCGATAACGATTAACCCGCCAGCCACGGCAACAGTTGCTGCGAAGCATTGCTGAACAGTTGCCGATCGAGCTTGCCGGTATGGATCATGCGCGCGGCGGCTTCCCATACCGTGTACAACCAGCGGCGCGCCATGAACGATTCCGCCACCGGCGCCCGCTGCAAATACTCAAACAGCAGTTGGCTTGGCATACCGGGTTCGCTTAGCCGGAAAAGATCGTATTCACGCGGTGCCCAAAGCATCATGCCTGGGTTAAACATCGCCAACAGTTGGTCGGTTTTGGCGTCTTTGAGCATACTGCGCAGCGTCAGGTTGCCGTGCACCAACACACAGGGATCGTCAAAGCCGACAAAGAAATGGGTCAATGCTTCGCGCGTGCGATACAGCAAGCGGCGATCGTCCATCGTTAACTGCGGCGAATTCAGGTTGGTAAGCGTCGACCATAACACCTCGATCCGCTGTTGATACCAGCAAAACCAGTCGTTTTCCTGCGTACTGTCGACAGTGCCAACGTTACCGTGGCTGTCGATGCGGTGCCAGGCCAACATCCCTTCCACGATCTGCCCCTTCAGCATGTTCCAGCGGTCGGGCGTGCGCGCGGGTGCTTCAACCGGTACCCCGCGCAGCCGTTCGATCAGCAGAATTTCCTTGTACGGCGCCTGGTGGGTATACACCACGCCAAACACCGTCGGCAAACGGATATCTCCCTCCCGCGCCAGCATTGAAAGCTTATAGGCCTCTTGTTGGGCGATCCCCGCGCAGACATAGCTTTTCGCCATCAATGGGATGGCGTGATCATGTTGATCGTACAATGAGTACATATGCGCGTAGGGTTGCTCGCTGACGCGTTCAAGGCGGCTGATTGATTCGCCCAGCACAATACTCAGTTCGGCACGTAACTGTTCCATCAAGCAAAACCTCTGGAGGAAAAATAAAGCGCTTTACATCATCAAACGCCATGCGGGGAAATACTTCAATGCAGATCAACAAAACGAAGAGCTATAGGCAAAAACACAACGGCCAGCGCGATATCGCGCTGGCCGTTCTATCACCCGGGGACAATCAGCCGCACAGGGTATCGCGCACGCGTTGAAGATCTTCCGCCGTATCTACCCCAACGGTGGGAATGGCCTTGGCGACCGCCACGTGGATTTTCTCGCCGTACCACAGCACACGCAGCTGTTCCAGCAGCTCGATCTGCTCCAGTTGGCTGGGCGCCCAGCGCACATAGCGGCGCACAAAGCCGGCGCGGTAAGCGTAGATGCCGATATGGCGCAGCAGGCTGTCGCCGATGGCGGCTTTCGAAACGGCAAAACGCTCGCGATCCCAGGGAATGGTGGCGCGCGAGAAATACAGCGCATATCCCTGCGCGTCCATCACTACTTTCACCGCATTGGGATTAAACGCTTCTTCCGCGCTGTCAATCGGCACCGCCAGCGTCGCCATGCCGGCGCTGCAGGCCGCCAGGTTTTCCGCCACCTGGCGAATAATCACCGGCGGGATCAACGGTTCGTCACCCTGGACGTTGACAATGATCTGGTCATCGGCAAAACCGTAATGTTCAATCACTTCCGCCAAACGTTCAGTACCAGAGTGGTGATCCGGGCTGGTCATACACACTTCGCCGCCGGCCGCCACCACGGCATCTGCCACATCGGCATGATCGGTGGCGACAATCACGCGCGCCGCGCCGGACTCGCGAGCGCGTTCCATGACGTGCACCACCATGGGTTTGCCATGGATATCCGCCAGCGGTTTGCCCGGTAAACGCGTTGACGCATAACGCGCAGGAATAATCGCGATAAAGCTCATGCGTGTCTCTCTTCCAGTGACAGGGCACGCGCTTCGTTTTCCAACAGCACCGGAATACCGTCACGCAGCGGATAGGCCAAACCATCCACTTTGCAAACCAGTTCCTGATTTTCTTTATTGTAGTAAAGCTTGCCGTTACAGACCGGGCAGGCAACGATTTCAAGTAAACGGTGATCCATGTTCCCTCCAGGGTGGAGATATGACTTCAGGAAAAGAGGCATGAGAATAGCATAACGTGGTGTTACGGTTAATCACCGGCTGAACCCTTGATGACATTTCCGTGAAGGGGTTGAATTGCACTGGCCGCAGGCGTAGAATTTTGTGTGGCAAGCATCACACAATTAATCATAAGCAGTCGATGTAGCTTTCTGCCACTCAATTTCTCAGGTAGTACCGCAAATAACACCACGTATTGTAACGAACGGCGCTGGCACTCGTTTTACCCCCCTTTTTATGGCAACGCCGTTCGTTATTCCACTTCCCAGCCACTGCCCCAGCGCGCAGCCAATTCATCCGGCAACGTTTTTAACGCCACCTGCCGCGCCCCGTGCCATTGCGCGCAACGGGTAATGGCCTGATACATATCCTGGCAGCGCTGTTTGCCCAGGCGAACCCCCGGCTCAAGGTGCAAACTGCGTACCTCGAATATGCTCAGACGGCGGTGCATTTTGGCATCAATGCGCCCAATCAGTGCGCCGCGCTGCAATATCGGTAGGGTAAAGTAGCCATACTGCCTTTTTTCGCTCGGGGTATAGCATTCCAGGCGATAATCAAAACCAAACAGTTCACTGGTACGGCGGCGATCCCACACCACCGGATCAAACGGCGACAGCAGCGTGCATACCGTCGATGTCAGTTTGCCCTGTTCGGCCAGCGCCAGTTGCGCGGCCAGCGAACGGTGGACGTAGCATTTCGCGTCCCAACCGGCGACGGCGACCGGGATGATCTCCCCTTGCTGTTGCAGCTCGGCAAGCAGTTTTCCCGGCGCAACACGCTTTAAGCGATAATAGTCCGCCAGCCATTCGGCGCGGAAAAAACCCAGATAGCGGCAGGTACGCCGGAGCATCTCTTGCCGGGCAGCGCTTTCTGGCAACGCATGTTGCGTATCATCCCACTGCGGCATCAGACGTTCGGTAAGATCGTACACCCGCTGGAAATTGCGGCGTTCGGCCACCATCAGCCTGCCGGTGGTAAACAACAGTTCAAGATGGCGTTTTTCCGGCTTCCAATCCCACCAGCCGCTGTTGCCTTTGTCCGCGCTGCTGAAATCCGCCGAGCGCACCGGTCCTTTTTCCTCAATGTGTTGCACCAGCGCCTCTATGGCATCCTGGTGCTGTTCTGCCCACTGTGCCGAGTATTTCCAGCCCATTCCCTGTGGCGCCAGCATGCGATGGCGCATCAGTGGGAAGTCGTCAATGGGGAGGAAACAGGCTTCGTGCGCCCAGTACTCAAACAGGCGCCGCTGCGCTAATGCCTGATCCAGCCATGCGGGCGAGTAATCGCCAAGACGGCTGAACAGCACCAGATAAGGGCTGCGGGCAACGACGCTGATGGTATCGATTTGCAGCAAGCCCATCCGTTGAATCGCCTGGATAACATCGTCTGGGCGGGCTTTACGCCGAACCGGGGTTAATAAGCCCTGGGCGGCAAGGTGTAGTGCGCGGGCGGCGGCCAATGAAATAACCGGCAAAGGCATCCTGTCGTCCTGCTGAAAGGGGGGTTACTTGATAATAGTGGAATTGGCGTGATTTTTCTTCGCCAGTGCAAAGTAGCGGCAGCGCCGGCACTGGCGAGGAGGAAGAAGCTTAGAACGCGATAACGTCTGCAGCCGACAGCCCATTAGAGCCACGGCCGATCGAAAACTCAACGTTCTGGCCTTCGGTAAGTGATTTGTTTTTGGTATTGGCAATCGCCTGGCGGCTGACGTATATTTCGTCACTGCCATCAACCGGTGAAATAAAACCATAGCCTTCAGCCTGATTAAACCATTTCACCCGACCCATTTTTAACATCCGATTTTTTAACATAACTGATTTCCTTTTTTTGTGGGCACCCGGAACTACGCCATGCGTATTTGTTATCTGGATGCTACCAGCCCATCCTAAGTTTTTCGTCATAAACTCCTTATGAGCAAACATGAAAAAGCCCGCACGCTGGCGGGCTTATTGAACTTAATATCTTCCGCAATGATGCCTGCCTACCGGCTGCATCATGGTTGTATTAAGATCTCGATACGCTATTACCTGAACTTACAGGGCAACAACGTTGGCGGCAGCCGGCCCGCGCGGGCTGTCCTGAATGGTGTACTCAACACGCTGGCCTTCAGCCAGGGTTTTGAAACCGTCGGTCATGATAGCAGAGAAATGTACAAACACATCTTTACCACCGTCGTGCTGTTCAATGAAACCAAAACCTTTGCTCTCGTTGAACCACTTAACCTGACCCATCTTCTTAGACATTACATTTACCTTTTAAATATAAAAACTTGCCATAAGGCACTTTGGACTGCTTGCAGAAACATTACTTATGGGAGGTACTTAGAAGGTTCGTCTTTGAAGCGGAATCGACTGATAACGGCTTTGAAGGAACTGCTTAACTCTAAACTCTGGCATAAATAGGTCTGTATCACAGGCCGAGGCTTATTTACTCATAAAACAACCGGCTACACAAGCGAGTTTAACATTTTATTTTCATCATCATGCACACCGATGAAGTATCTCCATGATAACTCTTGATTATTTATTTT
Source organism: Gibbsiella greigii (assembly GCF_039540155.1). Classification (NCBI taxonomy): domain Bacteria; kingdom Pseudomonadati; phylum Pseudomonadota; class Gammaproteobacteria; order Enterobacterales; family Yersiniaceae; genus Gibbsiella; species Gibbsiella greigii. The sequence goes on from NZ_BAABEM010000008.1 coordinate 330,834, forward strand.
CTTTTTGATTACAAAAAGCGTTTTTTATCCATGCAACACGCCGCCCCGCCATAAGGCTAGGCGGCATACGGGTTATTTCAGTAGCGCCTCGATGCGCTGCAGCAACTGTTCGGCCTGTTGCTGGGGCAACTGCGCATCAACCGGTAAATACCACCAGTTCGGCTGAGCAAACGCTCTGCATTTCACGGCATCTTTTTCGGTCATCAACAACGTTTGCTGCGGCTGAACCAACGCGGCCAACTGCGGCAAGCTATAGGCCTGGTGGTCGGCAAACGGCACCTCCCGCACCATTTCAACGCCCTGCTTTTCCAGCGTGGCGAAAAAACGCGGGGGGTGGCCAATGCCGGCCATGGCAACCACCTCGGGCAGTTCAGCAACCGGGCACCGCTCACCGCTGAGCAGATTCACCGCATCCTGAGCCTGCAGCTTCATGGCGATTTCACCCTCCTGGGCCACGCCACCGTTAGCAATGCAGACATCCACGCTGTTCAGACGAGCAGCACGCTCGCGCATCGGACCGGCGGGCAACCACCAGCCGTTGCCAAAACGCCGCACGCCATCAATCACCACCACTTCAAAATCACGCTGCAGGGCATAATGCTGCAAACCGTCATCGGTGATCACCACGTCCAGCGCGTGCTGCTGCACCAGTGCCTGCACCGCGGCCACACGCTTGGGCGCAACGGCGACCGGCGCGCCGGTACGTTGATAAATCAGCACCGGTTCATCACCGGCCTGCGCCGTTGTGGTGGCGCTATCCAGCAACAGCGGGTAACTTGCGGACTTGCCGCCATAACCGCGCGACACCACGCCCGCACGGTAACCACGCCGCTGTAACTGCTCTACCAGCCAAATCACAACCGGCGTTTTACCGTTACCGCCTGCAGTCAGGTTGCCCACCACAATCACCGGCACCGGCGCCCGCCAGCTTTTGCGCAGCCCCAGACGATAGCTCAGGCGGATTAAACCGCTCACCAGGCCATACAGCCAGGAAAGCGGCAACAGCAGCAAATAGAGCAGTGAACCGCCAGACCAGATACGCTCGATCATTAGTGGCCAAACTGCAAACGGTGAAGTTGCGCGTAAGCCCCTTGCCGGGCGAGCAGTTCATCATGCCCGCCACGTTCAACGATACGCCCATCTTCGATAACCAGAATCTCATCCGCTTTTTCAATCGTGGACAAGCGGTGCGCAATCACCAGCGACGTACGGTTTTTCTGCAGTTCGTCCAGCGCCGCCTGAATCGCTCGTTCAGATTCCGTATCCAGCGCCGAGGTGGCTTCATCCAGGATCAGGATTGGGCAATCGCGCAGCAGTGCCCGAGCAATGGCAATACGTTGGCGCTGCCCACCGGAGAGCATCACGCCGTTCTCGCCGATCACCGTATCCAGCCCCTTTTCCATCTTGTCGATAAAGTCCATGGCATAAGCCATGCGCGCCGCCTGTTCGATCTCTGCGCGGCTATAGCGATCTTCACGCGCATAGGCAATATTGTTGGCGATGGTGTCGTTAAACAAGTGGACGTTTTGAGATACCAGCGCGACCTGATCGCGCAGGGATGCTAGCGTGTACTCACGCAGATCGTAACCGTCCATCAACACCGCCCCTTCCTGCACGTCATAGAAACGGGTCAACAGGTTGGCGATAGTTGATTTACCCGAGCCGGAGCGCCCAACCAGCGCCACCGTTTTGCCTTCAGAAATACTCAGGTTGATGTCGCGCAGCGCCGGCGTTTCTTTGCCTGGGTAGTAGAAGGTGACATTACGGAACTCAATATCCCCTTTGGCGCGTGTTACTTCGCGGGTACCGCTATCTTTTTCCTGTTCCATGTCCAGAATGCTGAACAACGTTTGGCAAGCCGCCATACCGCGCTGGAACTGGGCGTTGACGTTGGTCAGCGATTTGAGCGGCCGCATCAGGGCAATCATCGATGAGAACACCACGGTAATGGTACCGGCCGTCAGGGTTTCCATCACACTGGGGAAACTGGCGGCAAACAGCACAAACGCCAGCGCCAGCGATGCGATAAGCTGAATGATCGGATCAGAGATGGACGACGCGGAAACCAGCTTCATGCCCTGCTGACGCATGCGATTGCTGACCGAGTTGAAACGCTCGGTTTCAACCTGTTGGCCGCCGAAAATCAGCACTTCTTTGTGCCCCTTCAGCATTTGCTCGGCGCTGGTCGTCACCTGCCCCATGGTGTTTTGCATATTTTTGCTGATATTACGAAAACGCTTCGATACCAGGCGAATCGCGAAAGAAACGATCGGCGCCAGCACAATCAGAATCACCGAAAGCTGCCAGCTATAATAAAACATCATGATGAAGAGGCCGATGATCGAAGCCCCTTCTCGCACCACGGTAACCAGCGCGCTGGACGACGACGATGCCACTTGCTCGGAGTCGTAAGTGATACGCGATAGCAGCGTCCCCGTTGACTGCTGGTCGAAAAAGGCCACGGGCATCCGCATCATATGGCCAAACAGACGGCGGCGCATTTGCATCACCACCATCCCCGATACCCAGGAAATGCAATAGCTGGAAATAAAACCGGTGAGGCCGCGCATAATCATCAGGCCGATAACCACCAACGGCATCCAGACCAGAACGCTGCTGTCTGCTTTGCCAAAACCTTCATCCAACAGAGGTTTCAACAGCGACAACATCAAGGTGTCGCCGGCAGCGTTTAAAATTAACGCGATAGCGGCTACGATCAGCCCAGTTTTAAAAGGTGTGATCATCGGCCACAAGCGACGGAAGGTCTGCCAGGTCGAGAGATCTTTATCATTCATCATGCAAATACCAGCATTGGAAGAAATAGCGGCTCATTTTACTCATTATCCTCCATAACACCAAACCACCGATGATACCAACGGGGCACTAATTGCTCGCGAAAGCCTTGAATCTGCCAATCTTTGTCGAAGAAAAAGACGCTCAGTTGCCCTGAGCGGGCTGTGTCATGCCAGTCCGCCTGATAGCCCACATATCTGGTAACAATTTTCTCAGCAGGGAAACGCCATCTGTTATAACGCGAAGCCGAAGCCAACGCGGCTTTGGGCGCCACTGCGCGAATAAACGGCGAAGAAGACGAGGTTTTACTGCCATGGTGCGGCACCTGCAGCACCGTTGCCGGCAATAAATGCCGCTGCTGCTGCAATAGCAGCGCCTCCCCTTTCTGCTCGACATCGCCCGTCAGCAAAACGCTGTATTGCCCATCACTCACCCGAACGATACAGGAGTCATTGTTGCCCGCATCGGCCACCCGCTTGCCGGGCCCCAAAACGCGAAAATCCAGGGTTTGCCAGTGCCAGTGCTCGCCGGCCATACACGGCAGATGGCCGGCACCGAGTTGTGGGCTGCGTACGCTGGCCTGTGGGAATGCCTGCCGCAGCGTTGCCAGTCCACCGGTATGATCGAGATGATTGTGGCTGATGATGATCTGCTCAACAGCCAGGCCACGCCAGGTGAGAAACGGCAGAATATAGCGCTCCGCCGCATTGCCGCTCTGCCACTGCCCGCCGCTATCAAACACCACTGCTTTCCCCTGGGCGGAAATCACGACGGCCAGGCCGTGCCCAACATCCAGCATATCCACGCGCCAACGGTAAGGATCGGGGCGTTCATGCCACAAGAAGCCGCATAGAGCCAATGCCAGGAGCCCACCGGGGTAATGCCACCAGCCATTGAAACGCCAGCAGACCACCAGCAACCACCCCGCCAGGCTGATAAGCAAAGATGAAGCGCCAAGCTCAACCCACCCCCGTTGCAAATAGCCTAGCGGGATAAATACCCACAGCAGCGTTTGATCGGCCAGCCACCACAGTGCCGCGCTGACGGTGGGGAGTGTGCCCAAAACAATAGCCCATAAAATCAACGGCACGGTCAAAAAGGAAACCAGCGGCACAGCCCACAGGTTGGCCGGCAACGAGGTTAAGGTCATCCCCTGAAACAACCCGGCTTGCATGGGGACCAGCAGCAACGTGATGCCTAACTGCAGGTGCAGCCAGCGTACCGGCGCCCAAAACCAGGCGGTGCGTACACGCTCGCTTAGCGGCACCCAGTCAAACCAGAAGATCAGTGAGGCTACCGCCATAACGGATAGCCAAAAGCTGTCTGACAGCACGGCCAACGGATCGCACAACAGGATTAAACTGACGCACCATAGCCAAACCTGCCACGAGGAACACTGCACCCCACCAATACGCAACAACATCCACAGAGTCAGCGCCACTCCGGTGCGCACCGCAGGCGGCTGGCCGCCGGCCAACCAGACATAAATCACAGTGAAAAACCAACTCACGACTAACGGGAAACGATAGCCAATCCAATAGGGCGGGAAAAAAAACTGCACGCCGCGCAGTAATAACCAAACCAGGATCGCCGCCATCGCCACATGCAGCCCGGAAATCGCCATCAGGTGGGCTATGCCAGTTTTCAGCATTAGCGTGCGCAACGCTTTCTCCAGCGACGTTCGCTCGCCAAAGGCCAGCGCCAGCAACACCGATTTATAATTCACGGCGGGAATATTCTGTTCTGCATGGTGGATAATGCGCTGGCGCAGGTTACAGCCGGGATCCAGCAGCGCCGCCTGGGTTATTCTCCCGGTAAGCGGTTGCCGCTGTGCCAGTGCCCAACGCTGGCTGTCAAACCCACCCTGATTGAGAACGGCGTGTACCGGGCGCAAACGAACCTGCAACCGCCAGCGTTGGCCAGCACAGGGTATCGCCTGCTTCCAGCCGGCACTGAAGTAAAGCGCCGGCAATAGCCAACGCCCATCAACCTGTTCGATGCGAAAAATTACCCGGCCAGGCGCTTCATCCTGCAGACGGATACTGCTTACGGTGACGATGATATTTTGCGGCGCGCCAATTAGCGCGGTGATCTGCCCCACCAACACGCGGGCGCTACCGCTCGCCAGTAAAAAGCCGCACAACAACCAGCACATTGCCTGGCATAGGGAATTCTGCGTTTGCCGCCACAGCAGCAGCGCGACAGCGGCAATGATCACTAGCCATGGCCAGGGGGGAAGCTGCGGTAATAGCAGTAATGGCAATGTGCCGGCAGCCACCCCGATGGCTGCAATATCGACCGAGGTTTTGATATGCCGTCTCCCTGGCTTGTTCTGGTGTTCGCACCCAGATATAGCGCGGGGCAGTAATGCTGACCAGCCACAAGTGGCAAGCGGGGAATGCAGAGCGCAGAGGTTTGCAGCAAGTAATGAAACGGAGTAACCGCACTGCGCGTTTCCGCACAAAAAACATGTGAGTGGCAACGCCCAGGCCACGTTGGCTGCACGTCTCAATACGGCGCAATCACCGTTGAAGTAATACTGCGAGGGAGTTAAAAAAAAATAAATATCCTCCGGCATAGCCGGAGGTTTTTCTGATGCGCCTATAAGGCTCTGTTACCAGCCGCGCCCTAACAGGCGCATACGATCTGACATTTGCATCAGACTCCGTTACTTACGGCCCGTAA